>DASVPL010000204.1:0-3959 GCA_036382905.1 Thermoleophilaceae bacterium | reverse complement strand
GGCCGGCGACGTCAAGGACGTCCTCCTGCTCGACGTGACCCCGCTGACCCTCGGCATCGAGACCAAGGGCGGCGTGATGACGAAGCTCATCGAGCGCAACACCACGATCCCGACGCGCAAGTCGGAGGTGTTCTCGACGGCCGAGGACAACCAGCCGAGCGTCGAGGTCCACGTGCTCCAGGGCGAGCGCGAGATGGCCAACAACAACAAGTCGCTCGGCAAGTTCCAGCTCACCGGGATCCCCCCGGCGCCGCGCGGCATGCCGCAGATCGAGGTCACGTTCGACATCGACGCCAACGGCATCCTCAACGTGTCCGCGAAGGACCTCGGCACCGGCAAGGAGCAGAAGATCGAGATCAAGGCCGGCTCGGGCCTGTCCGAGGACGAGGTCGAACGGATGGTCAAGGACGCCGAGGCGCACGCCGAGGACGACCGTCGCCAGCGCGAGCTGGTCGAGGCCCGCAACAACGCCGAGAACGCGGCCTACCAGGCCGAGAAGCAGCTCGGCGACCTCGGTGACGCGGTCGACGCGTCCTCGAAGGAGACGATCGAGGCCGCGATCAAGGACCTCCGGGAGAACCTGGAGTCCGACGACCCGGCGCTGCTCCGCGAGAAGACCGAGGCCGTGCAGACGGCGTTCCACGCGGTGTCCGAGCAGATGTACGCGCAGGCGGCCCAGGAGCAGGCCGAGTCGGCTCCGGGCGGCAACGGCGCGTCGGCGGACGGTGACGGCTCGGTGAGCGACGAGGAGGTTGTCGACGCCGAGGTGGTCGAGGGCGAGGGCCGCGAGTAATGACGCGGCACACGCCGAACGAGGCCGCCGTGCGCGAGCAGCTCAAGCAGCGGGACGACAACGGGGCGGCGGCCGAGCAGGCCGCCGCTCCCGAGCCGTCCGAGGAGGCGGGGCAGCAGGCCGAGGAATCGCAGGCGCAGGAGGCTCCGCAGGAGGAGGCTCCCCAGGACCCGCTCGCGCAGGCCGAGGCCCAGCGCGACGAGTACCTCGACCTCGCCCGGCGCACGCAGGCCGAGTTCGAGAACTACCGCAAGCGCAACGCCCAGATGGCCTCGCAGGCCGGCGAGCGGGCGAAGGTCGGGCTGCTGCGCGAGCTGCTCCCGGTCGTGGACAACCTCGAGCGGGCGCTCGCGGCGGCCGCCGAGGACGAGGGTCCGCTGGCCGAGGGGGTCAAGCTCGTGCTGGCCGACCTCCAGGGCGTGCTCGCGCGCGCGGGCGTCGAGGCGCTCGTCCCGGTCGGCGAGAAGTTCGATCCCACGATCCACGAGGCGCTGTCGATGCGACCCGAGGAGGGCGCCGAGTCGGGCATCGTCGTCGAGGTGGTCGAGAAGGGCTACAGCACGCGTGACAGCGTGATCCGACCGGCCCGCGTGGTGGTCTCCGCCTAGAGGAGGAGCCATGCCCGCGGTCAAGGACCCATACAGCGTCCTCGGTGTCGACAAGAAGGCGACGCAGGAGGACATCAAGAAGGCGTACCGCAAGCTCGCGCGCCAGTACCACCCCGATCGCAACCCCGACGACAAGGGCTCGGAGGAGCGATTCAAGGAGGTCCAGCAGGCGTACTCGATGGTCGGCGACCCCGAGAAGCGCAAGGAGTACGACTCCGGCGGCGGCCTCTTCGGCGGCTTCGATCCGGGCGGGTTCCGCACGGGCGGGGGCGGCGGCCCGGGCGTCGGGGGCTTCGGCGACATCCTCTCCGACCTCTTCGGCGGGGCCGCCCGCGGCGGCGGCGCGCGCACGGCCAACCGGCCCGAGCGCGGGCGCGACCTCGAGACCGAGGTGCACGTCTCGTTCGAGCAGGCGATGGAGGGTGCGCAGGTTCAGGTGACCGTGCCGATGACCGCGTCCTGCCGCACCTGCGCGGGTACCGGCGCGAAGCCGGGCACGTCGCCGAGCGTCTGCTCGCGCTGCCAGGGGCGCGGCGTCGAGTCCGAGGGACAGGGGCTGTTCTCGATCTCGCAGCCGTGCTCGAAGTGCGGCGGTACCGGCACCGAGATCAAGGACCCGTGCCCGACCTGCCACGGCACCGGCAACACCCGCCAGGTCAAGCGCTACCGCGCGAACATCCCCGCCGGCGTGCGCGACGGCAGCCGCGTTCGGCTCGCCGGCAAGGGCGAGCCCGGCCGCCGCGGCGGTCCGGCCGGCGACCTCTACGTGATCACCCGCGTGGGCGACTCCCCGGTCTTCCGGCGCAAGGGCGAGCACCTCGAGGTGGACGTGCCGATCACGATCGTGGAGGCCATCCGCGGCGCGACCGTCGAGGTGCCCACGCTGAACGGGACCAAGCGCATCCGCGTGCCCGCCGGGACGCAGCACGGAACCGTCCAGCGGCTGCGCGGCGAGGGCCCGCCGCGGCTCGGCGGGAAGGGTCGCGGCGACATCCACTACCGGCTCGCGGTGGACATTCCGCGGTCCCTCGACAGGAAGCAGAAGAAGGCGGTCGACCAGCTCGCCGAGGTCATGGACGGCAACCCGCGCGAGCGGCTCTTCACCGGTGCCGCCGGGAACGCCGCCGGAGAGGAGGAGTGATGGCCGGCAAGCACGACGCATCGCCGCCCCCGCGCCGCGGCGTCTACATGATCTCGGTGGCCGCGGAGCTCGCGGGCATGCACCCGCAGACGCTGCGCATCTACGAGTCGCGCGGCCTGATCGAGCCGGAGCGCACGAGCGGCGGCACGCGGCGCTACTCAGCCGACGACGTCGAGCGCCTGCGCCGGATCCAGGAGCTGACCTCCGAGCTGGGCATGAACCTCGCCGGCGTCGAGAAGGTCTTCGAGCTCGAGCAGGAGCTCGACCGGATGCGCGAGCGCATGCGCCGCCTCGAGCGCCAGGCCGAGCGCGTGCAGCAGGAGATGGCCGAGGAGATCGAGAAGGTCCGCAAGTCGTTCAGGGCCGAGCTCGTGCCCTACCAGGCGCCGGGCGCGGCGCTGATCCCCGCGCGCGACGCGAAGGCCGGCCGGGTGCGCATCCCGATCCAGCGCCAGCCGCGCGGCCGCGACGGCGGCTCTCCCCGCGTTTGAGCGGCCGCGTGACGCCGGCCCTACGACTCGCGGCCGCGCTGATCGCCATGGCCGCGCTGGCCCCCGCCGTGGCGCACGCCGCGAGGCCCGGCCAGAGCTTTCCGCTCGGCGACGGTCGCGTGGTCACGTCGGGACCGGCGCCCGGGCGGGCGCTCGCGTGCGCGCCGCCCGCCGCCTCCCCGTCCCCCGCGGGCCGGCTGCCGTGGATAGCGGGCCGGCGCTGGACGCCGTCGCGGCGGCCTGTCGTGGACGGTGCGCTGGTGTGGCCGCTCGCGTCGTTCGAGCTCGGCGGAGCGGGCCGCGTCACCGACTTCGCGGGCAACGGGTTGCCCGTGCTGGGCCGCACGGGAGTCTTCCCGCCCCCGGCCGGCGACGACGCGCAACCGTTCGCCACCGGCGCCGCCGCCCTCGCCGAGCACGACGTGCGAGGCTCGTTCAGCGAGCGACCGCGCGTGCGTGGAGCGGCGTGCATCGACCCGAGCCTGCCGGTCGCGATCGCCTCCGACGGGGTCCCGATCGTCGCGCCGTTCGACGGCCGCGGCCGCGATCTCGTCGCGCGCGAGGTCACCGACCGCTGCGGTGGCCGGACCGACGCCGCCGGCCTGTACCGCTATCGCGGCGCGGCGCCGTGCCTCGGGCGGCGTGCCAGCGGTCGTGCGCACTCCGGGCTGGTCGGCTGGGCGCGCGACGGCTTTGCGGTCTACGGGCCGCGCGGCGCCCACGGGAGGCCGTTGCGCAGCCGCGACCTCGACGCCTGCCACGGCCACCGCCACCGGGTCGGCAGCTCGAAGGCCAGCACCTACCACTACCACCTGACCCCCGACTTCCCGTATTCGATCGGCTGCTTCCGCGGCCGCCCCGCCCCGGGCTGGACAATCACGCAGCGGGGGACGGGCGACGAGCCGCCCGCGGGCCCTCAGGCGCCC
>DASVPL010000203.1:0-15064 GCA_036382905.1 Thermoleophilaceae bacterium | reverse complement strand
GAACGGCCGCCGCGTGCGCGCGCTCTCCGGAGACCTGTTCGGACCGGTGAGCGGGGAGCGCTTCGACCTGATCACCGCCAACCCGCCCTACGTGCCCGGCGACGAGATCCCGACCGCCGGCGCCGCGCGGGCGTGGGAGGGGGGCTTCGACGGGCGGGCACTCGTGGATCGCTTCGCGGCCGGCGTGGCCGAGCACCTGTCGCCCGGCGGCCGCGTCCTGATGGTCGTGTCCTCGCTGACCGGGGAGGAGGAGACCCTCGCCGCGCTGCGCGCCGGCGGGCTCCGCGCCGAGGTGGTGGCGCGGGAGCGCGGCCCGCTCGGCCCGCTGGTCTCCGCCCGCGCCGAGCTGCTCGAGCGCCGCGGCCTGCTCGCTCCCGGGGAGCGCGAGGAGGACATGCTGGTCATCGAGGCACGCGCCTAAGATCCACCGGTGACCGCCGACGAGACCCGCGAGATCTTCCTGATCGACGGGAACAGCCTCGTCTATCGCGCCTTCTTCGCGCTGCCGGAGACGATCGCGACCTCGAAGGGGCAGCCCACCAACGCGATCTTCGGGTTCGCCTCGATGCTCGTGAAGATCCTCACCGAGCACGGTCCGAAGTCGACCGTCGTGGTCTGGGACGCGGGCATGTCGGGCCGCGACGAGGTCTCCGCCGACTACAAGGCACAGCGCAAGTCGCGGCCCGACCTGCTGCGCGAGCAGTGGCCGCACTTCGAGCCGCTGGTCGAGGCGTTCGGCTACCGCAACGTGAAGGTGCCGGGCTACGAGGCCGACGACGTGATCGCCACGCTCGCGGAGCGCGCCCGCGCGGAGTCGATCGACGTAACGATCGTGACCGGCGACCGCGACGCGTTCCAGCTCATCGAGCCGCGCGAGGACGGCCGCGGCGAGGTGAAGGTCATGGCCACGAGCCGCGGCATCACCGAGACCAAGGTCTATGACCGCCAGGCCGTGATCGACCGCTACGGCATCGCGCCGGAGCTGATCCCCGACTTCTACGGCCTCAAGGGCGACACCTCGGACAACATCCCGGGCGTCCCGGGCATCGGCGACAAGACCGCCTCCGAGCTGCTCCAGCGCTTCGGCTCCCTGGAGACGGTGCTCGCGAGCGTGGACGAGATCTCCGGCGCCAAGCGCAAGGAGAACCTGACCAACCACGCCGACGACGCCCGGATGTCGAAGCAGCTCGCCACCGCCGTGCGCGACGTCGAGCTCGACATCGACCTCGAGTCGTGCCTCGCCGACGAGCCCGACCGCGGGCGCCTGCGCGAGGTGTTCCGCGAGTTCGAGCTGCGTGCGCCCCTGGAGCGGCTGGAGGAGGCGCTGGGGGAGGACGCGGCGGCGCCGCGGGAGATCGCGGCGACGGTGCTCTCCGCACGAGCGGTGGAGGGCCCAACGGCGGCACTTAGGGAGTTGGACGGGACGCTCGCGACCCTCGTCGCGGAGCGCCCCGTCCCGGAGGATGACCCGACCGTCCTGTCCCAGGGGGACACTGTCCCTCCAGGACAGGAAAGTCCCGACGAAGCCGCCCCGCTCGAGCTCTCCCTCGATGTCGAGGCCGCCTCTCCCCAGCCGCCGTTGCGATTCGCCGCATATGCCGGCGGCGAGACGGTCCTGACCGGCGAGGCCGAGAGCCTCGCCGCCATCGCCGCGGCCTGGGGCGAGCGCCCGGTCGTGGCCCACGACTGGAAGTCCCTGGCCGCGAGCGAGGAGCCGAGCCAGGCCCCGCCGCTCCAGCACGACACGATCGTCGCCGCCTACCTGCTCGACCCGGCGGGCCGCGCGTACCCGCTCCACGAGCTGGCGGAGCGCGAGGGGCTCGGCGCGAAGATCGACCCCCCGTCCGAGGGGCAGGGAACCGGCAACGGCCTCGCCGAGCGCGCCGTCGTGACCCGCGCCGTGGCCGAGATCCAGCGCGCGGAGCTCGAGAAGGAGGGCCTGACCCGCCTGTTCGAGGAGGTCGAGCTTCCGCTGGTGGACGTGCTCGTGGACCTCGAGCGCGCGGGCGTGAAGCTCGACACCGCCAAGCTCGCCGAGATCAGCGCCAAGGTGCAGGAGCAGGTCGAGACCCTGGAGGGCGAGATCCACGAGCTGGCCGGCACGGAGTTCACGATCGGCTCGCCCCAGCAGCTCGGCGAGATCCTGTTCGAGAAGCTCCAGCTCTCGCGCAAGCGCCGTGGCAAGACCGGTTTCTCGACCGACGCGCGCGTGCTCCAGGCGATCCGCGGCGAGCACGAGATCATCCCGAAGATCGAGCGCTGGCGCGAGCTCTCGAAGCTCAAGTCGACCTACCTCGACGCGCTGCCGCTGCTGGTGGACCAGCGCAGCCGCCTGCACACGACCTTCAACCAGACCTCGACCACCACCGGTCGGCTCTCGAGCACCGACCCGAACCTCCAGAACATCCCGATCCGAACCGAGCTGGGCCGCGAGATCCGCGCCTGCTTCGTCGCCGAGGAGGGCCACCGGCTGATCAGCGCCGACTACTCGCAGGTCGAGCTGCGCGTGCTCGCGCACGTGTGTGGCGAAGAGGTGCTGAAGGACATCTTCGCCCGCGGCGAGGACGTGCACACGGCCACCGCCGCCGAGATGTTCGGCGTCGAGCCGAAGGACATCGATCCGGGCACGCGCTCGAAGGCCAAGATGATCAACTTCGGGATCGTGTACGGGCTCTCGGCGTACGGGCTCGCCGACCGGCTCGACATTCCCCAGGACGAGGCCGGCGAGTTCATCGCGCGCTACCTCGACCGCTTCCCCAAGGTCCGCCAGTTCATCGACTCGACGATCGCCGACGCGACCGAGAGCGGCTACGTGACCACGATCTTCGGCCGCAAGCGCCGCATCCCCGAGCTGCGCTCGCGCAAGTGGCAGACGCGCTCGCTCGGCGAGCGGCTCGCCGTGAACACGCCGATCCAGGGCAGCGCGGCCGACATCATCAAGGTCGCGATGGTCCGCTGCGAGAACGCGCTGCGCGACGCGGGGCTGTCCACCCGCCTGGTCCTCCAGATCCACGACGAGCTGCTGTTCGAGGCGCCGGTGGCGGAGGTCGACGCCGCGTCGGAGATCGTGGTGCGCGAGATGGCCGACGCCTACGAGCTCGACCCGCCGCTGGCCGTGGACGCCGGCTCCGGCGAGAACTGGCTGGCGGCGAAGTGAAGCCCGGGGTCGCGGTGCTGCTCACGGCCTGCGCGGGCGGACTCGTGGCGATGCAGGCGCCGATCAACTCGGCGCTCGGGAAGGCGGCGGGCACGTTCGCGGCGGCGTCGATCTCGTTCGCGGTGGGGACGACCGCGCTGATCGGCATCACCCTGCTGAGCAACTCGAAGGTGGACCTCGCCGCCATCGGCGACCTGCGCTGGTACTACCTCACGGGCGGCTTGCTGGGAGCCGCGTACGTGACGACGGTGCTGGTGAGCGTGCGCACACTCGGCGCGGGCGGCCTCACGGCGGCCACGATCACGGGCCAGCTCTCGTTCTCGGTCGTGATGGACCGGCTCGGCGCCTTCGGGCTCGACGAGAAGCCGCTCAGCGTCGGTCGCGTGATCGGCGTGGCGCTGCTGGCCGCGGGCGTGTTCCTGATCGTCCGCGAGTAGTTCTTCAGATCCTCTTACGCACCTCTCACGTGGCGCATACGCGCGAGCGGGAAGGTGGCGCGCAGCAACCGGAGGAGGGATCGTGAGGGGCATCATCTGCATCGGGGGAGCGCTGGCGGCACTGGCGGTCGGACTGGCGGCGTGCGGCGAGGGCGACGCGACGGCCAAGGGCAAGGACCTCGACCTGACGCGACTGGCGGTGGCGGACGACAACGTCCGGACCAGCGGTGCGAAGCGCGGATACCTGTACCTGTGCCGCGATCAGATGGGCGGCGGCGGCGCTCAGCAGGACGGCCCGTGGATCGACGGCGACCGCTGGGACTACACGCGGAAGGCGATGGTGGACGGCGACGTCGAGTGGAGGGAGGCCGTGTTCAGCCAGGCGGTGAGCGGGTCGACGCGGACGCTGCGCGGCAACGGACTGCCGACCAACCACACGACCGGCACCTACCCCGTCTCGTCGTCGGACGACGCCTACCAGTACGACCGCAACCCGAATTCGATCCGCGCGGGGAGCGTGGACCTCCAGCTGCCGAAGAATCCGAAGAAGCTGTCGTCGGCGCAGTGCATCCAGGGCGGGCAGGTCGGGATCCTCGACTCGGGCGTGGCGATGTTCAGCGCGGTCGACGCGACCGGCCGCGACGCCGGCGCCCACGAGGTCCAGGACCGCTGCGACGGCCACCCTCAGATCCAGGGCACCTACCACTACCACGCGCTGCCGCGCTGCATCGCGACCGGGTCGAGCAAGGCGCACTCGAAGCGCATCGGCTGGGCGCTCGACGGCTTCCCGATCTACGGCCCGCGCGGCACGGGCGGCGAGTACATGCGCAACTCCGAGCTCGACGCCTGTCACGGCCATACGCACACCGTGAAGATCGACGGCAGGAAGCGCTCGACCTACCACTACCACGCGACGATGGAGTTCCCGTACACCGTGGGCTGCTTCCGCGGGAAGCAGATGGCCACCGACCGCATGCCCTAGGCCGGCGCGGGCGCCCGCCGCGGGCGCAGCCTGCTCGCGATCGTCCAGGCGGCGATCGTGATCGCCGCGCCGGTGATCCAGCCCGCCACGACGTCGCTCGGGTAGTGCACCCCGAGGTAGATCCGGCTGAGGCCGATCAGCGTGACGAGCGCGCCGCCCGCGAGCGCAAAGGCCACGCGCGGGAGCCCCCGGCGCGCACGCGCGAATACGAAGGCGAGGCTCCCGTACACCGCCATGCTCGTGGCCGCGTGCCCGCTCGGGAAGCTGAACCCGCCGGCATGGGTGAGCGACTCGCCCGGGCGCGGGCGGGCGACGAGCACCTTCATGAGCGCCACGGTGGCGTCGGTGACGACGTACGCGGAGATCAGCGCCACGGAGGCGCGCCGGCGGCCGCGAACAGCGAGTCCAAGCGACGCGGCGAGCACCACCCCGACGAGCACGAAGGTGGAGCCGAGCGCGCTGAGCACGAAGGCCGACCCGGTGACCGGCTCGGCGGCGTGGGCGTGAACGGCCCGGTTGGCGCCGCGGTCGAAGCTGACGACGCTCGTCCCGGCCTCGACGGCCACGCCGAGCGCGACCACGACCATGGCCATCGCGGCAGGCCAGGCGACTGCGGGGATGCGCCTGAGCTCACGCAAAACTCCGATTACCATCCCAGGCGCACGTGGGAGGGAGATAAAAATGGGCATGGAGCCGCCCCTGGTCGAAGAGCGGCGCAGGCTTCCCGACCGCCGCCGGACCGAGCGCGCCGAGAGTCGCGGCCGTTACCCGCGCAAGGCAGCGGCGGCCGCGGTGGGCGTCTGCGGCGGCCTCGCCCTCGTGTACCTGTTCTTCGCGGCGATCGGCGCGGTCGACCTCGCGGAGGCCCTCGGGGCCAGCGCGGTCGCGCTGGTCATGGGCCTCGTCTGGCTGGGTGGCTACCTCCTCAGCCGCCGCCAGGCCGAGGGCACCGTCGGCGACCGGCTCGAGCGCGAGCGCCGCGGCTTCTGAACGAGCGGCTCCCGCACGCCGGCCTCTACCGCCGCGCCACGGCCGCGGCGTTCGTACTGGCGCCGGTGCTGTTCCTCGTCGACAACCTCCTGCACCCGAAGGAGTACGCACGCGACAACGAGGCGAAGCAGCTCGCCGAGATCGCCGACCACTACACGCGCTGGCAGATCGCGCACCTGCTGGCCCTCCTCGCGATCCTCGGTTTCGCGGTGGCCGTGCTCGGGCTCGCTTTCCTGGTGCGCCGCCACCGCCCGGTCGCGGGTCTGGTCGGCGGTGTGCTCGCCCTGCTCGGGGTGCTCTCCCTCGCGTCCGTCGTCGCGCTCGACGGGTTCACGTGGGGCATTCTCGGCGAGGTCTCCGCGCGCACCGGAGACACCCGCGTGACCGCACAGGCGCTGCACGACGTCCAGCAGTCGGAGTGGTCGCTCCAGTACTACGTGCCGGCGCTGGCGTTCACGGTGGGCATGGTGTACCTCGCCGTCACGGCAGCCCGCTCCGGAGCCCTGCCCGAGCCGGCCGGCTGGCTGCTCGCGCTCGGGTCGCTGCTGGTCGGCACCGAGGGGCTGATCGTCTCGAACGCGTACTACCTGATCGGCTCCGTGGTGATGCTCGCGGCGGGGGTGGCCGTGGCGCTCGGCCTGGTCCGCATGGGCGACGACGACTTCGCGCGGCCGCGGGGCCGCTAGGCGGCGACGGGCTCGCGCGCCGGCGCTGGCCGCCGGGCGACCGTGGGCGGCGGCGGGGGTGCGATCCGCAGGTAGTGCCCGAACGCCCAGTCGACCACGCGCTGCGCGCCGAGCGCGCGGATCAGCGGCCCGAGCAGCCGCGGCGGCACCCTCGGCACCGCCTGCTGCGCGCGCAGCATCCAGCGGAACTTCCACTCGTGCTCGGCGCTGAAGTCGTGGTAGCGGCGCAGGGCGTCCTCGCGCGTGCGGCGGCCGTCGACCACCGCGCGCAGCTCGCGCCCGCACGCGATCCCGAAGTGGAACGCCGTGCGGATGCCCTCGGCCGTGAGCGGCAGGCAGTGACCCGCCGAGTCCCCCGCGAAGAAGATGCCGTCCTCGGTGGAGTCGCGCAGCCGGTGCGGGATCCAGTTGCCCTGGTAGCGCACGGCCGGCACGTCGAGGTCCTCCGCCAGCAGCACGGTGGTGTCCTTCACGTGGAAGCGCGGGTCGAAGCTGCCCACGCCGACCCGCACCTCGTCGCGCGCGGGGAAGCTCCAGGCGTAGCCGGCGGGCACGTAGCGGCGGTCGATCCAGAGCTCCAAATCGCCGCCCGAGCCGGGCGGGTGCACCTCGAGCCCGCGCGACAGCGGGGCATCCGGCGGCTGGTACCCCTCGCTCGCGAGCACGCGCCGCCAGCCGAGGGCGTCCACGATCAGCGGCGCGCGCAGGTCGCCGCGGTCGGTGTGAACCACGTCTCCGTCGCGGCCGTCGACCTTGGCGGTCTCGAATTCGGCGTCGCACTGCTCGAACAGGAGCCGGCAGAGCTGGCGGTAGTCGAACGTGGAGAAGGTGAACGGCAGCCGGTAGCGCGCGTCGCCGTGGGGGGTGTGGAAGACGAGGTCGCGGAACGTCTGGCGGATCGATTCCTCGAGCCCCAGCGCCGTGAGCCAGTCGGTTGGCGCCGCGCAGGCCGAGGTCTGGCGCTCGCCCACCGCGTAGCGATCGATCAGCAGCGTGCGCGCGCCACTGCCCGCCAGCTCGCGGGCCACGGACAGCCCCGCGAAGCTCGCCCCGCAGATCAGGACGTCGTAGTCGCCGCCGAGAGGCGTCCGCTCGGCGCCCCGCTTCGTGACCCGCTTCGCCATCGGTGGAGAGGCTAGCTTGCCGCTACTCTTGCGCCCGGTGCCAGAGGGAGACACGCTTATAGCCGAGCCGCCGAAGGCCGTGGAGGGATCGAACGGACTCCTCCTCGAGATCAACGGCGAGATCGTTCCCAACTACGACGCGACGATCGTCCCCTTCAGCGAGGGCGATGTCGTCAGCGGCAACGTGGTCCGGATCGACAAGGACGAGGTCCTCGTCGACATCGGCTACAAGAGCGAGGGCGTCATCCCCTCGAACGAGCTGTCGATCCGCAAGTCGGCGAACCCTCACGACGAGGTCGAGCTCGGCGAGGAGGTCGACGCGCTGGTCCTCACCAAGGAGGATCAGGACGGCCGGCTCGTGCTCTCCAAGAAGCGCGCCCGCTTCGAGAAGGCATGGCGCAAGATCGAGGGCGCCGCGGAGTCCGGCGAGCCGGTCGAGGGCTCGGTCATCGAGGTCGTCAAGGGCGGCCTGATCATCGACCTCGGGGTGCGCGGCTTCCTGCCCGCCTCGCTGGTCGACATTCGCCGCGTCCAGAACCTGGACGAGTTCCTCGGCCAGATGATCGAGTGCAAGGTCATCGAGCTGAACCGGTCCCGCAACAACGTGGTACTTTCGCGCCGCGCGGTCCTCGAGGAGGAGCGCAAGGAGGTGCGGCAGCAGATTCTCGACCGACTCCAGCCAGGCCAGATCGTCGAGGGGGCGATCTCGAACATCGTCGACTTCGGCGCATTCGTCGACCTCGACGGCATCGACGGCCTGATCCACATCTCCGAGCTCTCCTGGAGCCACGTGAACCACCCCTCCGAGATCCTCTCGATCGGGCAGGTCGTGCCGGTGAAGGTGCTCGACATCGACCGCGACCGCCAGCGGATCTCGCTGGGCCTGAAGCAGACGCAGGAGGACCCGTGGCAGCGGGTCGTCGACACCTACGCGCTCGGCGACGAGCTCGAGGGCAAGGTCACCAAGGTCGTGAGCTTCGGCGCGTTCGTGGAGATCCTCGACGGGGTCGAGGGCCTCGTCCACATCTCCGAGCTCGCCCAGCACCACGTCGAGAACCCGCGCGAGGTGGTCAACCAGAACGACGTGATCAAGGTGAAGATCCTCGAGATCGACTCCGAGCGCCGCCGGCTCAGCCTCAGCGCCAAGCGCGTCGAGGGCCAGGAGCTGCCGCTCGGGGGCGGCGACTACCTGCCGCCCTCCGGCGGCACCGGCGAGGAGGGCGAGATCGGCGAGGTCCACGACCTCGGTCTCTCCGACGTCGTCTTCGCCGGCGCGGAGGGCGAGGCGCCCGCCCCGGTCGAGGACGCCCCCGTGGAGCCAGCGCCGGTCGGCGAGGGCGACGTGGACGCCCCGCCGGTGGAGCCCGCCCCGCCGGTGGAGCCCGCCCCGCCGGCCGACGACGAGCCGGCCAACGAGGCTCCGGCCGAGGACATCGCGGCGCCCGACGCCGCCGGCGACGCTCCGGCTCCCGTCGAGGACGCACCCGTCGAAGAGGCTCCGCCGGCCACCGACGCCGTCTCCGCCGAGGGCGACGCCCCGCTTCCCGACGCGCCGGCTCCGGGCGACGCCATCTCCGGCGCGCCCGCCGACGCCGTCGAGGCCGAGGGCGACGCCGCCGCTCCGCCCGACGACGCCCCCGCGACCTGAGGTGGCCGGTCCCGGGCTCCCGCACCCCCGGATGACGCTGCAAACCTTCGCTGGGCCAGCGTCCTCGGGTTCGTCCATGCACTCATGCATGGACATCACCCTGCGTCCTCGGCCAGCTCGGTTTTCGCGCCCCCGCGGGCACGCGAACCCGGCACCGACCACCTAGCGCGTGGCGGGCTCCGCGGCCCGCGAGCGCATCCCGTTCGTCGGGCTGACCGGCGGTATCGGCGCGGGGAAGTCCGAGGCCCTCGCCGCGCTCGAGCGCGCCGGCGCCGCCACGCTGTCGAGCGACGCGGTCGTGCACGAGCTGCTCGCGAGCGATCCCGTGCGCGACGAGCTCACGGAGCGCTTCGGTCCCGACATCGCGCCCGGCGGGACGGTCGATCGCGACCGGATGGCCGAGGTCGTCTTCGGCGACCCCGCCCAGCGCGCCTGGCTCGAGGGCTACCTGTGGCCGAAGGTCGGCGAGCGCATCTGGAGCTGGCGCGAGGAGCTCGACGGCCGCTCCGAGCGCCCGCGCGCCGCGATCGTCGAGGTCCCGCTGCTGTTCGAGTCCGGCATGGACCAGGCCTTCGACCACACGATCGCGGTCGTCGCCGACGACGCGCTGCGCGACGAGCGGATCGGCGCCCGGGGGCACAGCGGAGTGGCCTCGCGCGAGTCGCGCCAGCTCCCGCAGGACGAGAAGGCCGAGCGTGCCGACTTCGCCGTGCGCAACGATGGGACAGTGCAGGAGTTGGAGGAGGTGCTGATCGGAGTACTGGAACGGATCGAGCGATGAGCCGAGCCGTGCGCCGCAGGCGCCGCACGGCCGTCGCCCTGATCGCGGCCGGCCTCATCGCCGGAATCGGCCTGGCGCTCTGGTTCGGCCCGGGGGAGGACGCGATCCGCGAGATCACGCTTCCGTTGCGCCACGAGGACATCATCCGCCAGCAGTCGCGTGAGAAGGGCCTCGACCCGGCGCTGGTCGCCGCGGTCATCTACCAGGAGTCGAAGTTCCGCGACCAGACCTCGCACGCCGGCGCGCGTGGGCTCATGCAGATTACGCCCGCGACCGCAGAGTTCATCGCCCGCGACTCGGGCGGCACCGCGTTCAGCCAGGAGGACCTCGCCAAGCCGCAGATCAACATCGCCTACGGGACGTACTACCTGCGCTACCTCCTGCGCCGCTACGACGGCGACACGGAGCTGGCGCTGGCCGCGTACAACGCGGGGGAGACCAACGTGGACAGGTGGGCGCGCGAGGCCGGCGGCGAGGACGAGTTCAACCGCGACGACCACATCCCGTTCCCCGAGACGCGCGAGTACGTGGACAACGTGTTCGAGCTGCGCGACGAATACCGCCGCCACTACAAGAGGGAGCTCGGCCTCCGCTAGCCGCCGGACCTCGGCTCGTCGCGTTGCTTCATATCGTCCAAGACCTTCTTTAGTCGAAGCGCGTCGAACTGAGGGTTGACTAGGGCGACTGAGACTCGCACTGCGCCGACATCTGAGTACGCTTGGTCTCGTCCCCGCTCACGGTGGTCGAAGACTGGAGCTGCCTGCTGAACAAGGCTCTCGATCTCGCCGAGCGTTGTGTAGCCGACTTGCTTGAGTTGCTCGACAAGGCGTGCGACCTGTTCTCGATCTGAGTGCGCGCGATCCGGAAATCGATCGCGCAGCCACGCCGCAAGGGTGTCCAGATTTAGGTCTACCTCTGCTGTGGAGCCCCCGGCCTCGAGAGCTGCGCTCGCTTGGTGTTGCACCAGCGTGGAGCCGGCAAACAGGGCTTCGAACTGTAGGTCCGCGACATAGAACAGTCCGCTCAACGCTGAGAACTGCCGCCGAAGCTCGCGCGGGATACTCGAATCGCTCTTATACGCGAGATGGTGAGAGACGCTTGCCCACGCGTCCATCAAAATCGTACGGAGCTGGATCTCGACCTTTAGGCCCTCCAGATCGTCGTAACGGGGTCCCGCGTAGCGCGCGGCGAGCGTGCCCACGTAGTGCTTAGACATGTAACCGAAGACGGCTGGCTCATCCGCCTCGATCGTGTCCTCTTCTGAGAGCACGTCCAAGTGACGCCTCACGAGTTCCTCAACCCTCGGGAGGTCGGACAGGAAGAGCGTTACTACCCGAACTCCGGCCAGATCCTCGGCCTGTTCGAGAGGCTGGTCGTATCGCTTGCGATCAATCTTCTCGCGGAGGCTTTCGAGCGTCTTGCATCGTGCGATGACGTCGTGCGTCTTGATGCCAGCGGTCGATAGCTCAGTCTCAAGTGCGAATTTCACCTCTTCCGCCAAGCGCTGATATCGCGGACGGCGAAGTGCGAACTCTCGCTCCCAGCCTTGAGTGTCTGAGCGTTCAGTTTCGTCGGGCGGCATCCGCGAAAGATACGTCCGCGCGGAGAGGGAGCTCGGCCTCCGCTAGCTAGGGCAGCCGGACGGTGTGCTGCACGTCGCCGTCGACCCAGCTCAGGGTGTCGCGCGTCAGGCGCAGCGACGAGCTGGGGACCGCGCCGCTGCCGACCACGTCGTGGCTCTTCGCGGTCCACAGGTGCACCTCGCGCTGGCCGTTGCCAAGCCGCGCCAGCCAGGCGGTCACGCCGTCGGCGTTGAGCTTGAACGCGCTGCCCGCCGGGATCCCCTCGACGGTCCGCTCCGCGCGCGTGCGCAGGTTCATCACGTGCACGCCGAACCGGACGGTCGGGTAGTCGGCCGGGCACTCGGCCTTGCAGCTCACGTCCTCGGTGCTCGTGGCCCACGCTGCGTAGCGGCCGGCGAGCCGCTCCTGCCCGTAGGTGTGGTCGGTCGTGAAGTCGCTGTATGCGGTGTCGAGCACGACGGTCCTGTTGGCCGACCACAGGCATCCGAGCAGCGTGAGCCCGCCGCCGACGTTGTCCTTCTCGAACAGCCGCCCGGAGTCGTTCCTGATCAGCGTCTTGCCGCGCTGCGTGCACTTGCCGCGTGAGTGCGTGGCCCCGGCGGGGGCGGCGAGCAGCGCCACGGAGACGACCGCGGCCAGGAGCAAAGCGAGCGCGGGGCGCATGCCCGGAGCCTAACCGCCGCGGCGCCGGCGATGGCCTACAGGGGTAGAAATACCGGGACGAGCCCGAAGGGCCTAGGACAGCTGGCGAAACCGGTCTCCGGGTCTGGCCGGTCGTCGATCACGGCGCCGTTCTCGTGGTTGAAGCACACGATGAAGTTGTCGTTGCGGTCGAAGTCGTGCGGCTGCCCGCCTGCGTCGCGGACCTGGCCGGTGTCCAGCTCCTGCGCCCCGGCGGCCGGCGCCCCGACGGCGGCTCCCACCAGCATCGCGATCGAGCACAGCAGGACACCTGAGGTTTGCATATCTTCAGCAAAACACGGAACTCCCGTCCGGTCAAATGCCGCTGCTAGCTTCAGGCGAGGATGCCGAAGTTCGAGATCAACCCCGCCTACACGGCGGTCGCGGACCAGCCGCAGGCGCGCGACGGGCTCGCCGCCGGGATCGAGGCCGGGGAGCGCTTCCAGACGCTGCTCGGGGTGACCGGGTCGGGCAAGACCGCCACGATGGCCTTCACGATCGAGCAGGTCCAGCGGCCGGCCCTCGTGATCGCGCACAACAAGACGCTGGCGGCGCAGCTCTGCAACGAGTTCCGTGAGTTCCTGCCCAAGAACGCGGTCGAGTACTTCGTCTCGTACTACGACTACTACCAGCCCGAGGCGTACGTCCCGAGCGCGGACCTCTACATCGAGAAGGACTCCTCGATCAACGAGGAGATCGACCGCCTCCGCCACGCCGCCACGAGCGCGCTGTTCGCGCGCCGCGACGTGGTGATCGTGGCCAGCGTCTCGTGCATCTACGGCCTCGGCTCGCCCGAGAAGTACGACGCGCAGATGCTGCTGCTGAAGAAGGGCGAGATGGCCGACCGCGACCAAATCCTCCGCAAGCTGGTCGAGATCCAGTACAGCCGCAACGACCAGGCGCTCTCACGCGGCTCGTTCCGCGTGAGGGGCGAGACCCTCGAGGTCTTCCCGGCCTACGCCGAGACGGCCTTCCGCGCGGTCTTCTTCGGTGACGAGATCGAGGCGATCCACCACTTCGACCCGCTGACCGGGGAGCTCTACAACGAGCTCGAGCACGTCGGCATCTGGCCGGCCACCCACTACGCCACCGACCGCCCCACGATCGAGCGCGCCGTGAAGGAGATCCGCGACGAGCTCGAGGCCCGCTGCGCCGAGCTCGAGCGCGAGGGCAAGCTGCTCGAGTCCCATCGTCTCCGCCAGCGCACGCAGTTCGACATCGAGATGATGAAGGAGCTCGGCTTCTGCAACGGGATCGAGAACTACTCGCGGATCCTGGACGGCCGCCCGCCCGGCTCGCGCCCGTACTGCCTGCTCGACTACTTCCCGGAGGACTTCGTCTGCTTCGTTGACGAGTCGCACCAGACCATCCCGCAGATCGGCGGCATGTTCGAGGGCGACCGCTCGCGCAAGCAGACCCTGGTCGACTACGGCTTCCGCCTGCCGAGCGCGATGGACAACCGCCCGCAGACCTTCGACGAGTTCCTCGCGCGCACGCCGCAGATCGTGATGGTGTCGGCCACGCCCGGCGACTTCGAGCGCGGGCACTCGTCGCGGATCGTCGAGCAGATCGTCCGGCCGACGGGGATCATCGACCCGCACGTCGAGGTCCGTGAGACCAAGAACCAGATCGACGACCTGATGAACGAGGTCCGCGCCCGGGCCGAGGCCGGCGAGCGCGCGCTCGTGACCACGCTGACGAAGAAGATGGCCGAGGACCTCACCGACTACCTGATGGAGTACGGCTTCCGGGTCCGCTACCTGCACTCGGAGATCGACACGCTCGAGCGGATCCAGATCATCCGCGACCTGCGGCTCGGCGAGTTCGACGTGCTGGTCGGCGTGAACCTGCTGCGCGAGGGCCTCGACCTGCCCGAGGTCACCCTGGTCGCGATCATCGATGCCGACAAGGAGGGCTTCCTCCGCGGCGAGACGTCGCTTATCCAGACGATCGGTCGCGCCGCCCGCAACGTGAAGGGGCGCGTGATCATGTACGCGGACAAGGAGTCCGCCGCGATGCGCAAGGCGATCGGCGAGACCGACCGCCGCCGCGCGATCCAGGTCGCCTACAACGAGGAGCACGGCATCACGCCGGAGTCGATCAAGAAGGGCATCTCCGACGTCGGGGACTTCCTCTCGCTCGAGTCGAAGGTGCCCCAGCGCAGCCACAAGGCGCGCGCCCGCGCCGCGCGCGAGCAGGGGATGGCGCCCTCGGAGATCCAGAAGACGATCGTCGAGCTCGAGGAGGAGATGCTCCTCGCCGCGGACGACCTGCGCTTCGAGTACGCGGCCAAGCTGCGCGACGAGATAAAGGCCCTGCGAGCCGAGCTGGACGAGCAGCAGGCCACGGCCTGATCGCGTCGAAAGGCGGTCCCCGTTGCGGTACGCTCCGCGCCGCACGCCTCCGTAAGGCCCCGCCATTCCCACGGGAGAGAACTTGGAACTGGACCGTCACTTCATCGAGCGCAACGACTTCTCGGCCGCGCGCCGGGGCTATGACCCCGACGAGGTAGACCGGCACCTGCGCGAGCTCGCGGACGCGGTCGCCGACCTCAAGCGCCAGCAGAAGCCCTCGCCCGCGTCGCTCGCGGGCGCGGCCGCGGACCAGGTCCGCACGATCGTGGAGGCGGCCGAGCGCAGCGCCGCCGAGATCCAGCAGAACGCCGAGGACGAGGCGCGCCGGATCACCGACGACGCCTCGCGGAAGGCCCGGGAGACGCGCGAGCGCGCCGATGCCGATGCCGCGCAGCGCGTCGCGGACGCCGACGAGGCGACCCAGCGCGCGCTCGATCGCGCCGGCTCGATCGAGGGGGAGATCGATCGCCTGCTGGGCGACCTGCGCTCCTCGGCCAACGGGCTGGTGGAGCGCGTCAACGGCGCGGCCGGCTCGCTTCAGGGCGAGCTCGACCAGGCGCGGAGCGAGTTCGAGTCGGTCCGCGAGGCGCGGCTCGAGGTCGGCGGCGGAGGCGGAGGCGGCGGGGCCGCGCTCCGCGACG
>DASVPL010000202.1:0-27182 GCA_036382905.1 Thermoleophilaceae bacterium | reverse complement strand
GGGGCACGCGTACCCCCGCTACCTGAGGAGAGAGACATGACCATCGCCGCGATCGTGGCCGTATGTGTCGTACTGCTGGTGCTCGCCTTCCTGCTGCCGAGGCTCTCGCGCCATCCGCAGCGCGGCGTCGACAGGACGCTCGGAGTCGGTCAGAGCGCCGCCGGATCCGCGCCGGGCTTCCTGGGGCGCTGGCTCCAGAAGCCGTTCGGCAGCTCGCGCCGCGCGACCAACAAGAGCGCTTCGCTCGGACGCCGCGCGCGCGGGAAGATGCCGCTGTAGCGAACCGCTCCACGGCCGCTGGGCCCCCTCGGGGGCTCAGCCGGCCAGCAGCTCGTCCACGGACCGGCGCACCCACTCGCGTTCGGTCGCGGAGACACGGAGTGCGCGCAGCGCCGGATCGAGCTGCTCCATCACGGCGGCGCACGCGTCCGGCGCACCCGGCGGCGGGTCGCGCACCAGCCGGAGGAAGGCGTCGGGGTGGCGCTCCGTAAGCGTCCGCTCCGCGGCGGGCAGGGCCTCGACCTCGTCCAGCAGCGTCGCCACCGACACCCCTCGCCACGCGATCGACAGGCTCACCGACAGCTCGAGCGTGCGGCCCTCGTGCGGGAAGAGCGAGGGCACGTACAGCACGTCGCCGGGGCCCAGCTCGCAGTCGACGAGCGGATCCGCGGCGGGGCGCCTGATCGCGCCCGGCCCCTCCGGCGCGTGGCGCCAGACCAGCTCGTGCCGGTGCGAGGCCGGCACGTGGTCGGCCGACCAGGCGCGCCAGTGCCGCCGCCCGGCGAGCTGCACCACGAGGCTGTCCTCGTGTCCCGCGTGGTAGCCGATCCCGCTGCCGGCGGTGGACAGCGTCGCCACCACGTCGTCGTGGCGCCACGGGTTGCCGATTCCGAGCCCGTCACGAAGCTCACGTAGCTCGGGCGCCACGCGCTCGGTGTGGTTCAGCAGCAGCGTGAGCTGCTGTCCCTCGCCGGCGTAGCGCTGGAACAGCTCGTATGCCACCCGCGGGTCGGGCATCGTGGCCGCCGTCGCGGCGCCCGCGGGGCCGTCCTCCTGGAGGACGAACAGGCGCGCCGTCGTGGGCGGCACGGCCCACGACTCGAACCGCGCGACCCAGTCGCGGTCGAGCCAGTCCGCCGCGAGGCCGGGGAGCGCCTCGGGGGCGGTCTGCCACCGGGCCGCGAGGAACTCGGCCGAGACGCTCATGCCACGCGCTCGGCTCGCGTGCGCGCCGGTGCCGTCCAGGTCCCGATCGCCGCGCGCACGGAACGCACCGTCGCGACCGCGCCGGCGAGCGCCCAGCGGGTGGCGGTGCGGGCGGCCTCCAGCTCGTCCGGCCTAGCTGCCTGAGACGGGCTCGCGACGGCCTCGAGGAACGCGTAGGGGGCGTGCCGCAGCTCGATCACGCACGCCTGCGCGTCCTGGCGCAGCCGCCGGATCTCCGGCTCCTCCCCGTCACGGTCGACGGCATCGAGGCCGGCGATCGCCACCTCGAGCTGCTTGAGCGCCTCGTCGGTTGCCGCCTGGAGGGTCCGGCGGTACGCCCAGGCCTCCTCGAACGCGGTCCGCAGCCCGGCGTCGCGCAGTGGAGTCGGCGGCACCTCGTGACGCGTGCAGTCGCCGGGCACGTGACGCGTGCGCATCTTGGTCCCCGGGTAGAGCCGCAGCTCCTGGAACAGGCACTCGGCGGGCCAGTAGCCGTAGAGGTCGGCCTCGTGGAGGAAGTCGAGGTTGGCCCTCACGTCGTCGAGCGTCATCTCCGGCTCGAACATGATGAAGTCGAGCCCGAGCCGGATCCCGGCGGACTCGAGCAGGCGAATCGCCTGGAGGTTGACGGCGCGGTCGGTGCCCTTGCCGAAGCGTTCGAGCGAGCCCTCGTTGCCGCTCTCGATGCCCAGCTCGAGCGAGGCGCAGTTGAGCGCGGCCAGCTCGGCGAGGACGCCGGCGTGGCGCACCACGTTGTCGGGGGTGGCCGTGCCCGACCACGTGATCGACGGGTCGAAGGCGTGGAGCTCCCGCGCGAAGGCGAGCGAGCGCTTCGGGCTGGCGAAGAAGTTGCCGTCCTGGAAGAAGACGTGGGCGAACGGCTCGTGCGCGTACCGGTAGCGCACCTCCGCCATGATCGATTCGGCCGAGCGCGCGCGCCACAGGGGGTTGACGAGCGCGATCGAGCAGAACGTGCACCGCTTCGGGCACCCGCGGCTGCTGACGAGGCTCACCGCGCGGCGCCGCTCGCCGCTATCGCGGTCGGCGTAGTCGGCATAGCGGCGCGGGCCGTGGCGCGTCTCCGTGACCGGGAACGGAAGCTCGGCCTGGTCGAGCAAACGCTCGGACGACGGGTTGCGCACGACCGCGCCATCCGCGCCTCGCCACGTCAGGCTGGCCACACTCCCGTGGTCGGAGCGGTCGCTCGCCAGGCCGTCGAGCAGCTCGCTGAACGGGATCTCGCCCTCGTCGCGCACGACGTAGTCGATCATGTCGAAGTCCTCGAGCAGCTCGGCGTCCAGCACCGCGGCGTGGTAGCCGCCGAAGACGATCGGGGAGCGGGGTGCGCCCCGCCTGAGCGCCGCCGCGACCGTCAGGGCCGACGGCAGGGTGTCGGAGTAGGTCGAGACGCCGTAGACGTCGTAGCCGTCGAGCGCGCCCACCCGGTCGAGGAAGTCGAGGTCCGGATCGAGGTCGAGCGCGAAGTCGAACAGGTCGACGTGGAAGCCGCGCACGCGCGCGAACGCCGCGACGTATCCGAGTCCCAGCGCTGGGAACGAGCGACCGTCGTCGGACGAGGTCGGGTCCGGCGGGTTGATCAGCGCGACACGCAGGCGCGGCTGAGCCGGGTTCGGCGGGACGCGCTCGAAGCGCGTCCCCGTCGTCAGGATGCGGTCACGAGGGCGCATCGGCGGGGGCGCGCATCAGGTAGTGGTTCTCGCACAGGGATGCGATGAGCTGCTCGATCTCGTCGCGGGCGGTCGCGACGTCGCAGCCGCTGTCGACGGCGTGGCGGTCGACGACCTCGTCGCGTGGCCGTCCCTCCGCGAGCATCCGCCAGAGCCCCGACGCGCTGCGATTGAGCCGCAGCGGGCGTCCCACGGGCGGGATCAGGTACACCGTCCCGTGCTCCTCGACCACTCGCACCTCCGGATTCGGCCGCAGGCGGAACGCGGAGGCGGCGGCCTCCCCGCCGACTCCGGGAGCGGGCGAGCTAGACGGCATTGGCCAGCTCGGCCGGGCGCGAAGCGCGTGTCTCCTGCTCGTGTGCGAGCGCCACGAGCTCGCGCAGCCGCGCGCTGGCCGCGAGGTCCGAGAGGGTGAGGTCCAGCTCGCCGGCGCCGGCGCGGTCGATGCTCTCGCGGAAGATCGCGAACGGGACGTTGCGGAACGCGATAGCGAGCGCGTGCATCTCCTGCGGGTCGTGGCTCGTGTCCGCCGCGCGCTCGCACGCGCGGACGACCTGCTCGAGGCCCACGAAGCACGTGTCGACCGCCTCGGTCATCACGCGGTTCACCGCCGCCGCGCGCGGATCGGCGATCGGCGCGTACAGGTCGGCCGCGGCGAACTCCGCTGGCCCGGGTCCACCGGGGGCGTAACGCGAGCGAGCGGGCGTGCCGGGGTACAGCCTGAGCGTGTTGGCGAGGTGGTCGGCCGGGATGTAGTCCGTCAGCTCCGCCTCGGTGAGGAAGTCCGCGTTGTCGGCCAGCTCCTCGAGCGTGGTCTCGGGGTCGAACATGATGTAGTCGAGCTCGAGCTCGATGCCCGCGTCGTCGAGGGCGCGGATCGCATCGAGGTTCTGCTCCACGGTCGTCCGCTTGTTCACGCGCGCGAGGAAGCTGTCGCTGCCGTTCTCGACGCCGACCTCGAGCATCTGGCAGTTCAGGGCTCCGATCCGCTCGACCACCCGCGGGTGCCGCACGATCGCGTCGACGGTCGCGGTCGCCGACCACGTCACGCCAGGATCCCAGCGGTGGAGGGCCTCCGCGAACTCGGCGGTGCGCCGCCAGTGGACGAAGAAGTTCGCGTCGAGGAACGCGACGTGCCCGAACGGATCGCGCTCGTGGACCGCGCGGATCTCGTCCATGAGCGATTCGACCGAGCGGAAGCGATACCGCGGGCTCATCACCACGATCGAACAGAACGTGCATCGCTTCGGGCAGCCCCTGCTGCTCGAGAAGAACTCGATGCGCTGCGGATTCAGCGGGTCGCGCCGGTCGTAGACCAGGCGCTGCGGCCTGATCGCGTAATCGCGTGCGGGATCGGGGAGGGAATCGACCGGCGGCAGGTCGTGCGGGTCGCCGGTGCGAGCGATCGCCCCGCCTTTGCGGTACACGAGGCCCGCCACGCCGGCGAGGGAGTCGAGATCGCCCGCGCGGTGACGCGCGATCGCGACCATCGCCTGCTCGCCCTCGTTGCGGACCACGACGTCGATCTCGTCGTAGGTCTCGACGAGCACCTCCGCCAGGGGCGTCGCGTGCGGCCCGCCGAAGACGATGGTCGCGGCCGGGTTGTTCGCCTTCAGCAGGCGGACCAGCTCGAGCGCGGCGTCGAACGTCTTCGTGTACGAGGTGAACCCGTACAGGTCGTGGTCGAAGAATCCGGCGGCGGCGAGCTTCGCCGGGTCCATCGGGACCTCGTCTGCCAGGTCGTAGAGCTCGGCCGGAAAGCCGCCGGCCCGCAGCGCCGCGGCGATGTACGCGATGCCCAGGGGAGGGGATGCGTTCTCGAGTGGCCGCCCCGGGCCGCGCACGTGCGGCGGGTTCACGAGCGCGGCGCGGACGGCCGCTCTCGGTGTCATCCGTCTGAGTGGGTCGAGCGCCGCGGCCCTAGTCCGACGGGTCCAGGTGCGGCTTGAGGTCGTCCTCGGACGCCTTGCCCCCGTGCGCGCGTTCGAGCTCGTCGAGCGCCGACGCGAGCGGGGAGCTCGCGTCGCGTGCCTCCATGAGGAGCGCGATGTCGCGCGCCGTCGCCGTAGGGGAGTCGCGGCGGGTCTTTCCCTCGGGCTCCGCCAGCGCCTCCATGACCTTCGCGAGCGGCGGCTGCCGCTTCGCGACATCCTCCGGGTTCACGCGCGGACCGGACTCCTGCTCTCCCATGTGGGACCCCCCTCGGTTGCTCGGCGCGAGCCTACCTGACCGGGTTCGACACCGCCAGCCGCGATACTGCCCGCATCGCCGAGGCCGTAGACAAGCCACGCAGCGATCGCCAGGCGGGCTTCCTGCTCGTGCTCGGGATGGCCGCGGTCATGTGGGTGCTCGAGATCGCCGACGCCACCGTGGGCACCGGCCTCGACGACTACGGGATCGAGCCGCGCGAGCCGGACGGGCTGGTCGGCATCGTCGCCTCCCCGTTCCTGCACGCCGACTTCTCGCACCTCATGTCGAACACCGTGCCGTTCCTCGTCATGGGGTTCGCGATTGCGCTCGCCGGCCTCGTCCGGGTGCTGAGCGTGACCGCGATCGTGATGGCGGTGGGCGGGGTCGGCACCTGGCTCGTCGCCCCGGAGCACACGAACCACATCGGGGCGAGCGGGGTCGTCTTCGGTTACGCGGCCTACCTGCTCGTGCGCGGGTTCTACAACCGCAACGCGTTCGAGCTCTTCATGGGACTGATCGTGGGCGCGCTGTGGGGCAGCGTCCTGCTGAGCGGGCTGGTGCCGCGCGCGGGGATCTCGTGGCAGGGCCACCTGTTCGGCGGGATCGGCGGCGTGGTGGCGGCCTGGCTGCTTGCTACTCGTACACGACGAAGTCGGGCTGCGGCCGAAGTCTCAGCACCTGGGCGGGCGTCATGACGCGCCCGTCCTCCTCGTAGAAGAGCTTGAAGCCGTCGTAGAGGTTGTCGCCCGAGCGCGCGAGCCGCGAGTAGGTGCCCTCCTTCAGCCGCCGCGATCCGACGCCGTCGATCGAGATCGTCACCGCCACGCCCGGGCGCTGGCGAACGCGCGCGCGGCGGCGGATCATGTTCGGCGTGAACTGGTGGGCGACCAGCAGCTTCTGGGGCAGATCGTGACGCTTCACGACCCGGTCGAGGTAGGCGGAGACCGCGTTGATCTCGTCGGAGTCAGCCGAGCCGATGACCTTGCCGGGACGCTGGCCGGGGCCCATCCGCCATTCGGGGTCGAGCGCGACGCCGACGTCGGGCTCGGACAGGAAGCGGCGGTAGGGACGCAGCTCCTCCATGAACGTCGAGCGTCCGGGCTGGATGTGGATGAGCAGCAGAGCGCGCGCCCGGCGGGCGGCGGCCAGGTGGCGCTGCACGATCTTCAGCGGGCGGCGGTACCGGTATTTGCCGTCGCGGCCCGGCCCCGCCGAGCAGATCGTGGCGAGCAGGTCGAGGGCCGGCAGGATGGGGCGCCCGGCGCGGTGGTAGTGGCGCGCCTGGCGGCGCAGCCGCCGCACGGCGTGGTCGAGCCGGCCGACACCGAGTGCGCCGAGCGCGGGCGCCCCCGGCGTGCCGGCGAAGGCCACCACGCGCTGGCGCGGGAAGAGCGTGGTGCCCCCGCGCGGCAGCTTGGCGGTGGCCGCCGCGGCGACGCCGTCGCCGGCGACGAGCGCCAGCACGACCGCGACGAGGAGGGCCCTCCGCACGGAGCGGCACGGTACCGGTGGCGTAGGCTGCCACGCCGTGCCAGAGGTCAACCCACCGGAGATCGACCGCTACTGCGAGGAGCACAGCACCGCGCCGCCGGGCTGGCTCGAGCGCCTGGCCGCGGAGACGCGCGAGCACCTCGAGTTCCCGCAGATGCTCACCGGCCGCGTGGAGGGGCGCTTCCTCGAGATGCTGGTCTGGGCCTCCGGCGCGCGGGCGGTGCTCGAGATCGGCACCTACTCCGGCTATTCGGCCCTGTCGATGGCCGCCGCGCTGCCCGACGGCGGCCGCATCGTGAGCTGCGAGGTCTCCGAGAAGCACGCCGAGTTCGCACGGCGCCACATCGAGGCGGCGGGCTACGCGGACAGGATCGAGGTCAGGCTCGGGCCGGCGCTCGAGACCATCGCCGAGCTCGACGGGCCGTTCGACCTCGTGTTCGTCGACGCCGACAAGACCGGCTACTCGGCCTATGTCGACGCCGTGCTCCCGAAGCTCGCCCCGCGCGGACTGATCGTGATCGACAACACGCTCTGGAGCGGCCAGGTCCTCGACCCCGACCCGGACGACGAGTCCGGCACCGCGCTGGCCGCGCTCAACGACCGGCTGGCGGCCGACGAGCGGCTCGTCGTGGTGCAGCTACCGGTCCGCGACGGGGTGACGCTGGTGCGGCGGGCCTAGTCGCGGTGGCGATCTACGAACGCGAGGGCGACGCCTTCGTGCCAACCGAGCTGGCCCGCGGACCGTGGGATCCGCGCGCGCAGCACGGCGGCGCGCCCGCGGCCCTGCTGGCTCGTTCCGTCGAGCTCGAGGCCGGCGAGCTGGTGGTGGCGCGGCTCACCTACGAGTTCCTGCGGCCGGTTCCGCTCGAGCCCCTGTCGATCGCGACGCGGGTCGTCCGCCCCGGCCGCCGCGCGCAGCTGATCGAGTCGACGCTCGAGACCACGGCGGGGCCGGTGTGCCGCGTGCTCGGCCTCGTGCTCGCGCGGGTGGAGGGGACCGCACCGGCGGTGCCGGCGCACGAGCCGGCGCTGCCGCCGCCGGACGGCGTCGCCCCCTCGTCCTCGCCACCCGGCGAGCGGCCGATGTTCGCCGGCGACGGGGTGGAGCTGCGGTTCGTGCGCGGCTCGCTCACGGAGCCGGGCCCGGCCGCCGCCTGGGTGCGCTTCCTCGTGCCCCTGGTCGATGGCGAGGAGCCGTCGGCGGTCCAGCGTGCGGCCGCCGCCGCCGACTTCGGCAACGGCGTGAGCGCCTCGCTCGACTGGAACACGCACGTCTTCATCAACGCGGACCTCACGATCCACCTCCTGCGCCCCCCGCGCGGCGACCGGGTCGGGCTGGACAGCCGCACCGTCGTGGACCCGGACGGGGTGGGCATGGCCGAGAGCGTGCTGCACGATGAGCACGGCCTGATCGGGCGCGCGGCGCAGTCGCTCCTGGTCGGCCGGCGGGAGGCCGCGTGAGCCCCGGCGTCGGCGGGTCGGTGGTGCCGGGCTACGAGGCCGTCCGCTACGCGTTCGAGCGCAACCTCAGCGAGGGTCGCGAGCTCGGCGCCGCGTGCGCGGCCTACGTGGGCGGCGAGAAGGTGGTGGACCTGTGGGGCGGCGTGCGCGACGCGCGGAGCGGCGCGCGCTGGGACGAGGACACGCTCGTGATCGTCTACTCGACCTCGAAGGGCCTCGCCGCGATGACCCTCGCGCTGCTCCACACGCGCGGGCTGCTCGACTACGACGAGCGCGTCTCGACCTACTGGCCCGAGTTCGGCCAGGCGGGCAAGGAGCGCGTTACGGTCCGCCAGCTCCTCGGCCACGAGGCCGGTCTGCCGGTGGTCGACGAGCCGCTCACCCCGACGCTCATCGCGGACTTCGATCGCCTAGCCGAGGTGATCGCTCGCCAGCGCCCGGTCTGGGAGCCCGGCACCCGCCACGGCTACCACGGCCTCAGCCTCGGCTGGTACGAGGGCGAGCTCGTGCGGCGGATCGACCCCGACCACCGCACGCTGGGGCGCTTCTTCGCCGAGGAGATCGCCGCGCCGCTCGGCCTCGACGTGCACTTCGGCGTGCCGGAGGACGTGCCGAAGCGGCGCATCGCGCGGATCGAGCGCGCTCCGATCAGGTCGCTGCCGGGCCTCAGGGACATGCCGCCGCGGATGGCGCTCGCCATGGCCAACCCGCGCTCGCTCACCTTCAAGGCGTTCGCCAACCCGCGCGTGTACTCGCCGGCGTCGTTCGACAGCCGCCGCTACCGCCACCTCGAGTTCCCGGCGGGCGGCGCGCTCGGCACCGCGCGCAGCGTCGCACGGGCGTACATGGCGTTCGCGGCGCGCCCGCCCGAGCTCGGCCTCTCCGACGCGACCCTCGCAGAGCTGACCGCCACGCCGCGCCCGCCCGCCCGCGGCTGGCACGACGAGGTGCTGAAGATCGACACCGCCTTCTCGCTCGGCTTCGCCCGCCCGCGGCCCGGCGAGCTCGACTTCGCCAGCCCGCGCGCGTTCGGCCACCCCGGGGCGGGCGGCTCGTTCGCGTTCGCCGACCCGGAGAACGAGGTGTCGTTCGCCTACGTGATGAACCGGATGGGCTACCACATCGCGAACGACCCGCGCGAGAAGGCGCTGCGCGACGCGCTCTACCGCTGCCTGGAACGCGAGCGCCGAGCGGCGTAGATGGACCTCGTCTCGACGCTGATCAGCTCAGGCTGGGCGTCGGGCGTGAACGCCTACCTCACCGTTGCGCTGATGTCGCTGCTCGGCCGGGCGGGCTGGGGCGACGTGCCGGAGGAGCTGCAGGGCAACGGCGTGCTGGCGGCCGCACTCGTGCTCTATGCGATCGAGTTCGTCGTGGACAAGGTGCCGCTGCTCGACAGCGCGTGGGACGTGCTCCACACGATCGTGCGACCCGCCATCGCGAGCGCGGTCGGCGTGGCGCTCGGCGGGGACGCGGGGGCGACGGGGGTCGAGGAGGTGTTCGCCGGAGGCGGCGCCGGTGCGATGGCGTTCGCGAGCCACGCGGTGAAGGCCGGCATCCGGCTCGGCGTGAACAGCTCGCCGGAGCCGGCGTCGAACATCGCGGTGAGCCTGCTCGAGGACGGGCTCGTGGCCGGCGTCACGGTGCTCGCGATCGAGCACCCCGTGCCCGCCGCGATCGTCGCGGTGATCCTGCTGGTCAGCGGCATCGCGCTCGCGACCTTCCTCGTCAAGCGGATCCGGAAGGCGTGGCGCGCGCTGCGCGCGCGGTGGGGAGGTGGAGGCGGCCCGCCCGCGCTCGCGCGCTAGGTCGTCTTCACCACCATCACCGAGCACGGCGCCTTGTGCGCGACCGAGTTCGGCACCGACCCCAGCAGGCGCCGCTGCATGCCCCGGTTGCCGACCACGATCACGTCCGCGCCGTGCGCCTCGGCGATGTCGCACAGCACCTCGGCGGGATCGCCGTTGCGCGCCTCGCTCGCGTAGCTCAGGCCGCGTTCCTTGGCCTCCTCCTCGACCGCGCGGAGGGTCGTGTCGACCTCCTCGCTCGGGTTGATCGACCACTGGATGTCCTCCGGTGCCTCGGCCTGCTCCCTGCGGAGCTGGCTCTCCGACACCGGCTTGTACGCGCTTGCGACGACGACCTTCGCGCCGTAGCGCTCAGCCATGTCGAGCGCGAAGTCGACCGCGACCTTCGCGGTGTCGGACCCGTCGGTGCCCACGGCGATCGTCTTGACCATCACAGCCTCCCCCGGCTTGCCTTTGAGTCCGACGGTCCGTACTGTCCGTCCGACCGAGCGAGGGGGAGCTTAAGTGAGAGGTACCGCCGTGGTCCAGATCCTGATCGTGCTGGCGGTGGCCGTGGGCCTCGGCTACCTGGTGCTGGACGCGGTCGACGGCTGGGAGGACTGGGTCGTGTTCGGCGTCGTGATCAGCGCGGTGGTGGGCGGCGCGATCGCGGTGTGGAACCGCCAGTACCCGAACCAGTCGAAGAAGCGCGTCTTCACGCGCGACTCCGACAGCAGCTGGTAGCCCGGGCGCGCGCTAGCGTGTCGGGGCGGTATGGGGAACGGGTCGCGTAGGCAGGGGCCGAGCGTCGCGATCGTCGGCGCCGGCTTCGGCGGGATCGGCCTCGGGATCAAGCTCCAGCAGGCCGGGATCGAGTCGTTCACGATCTTCGAGAAGGCCGGCGCGGTGGGCGGGGTCTGGCGTGACAACTCGTACCCGGGCCTCACGTGCGACGTGCCGTCGCACCTCTACCAGTTCAGCTTCGAGCCCAACCACGACTGGACGCGCCGCTTCCCGCAGCGCGACGAGATCCTCGCCTACCTCGAGCGCCTCACCGACAAGCACGGGCTGCGCGAGCACATGCGCCTGGGGACCGAGGTGGCCGCGGCGGACTTCGACGCCGAGCGCGGCCGCTGGGTCCTGCGCCTGGTCGGCGGCGAGGAGGCCGAGTTCGACGTGCTCGTGACCGCGACCGGCCAGCTCTCGCGCCCCTCGTTCCCGCGGATCCCGGGACTCGACGACTTCCGCGGCGAGCTGTTCCACTCGGCCCGCTGGAACCACGACTACGACATGGCCGGCAAGCGCGTGGCGGCGATCGGGACGGGCGCGAGCGCTGTCCAGTACGTGCCGGAGGTCGCGAAGGTGGTCGAGCGACTGCACGTGTTCCAGCGCACGCCCGGCTGGGTCATCCCCAAGCCCGACCGCCCCTACCGCCCGCGCGAGAAGGCGCTCTTCCGGCGCATTCCGCTGATCCCCGCGATCAGCCGCCGGCTCACGTTCATCCGCTTCGAGCTGTTCACGCTCGCCATGACCCGCGCCTACTGGATGCTGAGGCTCTACGAGCTCGGCTACAAGCGCCGCCTGCGCACCGAGATCCCCGACCCGCAGCTGCGCGAGAAGCTCGTGCCGGGCTACCCGATGGGCTGCAAGCGCGTGCTGATCTCGAACGACTACCTGCCGGCCCTCGCGCGCCCGAACGTCGAGGTCGTGACCGACGACATCCATGAGGTCACCGCGACCGGCGTCGCGACCGCCGACGGGCGGGTCCGCGAGGTCGACGCGATCGTGCTCGGCACCGGCTTCCAGGCGAACGAGTTCCTGGCGCCGATGGCGATCCGCGGGCGCGACGGCGCCGACCTCAACGACGTCTGGCGCGACGGCGCCGAGGCCTATCTCGGCCTGGCGATCAGCGGCTTCCCGAACATGTTCATGCTCTACGGGCCGAACACGAACCTGGGGGCCGGATCGATCATCACGATGCTCGAGAGCCAGATCGGATTCGTGGTCGAGGCGGTGCGCGACCTCGGCAGCTCGGGGGCTCGCTGGATGGACGTCCGCGGGGACGTCCAGTCGGCCTTCAACCGCGAGGTGCAGGAGCGGCTCGGCGACAGCGTTTGGGCCGCGGGCTGCAACAGCTGGTACCGGACCGAATCCGGGAGGGTCACCAACAACTGGGCCGGGTTCGTGACCGAGTACAAGCGCCGCACGAGGCGGCCCGATCCGGCCGATTTCGTCCTGGCGTAATCGGCTTTTCTGCGTCATAATCGGGGGACCCCTGGCAGGGGCGCCGTGACGGATCGCGGCGCAGCGCGTACCCCCTTGATCTGGTCCAACCGCATCCGGACGCTGCTCGCCGCTCTGGTGGTCGGTCTCGCCGTGCTCCCGGCCGCCTCCGCCAGTGCCGATCGGGCCTACTCGCTGCGCTACGGCCAGGTCGAGCGCGGCGACATCACCACGGCCGCCAACACGATCGTGACCTGCCCCGAGGGCGCGCCGAACTGCGCGAACGCGCGCAACGGGACCGGCACCGTGCTGCGCAACTCCGCCTGGGTGATGGTGCCGATCGACATCGACTCCGACTCGACGACGTTCGACTCGAGCAGCGCCGACCTGAGGCTGCCGGCCGGCGCCACGATCCTTTACGCCGGGCTCTACTGGGGCTCGGACACGAAGGCGATGCCGGAGGGCGTGGACGCGCCGAACCCGGCGGCGCGCGGCACGATGCGCCTCGCCGCCCCCGACGGAGCCGGCTACCGGACGATCACGGCCTCGACGGTCGACAGCGACCGCTTCTTCCCGAGCCGCTACCAGGGGTTCGCCGACGTCACCTCGCTCGTCCGCCAGGCCGGGGCCGGGACCTACACCGCGGCGAACGTCCAGGCCTCCACCGGCAAGGACCAGTACGGCGGCTGGGGTCTGGTCGTGGCCTACCGCGACCCGTCGAAGCCCGTCCGCTGGCTCGGCCTCTACGACGGCTACCGCGACTTCGGCGGCGACGACGCGGCCGACGTCCCGATCACCGGGTTCCGCACGCCGCCCAGCGGGACCGTCGATGCCGACTTCGGGATGCTCGCCTACGAGGGCGACCTCGGCGTGCAGCCGGACACGGCGCGGATCAACGGCCGCGACCTCGTGGATCCGCTGCACGCGCTGAACAACTACTGGAACGCGTCGATCACCGAATACGGGTCGCACGTGACCACGAGGAACCCGAGCTACATCAACACGCTCGGGATGGACGCGAACATCATGGGGATCGACGGCTTCCTCGTCAACGACGCCACGAGCGCGATCCTGCACATGGAGGTCGCGACCGACCTCGTTATGCCCGGCGCGATGACGCTGGTCTCGGACCAGGCCGCGAGCGCCCCCGCGAACACCGCGGCGCCGACGGTGAGCGGGACCGCTCGCGACGGCCAGACGCTCACGGCCGGCAACGGCACCTGGTCGGGCACGACGCCGATGACGTTCTCGTACCAGTGGCGCCGCTGCGACTCGGCCGGCGCGGCGTGCGTGGACATCGACGGGGCCACGGGGTCGACGTACGTGGTGGGTGCGGGGGACGTCGGCAAGACGATCCGCGTGCAGGTCACGGCGCGGAACGTGGTGTCGTCGGGCGTGGCGAGCTCTGGGGCTACTGGGGTCGTCGTGGCGCGCGCACCGGTCAACAACGCTCCGCCGGTGGTGTCCGGGACCGCGCGCGACGGGCAGGCGCTCTCGACCACGAACGGGTCGTGGACCGGTACGCCGACCATCTCCTTCGCCTACCAGTGGCGGCGGTGCGATTCGGCGGGGAACGCGTGCGTGGACATCGCGGGCGCTACGGGGTCGAGCTACACGCTGGTGCCGGCGGACGTGGGGAAGACGATCCGGGTGGTCGTGACCGCGAGCAACGCCGGCGGCACCGCGGCCTCGACCTCCGACGCAACCGGCGCCGTCACCGCACGCCCGCCCGCCAACGGCGCTCCGCCGGTGGTGTCCGGGACCGCGCGCGACGGCCAGTCTCTTACTACGACGACCGGGTCGTGGACGGGCACTCCGACGATTTCGTTCGCGTATCAGTGGCAGCGGTGTGATTCGGGTGGGGACGCGTGCGTCGACATCGCGGGTGCCACCGGGTCGAGTTACACGCTGGTGCCGGCGGACGTGGGGAAGACCCTGCGCGCCGAGGTGACCGCGAGCAACGCCGGCGGCTCCGCCGCCTCGACCTCCGACCCGACGGGCACCGTCACCGCACGCCCGCCCGCCAACAGCGCTCCGCCGGTGGTATCCGGGACCGCGCGCGACGGGCAGGCGCTCTCGACCACGAACGGGTCGTGGACGGGGACCCCGACGATTTCGTTCGGGTACCAGTGGCGGCGGTGTGACTCCGCCGGCGGCTCGTGCGTGGACATCGCCGGCGCTACGGGGTCGAGCTACACGCTGGTGCCGGCGGATGTGGGGAAGACGATCCGGGTGGTCGTGACCGCGAGCAACGCCGGCGGCTCCGCGGCCGCGACATCCGACGCGACCGGTGCCGTCGCGGCGCGCGCGCCGGTCAACAACGCTCCGCCGGTGGTGTCCGGAACTGCGCGCGACGGCCAGTCTCTTACTACGACGACCGGGTCGTGGACGGGCACTCCGACGATCGCATTCGCGTATCAGTGGCGGCGGTGTGACTCCGCCGGCGACGTGTGCACCGATATCGCGGGCGCCACCGGATCGAGCTACGCGCTCGTCCCGGCGGACGTGGGCAAGACGATCCGGGTCGTCGTGACCGCGAGCAACGCCGGCGGCTCCGCCACCTCGACCTCCGACCCGACGGGCACCGTCGCGGCACGCGCGCCGGTCAACAACGCTCCGCCGGTGGTGTCCGGAACCGCGCGCGACGGCCAGTCTCTTACTACGACGAACGGGTCGTGGTCTGGGACTCCGACGATTTCGTTCGGGTACCAGTGGCGCCGCTGCGACTCCGCCGGCGGCTCGTGCGTGGACATCGCCGGCGCTACGGGGTCGACCTACGCGCTCGTCCCGGCGGATGTGGGGAAGACGCTGCGCGCCGAGGTCACCGGCACGAACGGCGGCGGCAGCGCTTCGGCCGTGAGCGCGCCCAGCGCGGTGGTCGCGGCGCGGCCGCCCACCAACAACGCGCCGCCCGTGATCTCCGGGACCGCGCGTGACGGGCAGACGCTCTCGACCACGAACGGGTCGTGGACCGGTACGCCGACCATCTCCTTCACCTACCAGTGGCGGCGCTGCGATTCGGCGGGGAACACGTGTGTGGACATCGCGGGCGCCACCGGATCGAGCTACGCGCTCGTGCCGGCCGACGTGGGCAAGACCCTGCGCGCGGTGGTCACCGCGAGCAACGCCGGCGGCTCGGCGGCCTCGACGTCCGACGCGACCGGTGCCGTCGCCGCACGCGCGCCGGTCAACAACGCGGCGCCCGTGGTCTCCGGCACCGCGCGCGACGGCCAGTCTCTTACGACCACTAACGGGTCGTGGACGGGCACTCCGACGATTTCGTTCGGGTATCAGTGGCAGCGGTGTGATTCGGGCGGTGACGCGTGCGTCGACATCGCGGGGGCTACCGGGACGAGCTACACGCTCGTCCCTGCGGACGTGGGGAAGACGCTGCGCGCCGAGGTGACCGCGAGCAACGCCGGCGGCTCCGCCGCCTCGACCTCCGACCCGACGGGCACCGTCACCGCACGCCCGCCCGCCAACAACGCTCCGCCCGTCGTGTCCGGAACCGCGCGCGACGGCCAGTCCCTTACGGCGACGACCGGGTCGTGGACCGGGACGCCGACGATCACGTTCGCCTACCAGTGGCGCCGCTGCGACTCGGCCGGCAACGGCTGCGCGAGCATCTCCGGCGCGACAGGCGCCGCGTACGAGCTGACCCCGGCCGACGTGGGGCACGCGATCCGCGTGGTGGTGACCGCGACCAACGCCGGCGGCTCCGCGGCCTCGACCTCCGACCCCACCGGCGCCGTCACGGCGAGCCCGCCGGTCAACACGGCTCCGCCGGTGGTCTCCGGGAACGCGCGCGACAGCCAGACGCTCACGACCACGACCGGCTCGTGGACCGGCACCCCGACGATCTCCTTCGCCTACCAGTGGCGCCGCTGCGACTCGGCCGGCAACGGCTGCGCGAACATCAGCGGCGCTACGGGCGCCTCATACGAGCTGACCCCTGTCGACGTGGGGCACGCCATCCGCGTGGTGGTGACAGCGACCAACGCCGGCGGCTCCGCGGCCTTGACCTCCGATCCCACCGGAGCCGTCGGGGTGGGCCCTCCGCTGAACAGCACCCTTCCCAAGATCTCGGGGACCGCGCGCGACGGACTGACCCTCACCGCGGACGACGGCTCCTGGACCGGCACGCCGACGATCACGTACACCCGGCGCTGGCGCCGTTGCGACGCAGGCGGCAACGACTGCGCGAACATCGTGGGGGCCACCGGAACCACGTACACGCTGACCGCGAGCGACGTCGGCGCGACGATCCGGGTGCTCGTGACCGCCGCCAACGGCGGTGGCGAGCGCAGCGCCGAGTCGGCGCCGACCGCCGTGGTGCAGGCGATCCCGCCGGCGAACACGACGGCCCCCACACTGACCGGCACGGCGCGTGAGGGCGAGGAGCTGGCGCTGAGCGACGGGAGCTGGACCGGCAGCGCCCCGCTCACCTTCACGTACGCCTGGGAGCGTTGCGGCGTCGACGGCTCGGGCTGCGTCCCGATCGCCGGTGCAACCGCGGCCAGCTACACGCTCGTCCTTGCGGACGTGGGCGCGCGAGTGCGCGGCGTCGTCACCGCCGCGAACGCCGGCGGGAGCCGCAGCGCGGCGACCGACCCCACGGCGGTCGTGACGGCGAAGCCCGTACCACCCCCGCCGCCCCCCGCGGACTCCGGCGGCACGACTCCAGGCGGCTCCACCGGCGGCACGACTCCAGGCGGCTCCACGCCCGGCACCACCGAGCCCGGCACCACGCCCGCCGGCTCGACCCCCGGCGGCTCGACCCCCGGCGGCTCGACCCCCGGCACCGAGCCGGGCACCACGCCCGGCGGCACCACCCCGGACTGCGGCTCCACCACCGGCGGCTCCACCACAAGCGGCTCCACCACCCCCGGCGGCTCCACCACTGGCGGCTCCGGCACCACGTCGGGCGACTGCGGCACCGCTCCCTCCGCGGCCCTCGGCGCGTCCCAGTGGAAGTCGAGCACCGGCACCGGCCTGCGCCTGCGCGTCGACAGCGACGAGCCGATCAAGACGCTCGCGTTCACGGCCCCGCGCGCCATGCTGCCGCAGCGCGGCGATGCCGGCCGCGTGGCCGGTCGCATCACGGTCTACCGGAAGGGCGCGAAGTCGCGCACGTGGACCGTCAGGGTCACCCGCGCGGGCGGCCTCGCCACCCGCGGCGCGAGCGCTCCCCGTCTCGCCCTCGGGCGGGGGACCCTCCGCGTGAGCGGCCTCCCCGCCGGCGCGGTGAGCGTGAAGCTCACCCTCTACACGCGCAACGCCACGAGCCCCAAGGCACTCGTGAAGCCCGGCCACGCGGCCAGGCTGGACGCGAGCCTGCGCACCACGGCGGGCCGGCTCGAGCACCTGACCTACCGCCTCGGCCGCAGAACTGATCGACATTCCTGACTTAAGGGTCCATAGCGCCCATAAGTCAGGAAAGCCGAAGGAAAAGCGGCGGCGCGGAGGTCCTGCGGGGGCGGTTACGGTGCCCGGGTGGACCGCTCCCCAGCCCGGACCCTCGTGGCGGCCCTGGCCCTCGCGGTGGCCCTCGCCGCTCCAGCCGCCGCCGCGGAGACCGTCCCCGCGGGGGCGATCGAGGCGCGTATCGACCTCGATCCGTGGCACGTCGAGTTCGTCCAGCCGGGCGGTCCCACGCTCGCCGAGGCGCATGCGACCGGAACCGGTCCCGCGGGGACGATCGGCTTTCGCACCTCGACCGGCTGGTGGCACGCCACCCGCGCCCTCACCAGCGCCGGCGACGGACGGGCCCTCACGGCCGAGCTCGCCACCACCGACCCGCTCGGCCGCCGGCTCGCCGTGCGGATTGAGCCCTCCGGCGACGGCGCGATCGGCGTGACCGCCGCCGTGACCGGCGCCGCGGGCACGGGCGACGTGGAGGCCGTCGGCGTCGGCTTCGATGCCGCCGACAGGGAGCGCTACCTCGGCTTCGGCGAGCGCTCGAATGCGGTGGACCAGCGCGGCAACGAGGTCGAGAGCTACGTCGCGGAGGGCCCGTACCAACCCGAGGAGCGCGCGTTCCTCACCGCCTTCGTCCCGCCCTGGGGCTACCACCCGCGCGACGACGCCACCTACTTCCCGATGCCCTGGCTGCTCTCCACCCGCGGCTACGGCGTGCTGATCGACAACAACGAGGCGAGCATGCACCGGCTCGGCAGCGAGCTTTCGGACGCGTGGAGCATGGAGACCCAGGCGAGTCAGATCGCGTTCCGCGTCCTTGCCGGGCCGACCCCCGCCGCCACGGTGAAGCGCCTCACCGAGCGCACCGGCCGCCAGCCGAAGCCGCTCGCGCCGTGGTTCCTCGGCCCCTGGTTCCACACCGGCCAGGAGAACGTGCCGCCGCGCGCCCGCGAGGAGGAGGCGGTCCGGACGCTGCGCGAGGCCGACGCCCCCGCCTCCGCCGTCGAGACCCACCTGCGCTACCTGCCCTGTGGCGAGGCCGTCCCGCACCGCGCCGCCGAGCGCGAGCGCACCGACTTCTTCCACCGCAACGGCCTCGCGGCGCTCTCCTACGTGAACTCGGAGATCTGCCAGGAGTACGAGCCGGTGTGGTCCGACGGCGCCGCGCGCGGCGTCTTCCAGAAGGACTCGAGCGGAAAGCCGTACGTGTTCAACGCCTACGTGGGGAGCCGCACCCCGCCGCAGACCCCGGTCTCGCAGGTGGACTTCACGGCACCCGGCGCGCAGGACTTCTGGAACGGCCTTATGTCCCAGCTCGTCGAGGACGGCCACGACGGCTTCATGGAGGACTTCGGCGAGTACACGCCGCTCGACTCCCAGCACGCCAACGGGATGACCGGCGCGCAGATGCACAACTACTACCCGGTGCCCTACCACCGCGCCGGCTGGGAGTTCGCGCGCCGCCAGGCGCGGCCGATCGCGCGCCACGTGCGCTCCGGCTGGACCGGCGTGCACCCGTACGCGCAGATCGTCTGGGGCGGCGACCCGACCACCGACTGGGGCTACGACGGCCTCGCCTCGGCGGTCACCAACGCGCTGACCATGGGCCTCTCCGGCATCAGCACCTGGGGATCGGACATCGGCGGCTACTTCTCGCTCGGCACCCGCGAGCTCACTCCCGAGCTGCTGATCCGCTGGATCCAGTTCGGAGCCGTCTCCGGCGTAATGCGGACGAAGTTCGCCGGCACCGCCATCCCGCCCAGGGGGGAGCGCCCGCAGCCGTGGTCGCGGGAGATCGTCGGCCACTGGCGCCGCTACGCGAAGCTGCGCACGCAGCTCTACCCGTACATCGCCGCGCACGAGGCCGAGTACCGCCGCACCGGGCTGCCGCTCATGCGCCACCTGGCGCTGACCTACCCGGCCGACGCGCGCGCCGCCGCCACCGACGATGAGTTCCTGTTCGGCCCCGACCTGCTCGCGGCGCCCGTCCTCGAGCCGGGGGCCACGCAGCGCAGGCTCTACGTGCCGAACGGCCGCTGGTTCGACCTCTGGCGCACGCTGGCCTACCACGAGCCCACCGGGGGCCTCAAGCTCGGCCGCCCCGCCCGCTTGCGCCCCGGCGATCGCACCGTCGACGCCCCGCTCGACCAGCTCCCGCTGCTCCTGCGCGCCGGCGCGGTGCTCCCGCTGCTGGCGCCCGACGTCGACACGCTGGCCGACTACGGCGCCGGCAGCGGGCAGGTCAGGCTGCGCGACCGCAGCGGGCGACTCGACCTGATCGCCCTCCCCCGCGGGCGCAGCGAGTCGCGCATGTACGAGCGCGAGCGGCTGGTGTCGATCGAGGGCTCGCGCGGCTGGCGCCTGAAGGTCGAGGGCCGCGCCCGGCGCACCTACCGCCTCCAGGCCTCGCTCGCCACGCTGCGCCGCCCGTTCCGCCCGTGCTCGGTGAGGATCGGCTCGCGCCGCCTCCCGCGCGGCGCGTGGAGCTACCGCGTCACCACCGGCGTCCTGCGCGCGACCTTCACGGCCAAGCGCGGTTCCCTCAGCGTCGGCCGCTGCGGCTGACGCACCCGATCCAGTACGTTCGACCCATGCCCGCCCGCGCTCCTTTCGCCGATTTCTTCGTCTCGCACCACATCGGCGACTACCTCCTACAGACGGACTTCCAGGCGCTCAACAAGAAGGGCGGGCTCGGCGAGGACGAGGACTCCCGCACCGCGCTCCTCCACCACGGCATGACCTACACGGCGGCGTTCGTGCCCGCGCTGCTCGGCGTGGCACGCCGCACGAGCCTGACGCGCGCGGTCGGTGTCGCCGCCCTGATCGCGCTCCCGCACATGGCGATCGACGACGGCCGCGTGGTCAACGCGTACATGACGCGCGTGAAGCGCACCCCGGCCGACGTGGACCAGAAGCTAACCGCGAGCGTGGACCAGGCGATGCACATGGTGTGCCTCTGGGCGGCCGCGTTCGTCGCGCGCGACCGCGACTAGCGACAGGTGAAGCGGGTCGGGCACAAGGGCGCCGGCCTGATCGCGCCGGGGAACACCGTGGCGAGCTTCGACGCCGCGCTCGACGCCGGGGTCGACATGATCGAGTTCGACGTGCTGCCGCGCGACCTGCGCGACCCCGCGAATACCGAGCTCGTGCTGAGCCACGACTACGAGCACCTCGCGGAGGGGCCGGTGCTGACGTTCGAGGAGGGGCTCGACCACCTCGCCGGGGAGACGTTCGCGACGATGCACTTCAACGTCGACCTGAAGGCGCGCGGCTACGAGCTGCGCGTGGTCGAGGCGCTGCGCGAGCGCGGCCTGGTTGACCGGGTGCTGATCTCGACCCACCACCTGGAGAGCCTCGACCGCATCCGCGCGGCTGAGCCGCGGTTGAAGCTCGGGCTTTCGGTGCCGAACGTCAGGCGCGACTACACACAGTCGCCACTGCTCGTGCTGCCCGCGCTCGGCGCCCTCCAGGTGGCGCGGCTGCTCGTGCCCGCGCGCGCCGGGCGCCTCATCCGCTCCGGACGCTGCGACGCCCTGATGGCCCACTGGCGCTTCGTCACCGCGCGGCTCGTGCGCGCGGTGCACGCGGCGGGCGGGGAGCTCTACGTCTGGACCGTGGACGAGGAGCCCGCGATCCGCCGGCTCGAGGCGCTCGGCGTCGATGCCGTGATCAGCAACGACCCGCGGCTCTTCGGCGAGCGCGTGCCCGGCTAGGCGCGGGGGCCGAGCATCAGCAGCGCGGCCTCGACGTAGGCATCGACGTCCACGTCGGCGCCGAAGATGCTGCGCTGGACGAGCAGGCCCTGGAACACGGAGATCGCCACCCGCGCCGCCGCCTCCGGATCGAGCTCCGGATCGAGATCGCCACGCTCCTGCGCGGCGCGCGCGACCTCGGTCAGTCCCTCCACCGCTCCCCCGATCCCCACGCGCGCCCGGTCGCGCACGATCGAGTTGCGCTGCGCCTCGACCCATAGCTGCGGGACCATGCGCGCGCGGGTCTCCGCCGTCCCCACGTCGAGCTGCTCGAACCCGTGCGCGAGAGCGGCCACGGCCCCCGCGAGCGTCAGCTCCTCCGCGTTCTCGCGGATCATCGTGCCGCCCGTCTCGGCGAACCGCGCCGCCTCGCGCGTGATCGCGTCGATGATCTCGTCCTTGCTCTTGAAGTAGCTGTAGACGGCGCCGGGGGAGAGGCCCGCCTCGCCGAAGATGTCCTGCATCGTCGTACGGTGGAAACCCTCGCGCGCGAAGCACGTCAGGGCGGCGTCGAGGATCTGACGCCGCCGCGCGTCCAGGTGCTCCTGAGTGACCTTCGGCATTCCGCTCCTCGTCCTTCGGACCTCGTCGCCGCAGTCTAGCTTGACAGCGAACATTCATTTCAGTATAAAGAACGGAGATTCGTTTTTAACCATTGGGACACCGGGCAACCGGCCCCGAACACCGAGGAAGGGACAAGCCATGACCGCCGACCGCAAGCACGAGCTCAGGTGGAGGACGCTGGCGGTGCTGTCGCTGTCGCTGGTTGTCATCGGGCTCGACAACACGGTGCTGAACGTCGCGCTGCCGAGCCTGCAGAGCGACCTCGACCTCTCCGGCTCCACGCTCCAGTGGGTCGTCGACTCCTACATGCTCGTCTTCGCCGGCCTGCTGCTCGCGGCCGGCAACCTCGGCGACCGCCACGGCCGCAAGCGCGCGCTCCAGGCGGGCCTCGTGGTGTTCGGCCTCGCCAGCGTCGCCGGTGCGTTCGCCGCGACCGGTGACCAGCTCATCGCCGCGCGCGCCGTGATGGGTGCAGGCGCCGCGCTGATCATGCCCACGACGCTGTCGATCATCATGGACGTGTTCCCGCAGGAGGAGCGCGGCAAGGCGATCGCCGTCTGGGCCGGGATGGCCGCGATCGGCATCGGCCTCGGGCCGCTGATCGGCGGCACGCTGATCGAGCTCTCGTCCTGGCCGGCGGTGTTCTGGGTGAACGTGCCGATCATCGCCGTGGCGCTCGCGCTCGGCGCGAGGTACGTGCCTGAGAGCCGCGACCCGGCCCCGGGCCGGCTCGACGCACCGGGCGTGGCGCTCTCGATCGCGGCCCTCGGCACATTCGTCTGGGCCGTCATCGAGGCGCCCGGCCGTGGCTGGACCGACGGCCTGGTGCTCGCCGCCCTCGGCGCGGCCGTGGTGCTCGCCGCCCTGTTCGTCTTGCGCCAGCGCACGGCGGCGGATCCGCTGCTCGACCTCGAGCTGTTCCGGCGCCGGGCCTTCACGGTCGGTTCGCTCGCGATCTCGACCGCCTTCTTCGCGATGTTCGGGATGCTGTTCCTCGTCACCCAGTACCTCCAGTTCGTGCAGGGCAACTCGGCCCTCGAGACGGGCGTGAAGATGCTGCCGGTGGCCGCCGGCCTGATGATGGGGTCCGGGCTGAGCCACAAGCTCAACAGGCGGATCGGGGCGCCGCGGCAGATCGCGGGGGCGCTCACGGTCCTCGCGGCCGCGCTGGCCAGCGTCCTGTTCTGGGACGCCGGCACGAGCTACTGGCTCGTCGGTCCGTTCTTCTTCGTCGTGCCGTTCGCGATGGCGAACGTCATGGCGCCGGGGTCGGAGGCCGTCATGAGCGCGGTCCCGCTGGCGAAGGCGGGGGTCGGCTCGGCGATGAACGACGTGAACCGGATGGTCGCCGGAGCGCTGGGCGTCGCGATCGTCGGCTCGGTGGCCAGCTCGGCCTACTCCGGCCGCGTGGAGGATGCGGCGGCGGGGCTGCCCGCGCCGGCCGCCGACGCGGCGGGCGAGTCGATCGGCGCGGCCACCGCGGTCGCTGCCGAGCTGCCGGCCAGGTTGGGCGACACGCTCACCGCGGCCGCCGGGGGCGCCTTCACGGATGCGCTCGGGATCGGCCTGGTCGTGGCCGCCGGGCTCGCGCTCGCCAGCGCCGCCGTGGTGCTGCGCCGCCTGCCGGACGCGCGCGGGTCAGGCGAGGGCGTCGACGCCGTCGATGGCCCCGGCGTCCTGCTGGAAGAAGCTCCAGACCTCGACCACGTTCCCCTCGGGGTCCTGGACGTAGATCGACCGGTCCCCGCCGGGGTGCTCGACCGGTCCCTGGAAGCCCACCGAGCGTGAGCGCAGGCGGGCGGCGACCGCGTCGAGGGCCTCGGGTGCCGCGGACAGCGCGAAGTGCACGTGGCGCCCGCCGCGGTCGCCGAACTCCTTCGGGCCCGGGCTCCAGATGCCGAGCCGCGTGCGCGATCCGCACGCGAGCCAGGCCCGGTCGTCGTCGCGCTTGATGGTCCTGAAGCCGAACGCCTCGTTGTAGAAGCCCGCGAGCAGGTCGAGGTCGTCGGCCTCGAGCGTCAGCTCGCAGATCCCGTCCACGAGGTCCGGTGCGAGGGCCGCCTCGGCGGTCGTTCCGCGTTCGCTCATGCCATCGGTACGGACCGGCCGGGGACGGCGGATCAGGCGTGTACGCTCGACCGGGTGGGGGTATGGCCCCCGCGGGGCGGGGCCGTACCCGATAGCAGGAGCGAAGTGAGCAGGGAAGCCTGGATACTGGCGGTCGTGGGCGTGCTGGGCGCGCTGACGCTGGGCGGCGCGAGCTTCGCCCGCGACGATGCCCGCGAGGCGCCGACGTTCGACCGCCCGCTGTTCGCGGGCAGCTTCGAGGCCGACGGCGCCGCGACCGAGCGGGGCGCCCGCCCATGGCACTCCGGCGCTCGGCTGCGCGGGGGCGCCGGGTCGAGGGTCGCCATCCGGTCCGGGCGTGCGCTGCGGCTCCGCGAGCGGCCCGGCGGGCGCACGCTGGCGGTGCTCGGCGCCCGCACCCCGTTCGGCTCGGCCATGGTCCTGCCTGTCGTGCGCCGCCGGGCCGGCTGGCTCGGCGTGCTGGCATCCGCGCTGCCGAACGGGCGGGTCGGCTGGATCCGCGACGACGGCAGCGCTCTCACGCACGCGCGCACGCGCGTGCGCGTGCTGGTGGACCGCTCCGACCGGCGGCTCGTGCTCGTGCGGGACGGTCGCGAGGTGGCCTCGGCCGAGGTGGGCGTCGGCCGGCCCGGCGCGGAGACGCCGATAGGCCACTTCGCGGTCACCGACAAGCTCGACGGCGGTCGCTTCGCGCGCGGTTACGGATGCTGCATCCTCGCCCTGTCCGGACGCCAGCCGAACCTGCCGGCGGGCTGGCGCGGCGGCGACCGGCTCGCGATCCACGGGACGAACGGTGCCAGTGCCTCGCGCGTCCGCTCGGCCGGCTGCGTGGCGCTCGACGAGGCCCCGCTGCGGCGGCTGATGGAGACCGTCCCGCTCGGCACGAGGGTCACGATTCGCCCCTAGTGGTTACGGTTCGAGGCGATGTACGTGTCGATGTCGCACCTCCGGGTGGACGCGGGACGCGCCGGCGAGCTGGTCGAGGCGTTCCGCAACCGGATCGGGCTGGTCGACGCGGCGGACGGGTTCGTCGACCTCGAGGTCTGGCAGGCCGACAGCGATCCCGGCGAGCTGATCATGGTCAGCCGCTGGCGCGACCGCGACGCGTTCAAGCGCTACATGAAGAGCGCCGAGCACCAACACTCGCACGAGCGCATCGACCCGGGGCTCCAGGAGGCGATCAAGCTCACCGGCCTCGGCCACCTGCACACCTACGAGGTGGTCGCGCGGTGAAGCGGCTGCGGCGTCCGGGCGGCATGGACCCGCCCGCCGTGGCGACGCTCCCGGATGGCGAGGCGATCGAACTGGTGGCCGCGGCCGAGGAGGTCACGCGGCGCTACTTCGCCGAGTTCCCAGACGACCTCGACAACTACTCCGCCGAGGTGCGGGACTGGGCCGTGCACGACACGCAGCACATCCTGAGCTGGGCGGTGAGCGAGCTGAACGGCTTCCGCGCGCTCGGCCGCCAGGTGGACTGGCTCGCGCGCGTGCTCGCGGCGCGCGACTTCCCGCTCGAGCGGCTGGCGCGCAACCTCGAGCTGTCGGCCGACGTGCTCGCCGAGCGCGTGCCCGGGGAGCGCGACGCGATCGAGGCGATGTTCGCCGAGGCGGCGCGCGGCGTGCGCGCGGCGAGCGCCTAGCCGGCGTTGCAGAGGCAGACGATCCGGTCGCCGAGCTGGAGCTCGGCCGCGCGGTCGTCGTCGAAGCGGATCAACTCGCCGTCGCGGACGAGCGCCACGATCGGCTCGCGCGAGCCGTGCGCGCCCAGCGGCCCGACCTGGTCGGGACGGACCTCGCGCTCCACGATGTCGAGCCCGCTGCCCACCGCCAGCAGGTCCTCCAGCACCTCCACGAGCTGCGGCGACTGAGTCGCCATCCCGAGCAGCCGGCCCGCCGCGCCCGACGAGGTGATGACCGAGTCCGCGCCGCTCTCGCGCAGCAGGTGCGCGTTCTCCTCCTCGCGCACCGCCGAGGCGATCGTGGCCGTGCGGTTGAGCTCGCGCGCGGTAAGTGTGATCAGCACGGCCGCGTCGTCGCGATCGGCGGCGACCACGATCGCCTTCGCGCGCCGGATCCCCGCGGCCTCGAGCACCTCCGAGCGCGAGGCGTTCCCGGCCACAGTCGCGAACCCGAGCGCCCGTGCCTGCTCGAGCGTGTCCGGCCGCTCGTCGATCACCACGACCTCCTTCGCGGGCACGCCGCGACCCTCGAGCGTGCTCACCGCCGCGCGCCCCTTGGTGCCGAACCCGCATATGACGATGTGGTCCTGCAAGCCTCTCCTCCAGCGCCCGAGCCGGTACGCCCTCCGGGTGTGCTCCGCCAGCAGCTCGACGGTCGTGCCGACCAGCAGTATCAGAAACAGGATGCGCGCCGGGGTGATGAGCAGCGTCGTCACCAGCCGGGCCTCGTCGCTCTCCGGCCGGATGTCGCCGTAGCCCGTGGTCGTGATGGTGACCGTGGAGTAGTAGAGCGCGTCGAGGAAGCCGATCTTCCCGCCGGCCGCGTCGGCGTACCCGTCGCGGCCGAGGTACGAGAGCGCGGCGACGAACAGGATCAAGCCGACGGCGAGCGCGAAGCGCCGGGCCAGGCGCTCGAGCGGAAGCGGCTCGGCACCCGGGAGCTCGACGCTCGCCCCGCTGTGCACGGGTGGCGCCATCAGCGGTCGAGCGGAGTCAGCGTGGTGGCGATCCGCTTCGCGATCCGCTCGGTCTCGGCGAAGTCGCCGCCGCCCACCAGCACGCCCCAGCCGGGGCCGTCCACGCCCGCGTTCATCAGGTAGTCGACGCAGCGCGCACGCTGGCAGGGCTCGAGCGAGCCGCCCTGGAAGACGCACTTCGCGGCGTAGGGGACCGTGGGCAGGCTGGTCTGGTTGCAGCGGTCGGCCGGCTTGAAGGTGGCGGCCTCGGCGGGGGTGTGGTCGATGATCACCTCGAGACCGTCGGGGCCGGTGAGCCGGGTGCGGACGATGCCCTCGCCGACGGTGCTCACGTCGGGCTCCGACCAGTCCGCGCCCGCGGGCAGGAGGGCCTCGAAGTCGCCGGCCTCGCTCGTGAAGGACTCGAACTCGGTGGCGGCCGGCGGCGCCGGCGCGGTCTCCGTACGGGTGACGGTCTCGGGCTCCTCGTCGGTGGTGCGCTCGGTCGTGGTCGTGGCGGTGGAGGAGGCCTCGCTGGTGGCGGGCTCGTCGCCCCCGTTGTCGCCACCGAGCGTCCCGGTGGCGAGCAGGGCCACGATCACCCCGGCGATCGCGACGATCGCGAGGGCGGCAGCGATGAGGGGGGTGTTGTTGCGGCGCGGTGGCTCGGAGTGGGGCG
>DASVPL010000201.1:0-3651 GCA_036382905.1 Thermoleophilaceae bacterium | reverse complement strand
CGCGCGGAGCTGAAGATGTGGTTCGCGATCGACACGCTCGAGTTCCTCAAGCGCAGCGGGCGGATCGGGGCCGCCAGCGCGTGGATCGGGTCGACGCTGAAGATCAAGCCGATCCTCACGCTCGAGGCGGAGATCACGCCGGTCGAGCGCGTGCGGACGAGCACGCGGATGTTCGAGCGGATGGTGGACTACGCGCGCCAGCGCGAGGGGTCGGGCGCGAACGGCTGGGTCGTGCAGCACATCCAGGCGCTCGAGCCCGCCAACGAGCTGGCCGACCGCTGCCGCGAGATCTTCGGCCGCGAGCCGGTCTTCTTCTCGGAGGTCGGCCCCGTGCTCGGCGCCCACACCGGCCCCGGGCTCCTGGGCGTCGGCTCGATCCCCGAGCGGTTCCTGGTCTAGCGGCGGCGGACGAGGCCCGCGCTCATCGATTGGAGGGTTAGGTGGCTATATGCGACCAAAGGCTCCAATCGACGATCGAGACCCTCTCCCCCCTCCCCAGCCGCCGTTGCCGGCAGCCGCGCGAACGCAGCGGCAGTGGGCGCCAGCCCCGCGGCGCGGCGCGGCGCAGCGCGGTGAGCGCCCTACCCGCGCTTGAAGACGCCGAGCGCGGCGGCGATCCCGCCGCCGATCACGAAGCCGGCGACGGCCGCTCCGATCACGATCTGCTGGCGGTGCTGGGCGATCTGGCTGCGCCAGTCGGTCAGTTCGGTGACCTTCGCCTGGAGATCGTTCAGCGAGAACTCGAGCTCGCGGCGGGTCTCCTGGACCGAGGCGCGGATCTGCTCGGGGGTGCGCTCGGGCATCAGCGGCGCGCCTCCTCGATGGCGACCCGTGTCTTCTGGGCCTCCTCGATCGCGTACTCCGGCACCGGCGGCGCACCCTTCTTCATGAAGCGCACCCCGACTAGGGCCGAGACCCCGGTGACGATCAGGAGCAGGAGCGTGGTGGCCGCGTAGCCGACCCACGTCTTCAGATCGAACCAGTCCGCGATGCCGAGCGACAGCATGTGGAGCAGGAACACCAGCATCATCAGCGCGAAGAAGCCGGCGGCCGCGAACGCCACGGCCCCCTTGACGATCTTCGTCGTCTTGACGGTGATCTCGGCCTTCGCGAGCGCGATCTCCTCGCGCACGAGGAGCTGCGCCTTCTGCGTGACGTCGGCGACGATCGCGCCGAGCTGCTTGTCGGCCGGACCGCCCGGCTGGACCCCGTTGTCGGCCATCAGTCCCTGCCGAACAGCCGCTGGAGCAGCTTCGCGAGGATGAAGGCGCCCACGAACGCGCCGAGGATCTGCACCTCGGGCCGCTCGAGCGGGCTGTCGCCGCCGCTGTTCGCACGCGCCTGGGCGGCGGCGGGCGATCCGGCGGGGGGCTCGGCCGGCGATCCGGCGGGCTGCTCGTACACGCTCGCGGTCGGCTCGCTGTCGACGGCGGGCTCGTCCTGCGGCGGCTCGCCGGTCGTGGCCGTGGCCGCGGTCTCGCCCGCTCCGGGCGCCTCCACCGGCGCGCTGCCCGGGTCGCCCTCGGCGTCGGTCCCGGCGGCGGCCGGGTCGCCCACGGCCTCGGCGTCGGCGGTCGTGAACTGAACCTCGTTCTCGTCGAGAGCCGGGCTCTCGCGCGTGTCCTGGTTGTCTTCCTGGCTCACTCCGGTGGATCCTCGTCGAAGACCTTCTGCCAGATCACGGTCGCGAGCTTGTTGGCCACGATCGTGGTCAGAGCACCCACTCCGGCGAGCAGGCCGCTCCACATCAGGCGCTTTGTCATGTCGTTGCCCATATCCAGTCCGGTTGCCCGGGCAGCGCGGTATCTAACCAGACACGGAGGAGAGCCCCGGGGCCGGGACCACCTCGAGGCCGCCGCAGATCGCGTCGACGACCAGTCCCTTGGCGTTCTCCAGCTCCTCGTCGGAGTGCGGGAGGATGTCGAAGATCCAGCTGGAGAGGAGCTGCTCGATGGCGCCGTAGAAGCACATCGCGGCGAACTCGGGCGTGATGTCGGCCTTGAACGCGCCCTCCTGGCGAGCCGAGTCGACGATGTCGCCGATCAGCGTGTAGGCCTCGCGGATCTTGCTCAGGTGCAGCCGGCCGAAGGTGTTGGCCGCACGCGTGACCTCGACGATGATGACCTTCATCAGCTCCGGCTCGTGGCGGTACGAGTCGATGATGAACGACGCGACCATGTAGAGCTTTTCGCGCGCGGGCACGTCCTGCTGGCGGTCGATCCCGACGATCGCGTCGAGCATCAGCTGCCAGCGCTCGAGGAAGAGCGTGTTGAGGATCTCCTCCTTGGAATCGAAGTAGTGGTAGACGAGGCCGTACGCCACGCCCGCCTCGTCGGCGACGTCGGAGACGCGGCAGTGGTGAAAGCCCTTGCGCGCGAAGACGTTGATCGCCGCGTCGAGGATCAGGCGGCGCTTGTCCACACCGCCGTTGCCGCCGCGGGCCATCAGGCGTGCACCTCCGCGGGCCAGCGGTAGGCGCTCGGCACGCGGTTGGCCAGGCTCGGGAGCTGCTCGCGCACCTCGTCCTGACGGGCCAGGTCGAGGTCGGCGGCCACGAAGCAGGGCACGTCGCCCGCGCGCGCCAGCACCTCACCCCACGGGTCCACGATCAGCGACCCGCCGAAGCTCTCCTTGTCGCCGGGCGGGTGCACGCCGCACTGGTCGGCGGCGACCACGAACGCCTGGTTCTCGATCGCGCGCGCCCGCACCAGCACCTCCCAGTGAGCGCGGCCGGTGACCTTCGTGAAGGCGGCCGGGAGCGCGATCACGCGCGCGCCGCGCAGCGCGAGGATCCGGAACAGCTCCGGGAAGCGCACGTCGTAACAGACGCTGAGGCCGAGCTCCGTGCCGTCGGCGAGGTGCGACACGGCCAGCTCGTCGCCCGGCTCCTCGGTGGCCGACTCGCGGTACTCGACCCCGCCCACGACCACGTCGAACATGTGGATCTTGCGGTAGCTCGCGGCGATCTCGCCGTCGGGCCCGATGTGCACCGAGGTGTTCGAGAGCTTGTCGCGATCGGGCCGGCGCTCGGCGATCGAGCCGGCCACGAGGTCCACGCCGAGCTCGCGGGCGGTCGAGCGCGCCCAGTCGATGGCCGGGCCGTCGAGCGTGTCCGCACCGCGCTCCATCGCGGCGTCGGTTCCGATCAGGTCGAACTTCTCCGGGAGGACGATCAGATCCGCGCCGTCGGCCGCGGCCGCACGTGTGAGCTGGTCGGCCACGCGGAGGTTGCGCGGCCGGTCGTCGTCTGAGTTGAGCTGGATCGCAGCTGCCCGCATGCACTCGTCCCCTGCCGCACGCCGCTTCGGACTGGCGGCGTTGACTGACCAATCAGTCTACCGGGGAGGGCCGAGCGAAAAGCCGAGCGCGGCGCGACCGGCCGGCACGTGCACGCGTCCCCGGCGGTCCACGAGTCGAAGCCGCAGCTCGTAGCTCCCCGCCGCCACGCTGGCTCGGAAGCGGTGGCTCCAGCGGGTCAGGTCGCCCTCGCGCAGCGTCTCCCCCGCGCCCGTCCAGACCGGGCTCGCGCACGAGCGCCACTCCATCCGCCGCCGCGACGCGCGCCAGAACGCGCAGCGCCCGCCGGCCCTGCGCACCAGCGCGAGCTGCACCCGGCAGCCCGCGGCGACGCGGCGCACGCGCCCGCTCGCG
>DASVPL010000200.1:0-4581 GCA_036382905.1 Thermoleophilaceae bacterium | reverse complement strand
CCCTGCGCGCCGGGCGCCCGGCGCTGGCCCGGCTGAACGAGGCGTTCCCGCCGTTGCGGCGGCTGGTGGCCGACCTGCGCCCGAGCGTACGCGAGTCGGGCCGCACGATCGGCGTGAGCTTCCCGTTCATCCGGCAGACGCGGCGCCTCGTCTCGCGGGCCGAGCTGCGCGGGCTGGTGGCCGACCTACGCCCGACGGTGCCGAACCTCGCGCGGCTCACGCGCGACACCGTGCCGCTGTTCGAGCGGCTGCGGGAGAGCGCCGGCTGCGAGAACGAGGTGTTCGACCACTTCGCGAACGACCGGCTCGAGGACCCCGCCTTCCCGGCCACCGGTCGCATCTACGAGGAGGCTCCCAAGCCGCTGCCCTCGCTGTCGGCCGAGAGCCGCAACGGCGACGCGAACGGGCAGTGGTTCCACGTGCTCGTCTCGGCCGGCGACTACACGGTGAACATCGGCGACGACGTCAACGGCAACCCGCAGTTCGCGCAGGCGTACTTCCCGATCCTGGGCTCGCAGCCGCCGACGCCGCACGGCGGCCGGCCGCCGCTGCACCCGGAGGTGCCGTGCGAGACCCAGCAGCCGCCCGACCTACGCTCGACCGCGGGGCCCGGCGACCCGGTGGTTGCCAGGGGCCTGCCGAACACGCGCGCGGCGCGCACGCGCTACGAGCGCGCGAAGACCCGCGCCGTGGGCTTCATGCGCCGCGACCTCAAGCGGATGAGTCTCGACAAGCAGTTCAAGGTCAGCTCGCGGGAGATCGGCCGCCGATGATGGCCGTGCTCCGCAAGAACTTCCTGGCGCTGCTGCCGCTGCTGGCGCTGGCCGCGATCGGCCTCGTGGTCGGCACCTACATCCTCGCCAACCAGCGGCTGCGCTTCCCGATCGTGGAGGACCAGCCGATCCGGATGAAGGTCGAGCTGCCGACCGCCCAGGCCGTCACGCCCGGGCAGGGGCAGTTCGTGCGCGTGGCCGGCGTGAAGATCGGGTCGATCGGCAAGGTCGAGCTCGAGGACGGCCACGCGAGCGTGGTCATCGAGATCGACAGGAAGTACGAGGGCCTGATCCGCGCGGACGCGACGATGCTGCTGCGTCCCAAGACCGGGCTGAAGGACATGTTCCTCGAGGTCGATCCCGGCCGCGGCAAGCCGCTCGAGGAGGGAGCCACGCTGCGGCTCGGCAACGCGATCCAGGACGTGAACCTCGACGAGATCCTCGCGATGCTCGACCGCGACACGCGCGAGTACCTGCTGCTGCTGATCCACGGGGCGGGCAAGGGCCTCGAGGGCCGTGGGCGCGACCTCCGCGAGGTGTTCCGCCTGTTCGAGCCCACGCACCGCGACCTCGCGCGCCTGAACTCGTCGGTCGCCACGCGCAAGGTGAACCTGCGCCGGCTGGTGACCGCGCTCGAGCGGCTCGGCAGCGAGCTCGCCGGGCGCGAGGACGAGCTCGGGCAGCTCGTGAGCTCGGCTGCGCGGGTGTTCCGGGCCTACGCGTCGGAGGACCGCAACATCTCGGCGGCGGTGCGCGAGCTCCCGAAGGCGCTCAAGCAGACCACGCGCACGGTCTCCGAGGTCGAGCGGCTCGCCGAGGTACTGGGGCCGGCGAGCGAGGCGCTCCGGGCGCCCTCGCGCGCGCTCGGCCGCTACCAGCGCGCGCTGCGGCCGCTGTCGATCGAGGCCGAGCCGCTCCTGCGCAAGGAGATCCGCCCGTTCGTCCGCGAGGCGCGGCCCACCGTCCGCTCCCTGCGCCCGGCGGCTCTCGACCTGCGGCGCGCGACCCCGAACCTCACCCGCTCGTTCGTCGTGCTCAACCGGCTCTTCAACATGGCCGCCTACAACAAGGACGGCCGCGAGCCGCCGGGCGACCCCGACCGCGACGAGGGCTACCTCTTCTACCTCGGCTGGCTGCCGCACAACTCCGCGACGACGTTCGCCACCGCCGACGCGCACGGCCCGTTCCGGCCCTCGCTCGTCGCCGCGAGCTGCCAGACGATCCGCACGCTCGCCACCGAGCGGCCCGAGTCCGAGTACGCGCTCAACCTCACGCCGCTGCTCACGAACCCGACCCTCTGCGGCGAATGATCAAGCAGGTCCCGAGCGTCCCCCGGATCGCCGCGATGGCCCTGTTCGCCATGTCGTGCGTGGGGATCCTGCTGTTCCTCTGGCTCCAGTTCGGCGGCCCGATCCCGCTGCGTCCCGAGGGCTACAACATCGAGATCGCGTTCCCCGAGGCGACCGGGCTCCAGAAGAACCTCGACGTGCGCGCGTCCGGGATCACGATCGGGAAGGTGCGCGAGGTGCGCGTGGACCACCGGACGAGCCGCACGCTGGCGAAGCTCGCGATCGACAAGGAGTACGCGCCGCTGCCGAGCGACATGCGCGCGATACTGCGCACGAAGACGCTGCTCGGAGAGACGTTCGTGGAGCTCTCACAGGGCTCGCGGACGGCGCCGAAGATCTTCGACGGCGGGCGCCTGCGCGACGGTCGGGTCGCCGAGACCGTCGAGCTCGACGAGATCTTCCAGACCTACGACCCGACCACGCGCAAGGCGATCCAGCTCTGGCAGCAGGAGCTCGGCCGAGGCGTACGGGGGAGGGGGGAGAGCCTAAACAACGCGGTCGGGAACCTGCCGCAGTTCGCCGACAGCGCCTCGGACCTGCTCCAGGTGCTCTATCGCCAGGAGGGAGCGGTGCGCGGGCTCTTCCGCGACACGGGCGAGGTGTACGAGGCGCTCACCCAGGACGAGGACCAGCTCTCGAACCTGATCAAGAACTCGCACGGGCTGTTCTCGCAGACGGCACAGCAGCGCGAGAGGCTGGCCGAGGCGTTCCAGATCTTCCCGACGTTCCTGGACGAGTCGCGGCAGACCCTCGAGCGCGTGGAGGCGTTCTCGCGGCACGCGCAGCCGCTCGTGCGCGACCTCCAGCCGGTGATGCGCGAGCTGCGGCCCACGCTCGTCTCGCTGCGCTCCTTGGCGCCGAGCCTCGACACCTACTTCCGCGGCTTCGACCGCCAGATCGACGTGTCCGGGCGCTCGCTGCCCGCGCTGCGCGAGGTCGTCGACGAGACCGTGCCGACGTTCAGGTCGCTCGGGCCGTTCCTGAGCGAGTTCAACCCGATCTTCGAGTGGCTCGAGCTGCACCAGCACCTGGTGGCGGACTTCCTCGGCAACGGCTCGGCCGGCACCAGGGACACGGTCGAGGGCCACGGGCCGGGCGAGACCGGCCACTACCTCCGCCAGCTCGGCCCGACCGGCGCCGAGTCGCTGGGCATCCATCCGCGCCGGTTGTCGACCAACCGCGGCAACGCGTACCTGCCGCCGATCATCCCGGATCGGGACTCCGTCGAGCGCAAGATCTTCCCGAACTGGGACTGCCTGCCGGCGAACAACTTCAGCGACCCGGCGGCGCCCGTCGATCGAGCGGCCGGCCCGCCGGCGCGCCCGGCGTGCTTCGTGCGGCGCACCTTCGGCTGGCAGGGCAACCAGGGCCGCTTCCTGCACGTGGGGCCGAACGACTACCGCTAGCGGGGGGAGGCGTTAGCGCACGCGGCGGCGCGCGGTGGCCGACGCGGCCACGTCGAGCAGCCGCGCCGAGGCCCTGAGCGCGCGCCCCGCGGCCGCGCGGGGGAGGCAGCGGCGGGCGACCCCGGCGGTGCTGGTGTCGGTGCGCTTGACGATCGAGCCGGCGGCGAACGTGACCTCGACCCCGTTCACCGGGCGGCGCCGGTAGGTGGCACCCGCCTCGAAGCAGCGCGAGCCCGTGGCGTGCACGTCGAGCCCCAGCTTCAGCGGCTTCGCGGCGGCCCCGCCGCGGTCCCTACCGGTGCAGAGCCCGAGCGCGGGGTGCGGGCCGGCGAGCGCGGCATTGCGGGCGACCGACTCGCCGTAGGCCACCCCGGTCTCGGTCGGCGTCCCGTCCTGGTGATAGATGCCCATCCAGTGCTCGTCGAAGCCCGGGTCGCGCTCGGCCGCGACCCACTGGTAGGCGGCCGCCACGTCGACGTGGCAGTTCGAGCCGAGCAGCGTGTCGGTGAGGAGCGAGACGTTCCCGGCCCGCGTCCGGTCCGGAATCGCCTGCGGCAGCCCGCCGCGCCCCTGGGTGGGCCAGCCGATCTCGGTGATCCAGAGCGGCACGGCGGTCTCGCCGAGGCCGTCGAGGGTCGCGCGCATGCGCCGCACCTGCTTCAGCACGTGCTCGGGGCTCGCCCCATACGGGTGGTAGGCCAGCACGTCCACGTTCCCGCGCAGCGACGGCTCGGCCGCGTACAGCTTCTCGACGAAGCCGTCGGCCAGGGGGGAGAGCCCGCCGAGGACCACGGCCGCGTTCGGGTCGGCGCGCTTGATCGCGGCGCGGGCCGCCTTGTAGAGGCGGGCGTAGCGCGGCGCGTCCGGCTCGGGGCGCCAGAAGTGGGCGAGGTCCGGCTCGTTCCAGACGTGGTAGGCGGTCACGGGCAGGGGCGGCAGCTCCGGGTGGGCGGCCCAGAACTCGCCCCCGCGCCCGTAGCGGCGGGCGAACGCCTCGGCGTACGCGCTGTAGTCCACGTCGTCCACCGGCGGGGCGTGGTCGTCGTTCGGGAC
>DASVPL010000199.1:0-18339 GCA_036382905.1 Thermoleophilaceae bacterium | reverse complement strand
CTCGCGTTGGACCCGGAGGCGGCGGCCGCGCGCGCCGGGGAGCGGGATCGGTTCGAGGACGAGGGGGAGGCGCTCCAGCGCCGGGTGGCGGGCGCCTACGAGCAGCTCGCGGCCGCGGCGCCGGGCCGGTGGCGGCGGGTGGCGGCGGATCGCGACGTGGAGGCGGTCCACGCGGACGTGCTCGCCGCGGTCGAGGCGGCGCTGGCCTCGGGCGCGCCGGCGTGACGGCCGTCGCGCTGCCGGGGACCGAGGACCACCCGCACGCGCGGATGGTGCTGGGCGCGGCGCTCTCCGGCATGCCCTCGCACGCATATCTGTTCCACGGTCCCACCGGCACCGGCAAGCGCACCGCGGCACGCGCGCTCGCGGCCGAGCTGCTCGCCGCCGGGGAGGCCGATGGCGACGGCGCTCGCGCGCGCGTGCGCGCGGGAACGCACCCGGATCTCACCTGGGTGCGGCCTACCGGCGCGCACGAGATGCGCGTGAGCGACGTGGACGAGGCGGTGGTGGGGGCGGCCACGCGCACGCCGTTCGAGTCCTCCAAGCGCGTGTTCGTGCTCGAGGGCGCGGACACGATGAGCGACGCGGTGGCGAACCGGATGCTGAAGACGCTCGAGGAGCCGCCGGCATACGTGCACCTGATCCTGCTGACGGACGCGCTCGGTCAGGTGCTCGAGACGGTGGTCTCGCGCTGCCAGCTGGTGCGCTTCGACCCGCTGCCGGCGGAGCGGATCGCCTCCGTCCTGTCGGGCGAGGGGGTCGAGCCGGGCCGGGCGGGCGCGTGCGGGCGGCTCGCGCTCGGGAACCTCACGCGCGCGCGGTTCCTCGCGTCGGCCGAGGGGGAGGCGCTGCGGGAGGACGTGGAGCGGATGGTCCTGGATGCACTGGCCGGGGAGGAGCGCGACGTGCGCGCCGGGGAGCCGTGGGCGCCGCTCTTGGAGCGCGCGGAGGGGGCTGGCCGCGAGGCTGCCGCTGCCGTGGCTGCTTTGGGCAAGGAGCGGCTGGCCGACGAGCCCAAGGGCCGCGACCGCAGCGCGATCGAGCGCGAGTTCGACGACACCGCCAAGCGCGACGGGCGCCGTGCTCGCACCGAGGTGCTCGACCTGGGGCTCGAGCTGTGCGCGCTGGCGTTCCGCGATCTCGTGTGCGTGGCCGAGCGGGCCGAGGGCGCGGTGCTGGGGAGCGACCGCGTGGAGGCGCTGGCGCCGGCGGCGCGCGGGCGCGATGCGCGGCGGCTGCGCCAGGCGGTCGAGCGCTGCGAGGAGACGCGCCTGTCGCTGGCTCTGAACGTGACCGAGGAGCTGGCGCTGTCGGCGCTCACCGTGCGGCTGCGGCGGCTGGTGGGGTCGGCGGGCTAGCCGCGGTCGCGCGCGAGCGCGCCGGCGCGGATCGCGCGCACGAACGGGGCCGCCTGGCCGGCGGGGACCTCGATGACCGCCGTCGACTTGCGGCAGCCGAGGACGCGGTTCGGCCGGACGTCGCGCTCGACGCGCAGGAGCTCGTGCTCCGGGCCGAGGAACAGCACGTCGAGCGCGAAGCGCATCCCGAAGGTGTGGACCGACGAGCAGCGCGGGATGAGGAGGGCGTGGCAGCGCGGCAGCCCGGGCAGAAGGGAGAGCCCGAGCAGCCGCGCACGGATGCCACTTGCCTCGATGAGGGTCAGGCCTCCGCCCAGGTGATGCGACGGAAGTCGCCTGACGCGCTTGGGGAGCACATACCGGTCAGGCGCGGGGGCGGAGAGTTCGCCCCCCTAAGTCTGGCCGATCGCCGCCCGGAAGTCGGTGAGCCCGCGCTTGATCGGGCCGAACGGCGGCACGTGGAGCTTGGGGCCGCCGTCGATCGAGACCCAGCTGCCGCTCGAATCGATCCGGGCGGATGCGAGCGGCGCCTTGTGCGCGATCCCGTTGAACTTGTAGGTGCGCAGGAACGCGTTCTGCATGACGTAGACGTTGCGGTCGGTGAGCACGACCGTGCGGTACTTCTGGAAGAAGACGAAGATGTAGCCCGCGATCAGGAAGAACACCCACGGCGGCATGGGGGTCTGACCGAGGAACGACGCGCGGATCTGCTCGCCGGGCTCGAGAAACGGCGTGACGGCGTCGTTGCGCTTGCGCATCTGCTTGTCGTGCATGGCCACGTGCGAGAGCCTATGGCGCGGCCCGGTGCCGTGTCTAGACTGCGGCCCGACCCGCCGACGTAGCTCAGCTGGTAGAGCACTTCACTCGTAATGAAGGGGTCAGGGGTTCGAGTCCCCTCGTCGGCTCTAGTACTGAGAGCACTGAGTGCAAGTGCGTGAAGCGATTTGAGGCTGGCCTGACGGAACCCCGGCATGTGGTGCACCGTGGGCTCTCCGATTTGAGGGTTCTTCTCAAATCCACTCTTGCGCTTTCGCGCTATCACGCATAGGAAGAACAGCGATGGACTCGCGGCGGGAGGTACCGTGAGTGCCAAATGGCGGCGTTCACCGCGGGAAGTCGGGTCGGTACGAGATCGGCATAGAGGGTGGTCAGATCACCCATCGGTTCTTCAGAAAGAACAAGCTCCCCGGTCAATGATCCCGTTCGATGACACGTTTCGAGCATTGCTACTCGGCACGCGAGGCTCAAGAACTCGATACGGCCGACGTCTACGACGTGCCCGCGGAGAAGGCACCGACTTCCCGTCAGAAGCTCATCGAGATAGACCCGCAGAACGGCCCCCGGTGGCTTGCGCGCTGCTCAGGCGACTACGCCGGCGGACTGACAGGCCTCTACTCGTGTCCGAACGAGCACGATCTCTGCGTCGTCATCGAGGGCGCCGCCTACATTCTGCACACCGCCACGCCGGGAGCGGCCGATGACGTCGAGGAGTATCCAACAGTCCACGTGTTGCCGTGCCGTGCCGACAATCTGCTCATTCTTGGCTCCTTCGACACGCTGACCGCGTATGGACCGACCGGATTTGTCTGGCAGACAGAGTCGTTTGCGCACGATGGTTTCGCGATACACGAGGTGCGTGGGCACGAGTTGGTAGGCGTCGCGGAGTCTCCGGCGTTCGGTGCGCGGGAGTTTCGGGTCGACCTCAGAAACGGTGCCCACGAGGGAGGTACGTACTGGGTTTCGAACGGACCGAGACGCCGGTCCCGGGTCTGGAAGCGGATTCGACGCTGAACCTGGCCGACAAGAGGAACGTGCGTCGGCCAAACTGGACCGACTCGGACACTGCGTATGAACGCGCGTGAAACGGCCGTGGTAGTCATCGCGTCCTTCGGGACGGTGCTGGTCCTCGTGCGTTTCGGGGCCATTTGGCGTGGTGCCGGCGACCGGGCGGCGCCGCCGAGCTGGCCGTTCAGCCACGCGATGTGGCGTGGCGTGGTGAGGACGTACCCGCTCGGCGCCCTGATGTTTCCGTCTTTGCTCGTGAACTATGTGATCGCGAAGCTGGACTCGTCGCCGAGCCCAGGGCTCGTGGCGGTCCAGGCGGCCGCGGTGGCGATTGCCGTGGTCGCGTTTGCGCTCTACGTCTCGGTCGTCCTCTACAACCGCCCGAAGCGCATCGTGGCACCTCCCTATCGCGACGAGCCAGGCGTGCTGGAGAAGCGCGGCGGGGGCGGGGGAAGCACCCGGTAGACGGTGGCGCGGTAGGTCCACCGCGCGGCGACCGGGCGTTGGTTGGCTAAGCACTCCGCCTGACGCGTCCAAGTCGCTTTGGGAGGGCACTTGGGCGCGAGGATCGCGCGGCGCGCCGCCGACTGCGAAAGCGTGTCCCGAACCATGTCCCCAACTCGGCAATTCTGACCTCCGAGAACGCGGCGCAACGGGATCGAGCCCCGCTCAACCCAGCACAACCCGCCCTCCAGGCGCCAACTCGTAATGAAGGGGTCAGGGGTTCGAGTCCCCTCGTCGGCTCTACGTAAGCTGGGCGGCGTACCGCGTGCCGTCGTGGGGTGGGGCCGGGCGGAGGGCAGCGACTTCTCAGCCCGATGGGGGAATTGATCGGCCCGGGTAGGGGGTCGGGTCTCCTGGCCGACTCTGGCGCGAGCGCTCGCTGCGGTAGCGTGCCGTGGCTGTGGCAGCCGACCGCGAGCTCGACGTCGTCCTCTACGGCGCCACCGGCTTCGTCGGCAAGCTCACGGCGGAGTACCTTGCGCGCGCCGCGCCCGACGGCACGCGGATCGGGCTGGGCGGGCGCTCGCGCGCGAAGCTCGAGCGCGTGCGCGAGTCCCTCGGCGCGGCCGCGTCGGAGTGGGAGCTGGTCGTGGCCGACTCGGGGGATGCCACGGCGCTGGCTGAGCTGGCCGCGCGCACGCGGGTGGTGGCCACGACCGTCGGGCCCTATCGCAAGTACGGGCTGAAGCTGGTCGACGCGTGCGCAAGCGCCGGCACCCACTACGCGGACCTCACCGGCGAGCCCCTGTTCATGCTCGACACGATCCGTCATTTCGACGCGCCCGCGAAGGCGAGCGGCGCGCGCATCGTTCACAACTGCGGCTTCGACTCGATCCCCTCGGACCTCGGCGTGCTGCTCCTGCATGAGGCGGCGGGGGAGCTCACCGACACGACCCTTGTCGTCACGAGCGTGCGCGGCGGCGTCAGCGGCGGGACGATCGCTGCGATGGGCGGAACGATCGACGAGGTGCGCTCCGACCGTGCGTTGCGGAAGGTGCTCATGGACCCCTACGCCCTGTCGCCCGATCGCTCGGCCGAGCCGGACCTGGGCGACGAGAAGGACCTGAGCGGAGTCGAGCACGACAGCGAGCTGGGCGGTTGGCTCGGCCCGTTCATCATGGCCGGGGTCAACACGAGGGTGGTGCGCCGCTCGAACGCGCTGCTCGACTGGGCTTACGGTCGGCGCTTCGCGTACCGCGAGGTGATGGGGTTCGGCGAGGGCGTCAAGGGCCGGGCGATGGCGCTCGGCGCCGCCGCCGGCACGGGCGGCCTCACCGTCGCCATGGCGCTGCCGCCCACGCGCTTCGTGCTCGACCGCGTGCTGCCCGATCCGGGCGAGGGTCCGAGCGATGACATGGTGCGCAACGGCTTCTTCGAGATCGAGGTGCACGCCCGGACGCCGAGCGGAGAGCGCTGGGTCTGCGACGTCAAGGCCAAGGGCGATCCGGGCTACGGGGCCACCTCGGTGATGCTCGGCGAGAGCGCACTCTGCCTGGCTCTGGCCGGGGAGAAGCTGCCCGAGCGGGCGGGCGTGCTGACGCCGGCCACCGGGATGGGCGTGGCCCTGGCGGAACGGCTGCGCGCCGCCGGACTGACGTTCGAGGTCCGCCGGGGCTAGCCCTGGAATGGCGCGTGTCCCCCGCAGGGGGTACACACACGCGCCCAACCTGCCGACAACACCCCCAGCATGTCGGCCGCCCCGCCGTCCGTTTCCAGCAACCCCTCGCGCCTGAGCAACCTCCGGCGTCTCTTCGGCCATCGCAAGGACCCGTACGCCGGTGCCGACCCGGAGCGTGCGCGGCGCATCGGCGGGACCCTGTGGATCGCGTCCTCGGTGTTTGCGGTCTTCCTCTCGGCGCTCTCGCCCCCCACGCAGACCGAGCTCGGCGGCTGGGGCTGGCTGCTCGCCGCCGCGCTCCTGCTCGGCGCCGCCGTCAGCGGCTACGTGCTGATCAAGCGCAGCGACCTCATCAGCAACGACCAGCTCTACGCGATGAGCTTCGCCGCCGTCACGCTCGATGCCGCCATGGAGTTCCTCGCCGGGGGGCGCGACACGCCGTGGCACAACTTCTACCTGCTCATCGTCCTCTTCACGGCGGCGATCCACCCGCCGCGCCGCGTCGCCGCCTTCCTCCCGTTCTACCTCGCTCTCGCGAGCGCCAGCGCCTTCCACTCCGGCGGCTGGAGCGCGGCGGAGACGGGCGAGGTCGGGCTGGAGAGCCTCCTCACGATCGGGATCGCGCTGCTCACCTTGGTGGTCATGGACGGCGTCCGCGACCAGCGCGTGGTGCTCGAGCAGGAGGGCGACGAGGCCCGGCACCTCGCACACGTCGACCCGCTCACGGACCTCGGGAACCGTCGCGCCCTGATGATCGAGCTCGAGCGCGAGACCCCCACCGCGCAGCGGCCGCTCGCCCTCGCCCTCTACGACCTCGACGGCTTCAAGTCCTACAACGACTCCTTCGGCCACGTGGCGGGCGACGCGCTGCTCGTCCGCCTCGCCGAGGCGCTCGGCAAGTCGGTCGAGGGCCGGGGCCATGCATTCCGCATGGGCGGCGACGAGTTCTGCGTGACCACACGCCTCCCGCACGAGGAGGCCGAGCAGCTCATCCTCACCGCCAGGGACGCGCTCACGGAGAGGGCCGAGCACTTCAAGATCGAGGCCTCCTACGGCTGGACCCAGGTGACCGACGCGAAGACCACCCCGAGCGACATCCTGCGCGCCGCCGATCGCGGCATGTACGCGCGCAAGACCCTCTCGCGCGCGAGCGCCGGCAGGCAGACCACCGACGTCCTCCTGAGCGCGCTCGCCGAGCGCAGCGCCGACCTCGGCCACCACGTCCACGACGTGCGCGAGCTCTGCCAGGCCGTCGCCGACGAGCTCGACCTCTGGCCCGAGGAGACGGCGCCGCTCCTCCAGGCGGCATCGCTGCACGATGTCGGGAAGGTCGCCATCCCCGACGCGATCCTCGACAAGCCCGGCCCGCTCACCGACGACGAGTGGGACTTCATGCGCCGCCACACGATCGTCGGCGAGCGGATCCTCAGCGCGGCCCCCGCCCTCACCGAGGCCGCGAAGATCGTACGCTCCACCCACGAGCGCTACGACGGCTGGGGCTACCCGGACGGCCTGGCCGGCCACGACATCCCGCTCGGCGCCCGCGTCATCGCCGTCTGCGACGCCTACGACGCCATGGTCTCGCCGCGTCCCTACCGCAGCCGCGTGACCCCCGCCGAGGCCATCGCCGAGCTCGAGAACTGCGCGGGATCCCAGTTCGACCCGCGCGTCGTGACCGCCTTCAAGGCGGTTCATACGCGGACCGGCGCCGCCTTCCTGGCGCGCATCGGCTAGCCACTCCGCAACCCGCGCCCCACAATGAGGTTGTGACCCTCGTGCCGCGCACGATCCGCACGCCCCTGCTCGCGCTGCCCCTGGCGGCGATCGCCGCCCTCGCGATCGCGGCGCCCCCCGCGAGCGCCGAGACGCGCGCCGACTGGGTGACCCTGGCCGACCAGATGGCGGCCCCCTGGCCCAACCTCCAGAAGGGCGAGGGCGAGCTGATCGACTACATGGACGAGTACACGAACCCCGGCGGCAAGCCCGGCGGCACCCGTTACGGCGACGCGCTGATGGGCTACGGCTTGATCCAGGCCGGGATTCGCACCGGCAACCGCGCCTACGTCGACACCGGCATCCGCTCGATCTCGTGGGCCACCGACCCCAACCGCTACTTCGCCCCGGATGCCCGCAGCGACGACAGCGTCTTCGAGCAGTGGGGCGTGGCCGCCGCCTACAACCTCATGCGCACTCACTTCGCCGGCGACCCCGGCTGGGAGAAGCACCGCGGCCGGTGGGAGGATTGGATGCGTAAGCAGAAGACCGTCCGCTTCGGCACCGGCCGTCGCTTCAGCAACCACGACCTTGTCGAGGCGGTGATGGTCGTCGAACTGCTCGACTCGGGTCTGACCTCCGACCAGCCGGACGCGATCGTCGGCGGCGCCCGCGCGCAGGTCGAGCGCCAGGTGCTCGCGCTCGTCAACAAGCAGGCGCCCGACGTCGTCGGCGACCGCAACCCCGCCTTCATCTCCGACCCGCCCGACATGCCCGCCGCCTACCACGCGCTGAGCTTCGGCCTCTACTCGCACCTGGTCTCGCGACTCGGCAACCGGGCCACTCTGCGCGCGCGCATCGTCGTGCGCCGCTCCGCCGACGGCTCGTGGCGCATGGCCGCCCCGGACGCCGACCAGGCCATGTGGGGCCGCTCGCAGGAGCTCGTCTGGGCCTACCCGGCCGCCGCCTACGGGGCGGCGATCGCCGCCGGGCTGCCCGACACCAGCGCCGTCGACGCCGCTCGCTACCGCGAGCTGGTCGAGCGCTCGCTCGAGCGCCTCAAGAGCGACTACCCGATCACCGACCAGGGCCAGCTCATCTCGCCCGGGCTCGCCACCGACCGGATCAGCGTGGCGAACCTGCTCGAGGGCTACACCGGCGCCCCCTCGATGGGCGGGCTCGCCCTCGTGTTCCTCAATCAGGCCCTCGACGAGCCCAAGGCCTCGATCGAGGGCTCGAAGTCGCGCCTCGCGGCCGATGTCGACACCGAGGCGGTGATCGGCGACAACGAGGCCTCCTTCGGAGTCGCCCGCCGCGGGAACCTCTGGTACGCGGTGCACGCGTCGCGGATCCGGCAGGGCCGGCTCGGCACGGACGTCCGCTACGACCTCGGCCTCGTCGGTCTCAAGCGCTTCGAGAACGGAGCCTGGCGCGACGTCGTCGCACATCGCCCGAACACGATGGGCCAGGACAAGCGCGACAGCATCGGCCCGGTCCGCGTCTCGCCGGGCCCGATGCTCTTCCCGGCCGCGCCGGCCACCGTCGAACCGGCCGGCGGCGGCGGCTTCGTGCTGCGCGGCGGCTTCTGGCTCGACAACCGCAATCGCGGCGTCCAGCGGCGCGCGAACTTCCGCTACGAGCCGAGCGCCTGCGGTGTGCGCCAGACCTTCACCGGCAAGCGCGGCGAGGTCTACGAGATGTCGTTCTTCTTCCGCGACCGCCCGACCAAGCAGGGCCGCGTTCTGTCGGGCCCGCGTGAGCGCGTCACGACCACCGTCCCGTTCAGCCTGCGGATCCAGGCGAACAACCACCGCTCGCGCCCGTACGCGTCGGCCGCGTTCGGCCCGCTGTACCGCGCACGCCTGCGCGTCCGCGTGCCGAAGTCCGGCCGGGTCGCGTTCGAGACCTGCTGAGTCAGCGCCGCGGCGCTCAGCGCGGGCGCCGGCACGGCACCTGCGCGCGCAGCATCCGCGTGGTCTTGTCCTCGAAGTTCAGCCGGGCGCGGATCTTCCAGCGCCTGCTGTAGGTGCAGACCGGCGGGGTCCGGAAGTAGGCGACCGGCTCGCCGCCGACCGTCTCCGTGTTGCGGCGGACCGTCGCGGTGATGCGAGCGATGCGCTGGGCGGAGGCGAAGACGAACTCGATCGACCCCGACCCGAGCGTCCCGCTGAACGGCGGGACGCGCTGGCCGTTCACGAGCTGCTCGACGTTGAGGAGGTCGCGATCGGGGGCGCGCACGTTCCAGAACGAGAGGTCGGCGTCGACCGTGCCGCTGCCCGCGAGCGCGGTCGCGTCACCAACCCCGACCTCGCTGCCGGCTGGGCACGCCGCCCGGTGTCCCTCGTTCACGCGCTGCTCGCGCGGCGCGGTGCACAGGGGCGCCCCGTCGGCGTCGATGCGCGAGCCCGGCGCGAACTTGATCGTCACCCCGGCCATCGGCTTCTGGCGCAGCTCGCCCGGGACCTCGATGGCGAGCTCGAAGCCGCTCGAGACGCCCGGCCGCGTGGCCTGCTCCCAGAGCAGGGACCCTGCGCTCTGGGCACCGGCGCCGGCCGGGAGCGCGAGGGTGGCGGCGAGCACGGCGGCGGCGATGGTGGCGAGGCGCATGCGGCGGCATGTAATCAGCCGCGGCGGCCCGACGATCCGGCTGGCGCGCGTGCGTTGCCGCCCCGGCATCCTCTGCGCGGTGAGGAGGACGCTCGCCGCCGCCGCCGCGACCGCCGCCCTGCTGGCAGCCGCGGGGCCGGCGAGCGCCGCGGACCCCAACTGCCAGCTCGACCCCAACCCGCCCGCCGAGTCGCCCCGCATCGTGCGCGGCGAGGTCGACGGGCACCCCTACGACGTCCTGCTGCCCGCCGACTACGGGACCACGAGCCGCCGCTACCCGGTGCTGTACCTGCTCCCCGGCCGCCAGTACAGCGAACACTCGTGGCTCGTCAAGAGCGATGTCGCCGAGTTCACAGAGGGCTTCACGGGTGGGCGTGCCGCGATCGTGGTGACGCCCTCGATGGGTGCCGAGGGCTGGGCCCTCGACTACCGCGACGGCTCGCAGGACTGGGAGCGCTTCCCGTTCGAGCGGCTCATCCCGCATATCGACGCGCGCTTCCGCACCATCGCCGACGGCTCCCATCGCGCGGTCGCCGGCTTCTCGGCCGGCGGTGCCGGTGCGCTGCGCTGGGCGGCGCACCGGCCGGATGCCTTCGCCGCCGCCGGCGGGTTCTCCGCGCCGGTCCCGCTGGTGGCGCCGGACGAGCCGTACACGGGACCGGGCGACGTGCCCGCCTCAGCGGGCGCCGGCTCGCCCGGGCCCGCGCGCGGGCCCGCCGGCGATCCCTACGCCGACCCGAAGGAGGGCTGCAACTCGGGCGGCGACGCGATCGGCCTGCGCGCGGACGACGGCTGGTTCTTCCACGGGAACGACGTCGCCAGCCTCGCGGTGAACCTGCGCGGGCTCGGCGTCTACTTCTCCTCCGGCAACGGCGCGACGTGTGGGCCCCAGGACGCGCGCGATCCGGTGCTGCTGGCGCCGGCCGAGCCGGCCATCCGTCAGCTCCACGACGACCTCGACCGCGTGCTCACGGCCGCCGCCGTCGATCACACCGACGACCGGCTGCCCTGCGGAGTGCACAACATGGTCACCGCCGAGCAGGGCCTGCACGCGTTCTGGGACGTGATGGTGAGGTCGTTCGGCCGCCGCGCGCCCGCGAGCTTCGACTACCGCTCGATCTTCGCCGACGCGAGCGCCTGGGGCTGGACGTTCCGCGCGGACGCGAAGCGCGCGCCCGAGTTCGTGGAGGTGCGCGGCGCTTCGCGCGACGGACTGACGCTGATCGGGTCGGGGACCGAGACGGTCGTCACCCCGCCGCTGTTCGAGGCGGGCGAGCGGGTGCGTGTCGAGGGCGCCGGGCCCGCAGCCGCGACGGCCGACCCCGCGGGCCGGATCACGCTGGCCGCCGACCTCGGCCAGCCCGCCACCACGGCGCAGTTCGCGCCGGGCGGCGAGGAGCGCCGCTGGGTCGCCCGGCGGATCCGGTTCGTGCCCGCGGAGCCCGCTCCCGCGACCGCCGCCAGCTTCCCCTCCGGGCGCCCCTGCTCGAGCGGCGGCACCCTGACGATCCGCCTCAGGCACCCCGGCCACCGCGAGCGCCGCCGCTCGGTCGCGGTGAGCGTGAACGGCGCGCGCGTGCTCGTGCGGCGCACGCGCGCCGCGCTCGCGCGCAAGACGGTCATCCTGCGGAACCTTCCCGGCGGCGTGCTGCGCATCGGCGTGCGCGTGCGCACCACGCACAACCGGACGCTGAAGGCGGCCCGGACCTACCCGGCCTGCAGGTAGCGGCTCAGGCGGGCGCCGGCGGCTGAGCCGCCCCCGAGCCCAGCGGGTCCTTCTTGCGGTATAGGACGATCGAGGCGAGCCCCACCCAGATCATGCTGGCGATGAAGCCGAAGAACCCGGCAGGCGTGAGCGCAACCACGGCGATCACGACAGCCATCCACCCGAGCCGCCTGTCGAACGCCCCGTGCCGCACCGCCCCGATGCCGGCGGCGAGCAGGAATACCGCCATCCCCCCGGCCATCGGGAAGAAGAAGTTCTCGTACAGCGCGCCCAGCGCCTCGGTGGCCTGCGGCGAGACGTCCTCCGCCGTCTGCGCGGCAGCGAACTGAATCGCGGAGTTGACGAGCAGCCCCGCGCTGAAGACCGCGGCGCCGGCCTGCGCGATCGACGCGAGCCGCGCCTTGCCGGGCTCGACGCCGGCGACCACCTCGCGCACGCTGCCCGAGAACCACAGGAACGCGACGGCCGCGTAGCACCCGATGATGGCCGAGATGACCTGCTCCGTGTCGTTGTCCGCCCAGTAGCGCGCGTACTCCTCGGTGGACTTGTCGAGGTCGGTCGGGTCGCCCGCGATCGCGAACGACACGATCGCCAGCACCAGGAAGATCAGCCCCGCCAGCGGTCCGAACCGCTCCATGTCCCTTCGCTCGGCCACAAGTCCCCCGTTCGTTGGTTGCGGGCAAGCTCGCACGCGTCCCGGACGGCCTACCGTGCCGGGGATGGGGCGACCCGTACAAGGACCGACGCGCGCGGAGCCGCGGCGGGCGGCGCTACGCCACGCGCATCGCCTCGGCCAGCTCGCCGCCCAGCGCGTGCTCGTGGCCGCCGATCTCCACGCGCAGCGGCCCGCCGAACGGCTCGCGGCCGACCACCGCCAGCGGCATTCCCGGCGCGATGCCGCGGTCGTGCAGGTAGCGGAGCTTCTCCGGGTCGGCGTCCGAGACGCGCGTGAACGTGCCGCTCTCGCCGGGCTCCAGCTCGCCGAGCGCGCGCGTCTCGTCCTCGTCGATCTCGCCCTCGAGGGTCGGGATCGGGTCGCCGTGCGGGTCGTGGCGCGGGTCGCCTAGCTTCGCCGCGATGCGTGCCTCGAGATCCTCCGAGAGCACGTGCTCGAGAACCTCGGCCTCGTCGTGCACGCGGTCCCAGGGCACGCCCAGCTCCTCGACGAGGTAGCGCTCGAGCAGCCGGTGGTGGCGCAGCACCTCGAGCGCGACCCGCCGCCCGCGCGCGGTCAGCCGCACGCCGCGGTAGGGGACGTGGGCGACCAGGCCGAGCCCGTCGAGCTTCTTGACCATGCTCGACGCCGACGCCGGCGTGACGCTCAGCCGCTCGGCGATCGCGTTGTTGGTGACCGGCCCGCCGGCGCGCTCCTCGAGCACGTAGATCGCCTTCGCGTAGTCCTCGACCGCGTGCGAGAGCTCCCGCGTTGCCATCGCTACACCGACACCAGCAGGCCGGTGGCGTACATCACCGCCGCGCCGAGCAGGATGCCCCCGACGGCCAGCGGGTTGAGCAGCGCTCCGGCGCGGTCGCGCAGCGCCGGCGCGATCTGCACGATGACCTGCGCGATCGCGCCCGCGCCGATCCCGAGCATCAGCGCCGTGAGGCTCGTGCTGAATGCCGCTGCGCCGATGAGGGCGCCCGGTATCACCGGCAGGCCGGCGATCGCGCCGAGCAGGACGAGCCGCCGCAGCGGCACCGCCTCGTCGGCCGCGGGCGCGACTATCGCCAGCCCCTCGGTGGTGTTGTGGATGGCGAAGCCCACCACGAGGGAGACCCCCAGCGCGAGCGACCCGATCGCGTACGCCGACCCGATCGCGAGCCCCTCGCCGAGGTTGTGCAGCCCGATGCCGATCGCGATCAGCAGCGCGAGGGTGGCACCGGCGCTCGCCGCCCCGGCGTCGCCGCGCGCCGACGCGGCCTCCCGCGCCCGCGCCCGGCGCGCTCGCAGCCACGAGTCGATTCCCGCGAGCGCCAGGTACGCCACCGCCGCGCCCACGAACACCAGCGCCGCGCCGCCCAGCGCCTGCGCGCCCTCGGCGCCGATCGCGCGCCCCTCCTCCATCGCGTCGAGCCCGAGGAACGCGAGCAGGCCGACCGTGACGGCCATCGCGAGCCGTATCCAGCGCTCGTGGAGCTGCCGCAGCCAGGGCAGCCACAGCATCCCGATCGCCAGCGGGATGATCCCCACGTAGAGCCCGATCAGGCTCATCACGCCGAAGAAGCCGGCGTCGGCCTTCGGCGACTCGGCCGCCGACTCGATCTCGTGCGTGACCGTGCCGCCCGTCGAGGTCAGCAGCGCGACCTCGTAGGCCTGGCCCTCGATCCACGGGTACTGCGCGGTCACGGTCGTGGCCGCCAGGCGCCCGACCTTCTCGGAGTCCTGCTCGAAGCCCACGAACGAGTCGTTGACGACCGCCTGCTCGATCCTCACCGGATCCGGCCCGTCGTTGCGCACGTGCAGCTCGATCTCGCCGGGCCGCAGCTCGGTGCGGTCGACGACGAGGTCCTCGGCCGGCACGCCGCGCCGCTCGAGGCCCGGCGCGTCGAGCAGCACCAGCGCCAGGACCGCGGCCGCCAGCACCGCGAGCGGCACGAGCGCCGCGAGCCAGCGCCGTCCACCGCGTCGCGGGGCGACCGTCGCCACGCTAGTCCTCGACCTCGAAGAAGCCCATCCAGCCGAGCTCCGCGAACTCGGTCACGTGCGCGTGGAACATGTACCTGCCGGGGAAGGGAAACCGCATCTCGAGGATCGAGCGCTGGCCCTGCCCCTGCACGATCGTGTCGGTGAACTCGACCGGCTCGAGCGACGTGCCGGTGGGGAAGTGCTGGAAGAAGTTCGCGTGGACGTGGAACGAGTTGACGAGGTCGTACTCGAGGAGGTTCACGAGGTAGATCCGGACGAGCTCGCCGCGCTTGACCCGGATCGGCTCGTTCATGTACGCGAACGCGACCGTGTTGACGGCGTACACCTCGTTCGAGCGGTCGAAGTTGGTGTCGAACCCGTTCTGGACCATCACGAGCTCGTCGGCCTTCGGCCGGCCCCGCTTCGGGTCGACGATGAACGTGCCGTAGAGCCCCTTCGCGATGTGCTCGGCCAGCGGGATCGTGTGGCAGTGGTAGTGATGGAGCCCGAACGGCGCGGCGTCGAACTCGTAGGTGAACTCCTCGCCCGGCTCGATGTTCCCGGCACCCACGCCCGGAATGCCGTCGTGCGTTGCCGGGTGGATGCCGTGGAAGTGGACCGTGTGCGGATGCTTCGAGCCGTTCAGGAAGTTGATCCGCAGCCGCTCGCCCTCGGTGCAGCGCAGCGTGGGGCCGGGCACGCGCCCGTTGTAGGTCCAGGCGTGGTACTTCACGCCGGGCGCGACCTCGATCTCCTTGTCCTGCGCGATCAGCGTCCACTCGCGGACCGTGCGCCCGCCCTCGCGGCGCACCGTGCCGCGGTCGAAGTCGCGCAGGATCGCGTGCGGGTCGAAGCCGTTGGCGCGGTGGTCGACGGTCCCGACCGTCCCCACGTGTCCCCCGTGGCCGGCGTGCGCCGCGGTCTTCTCGGTGGGCGCGCCCTCGGCGTGGCCCGCGCCGTGGCCCGCGTGCTCGTCAGCGGCCAGCGCCCGCCCCGCGAACGGCAGCGCGCCGAGGGCGGGAAGCCCGGCGAGCAGGTTTCGGCGTGACAGTCGCATGCTTGTAGCGAAGCTTATCGACAAGTTCAGTCATGTCTAAAAGGTGGCGGGGCGGCGCACCCTGGCGTACGCTCGCCGCAGGACGAATCGAAAGGAATCGATGACTCGCACTCAGGCAGGGATTGCCGCGGCGGCGACGTTGCTGCTCGTCGTACCGGGCGCGGCGCAGGCCGCCAGCCCCCAGAAGAACTCCGGCTACAGCGGGACGACCTCGCAGGGCGAGGCGCTCTCGCTCGTCACGTCGGCGAGCGGGAAGCGGGTGATCGACCTCGCCACGAGCCTTACCTACCGCTGCACCGGCGAGCACGACGGCCAGTCCGGCAGCTTCGTGCTCGACACGATCAAGGTGAAGAGCGGTCGCTTCAGCGCGCGCCAGGACCTGCACGGGACGAGCGACGAGTCGGTGGTGCAGGGCGGGTCCGGCACAGCCACCGGGACGTTCAAGCGCCGCGGCCGCCGCGCCACGGGGCTGATCCGCTCTCAGATCACCCTGAATACCGGCGAGACGTGCGACTCCGGCAAGGTCACCTTCACGGTGACTCTGACCTGACCGGCTCCGTGATCGGGCGCCCGCAGCGCCTGAACCCGATCCGCTCGGCCAGGCGCATGCGCTCCTCCTCGACGAGCGTCGCGCGCCGCCCGAGCTCGGCGAGCCGCGCCGGCTCGTCGCCGCGCGCCACCGCGGCCATCCGCCGCAGCGCGCTCGCCACCTCGCCGGTCAGCCTGAGGAACCGCGCGTAGTCCGCGCGCAGCTCGGCCGGCACCTCGAGCGCGCGCAGCTTCAGGTGCACCGCCGCGCGCAGCCGCGCCTCCTCGCCGAGCAGCTTGGCCGCCTGGCGGTTGTCGTTCGGCAGCGCCTTGGGGCGCACGCCCGAGCGCAGGCAGATGCGGTCGGCCTGCTTGAGGAAGTCCGCCCGCGGGTCGGGGTCGTCGCCGTCGCAGCCCGCCGCGCCGAGCGCGAGCGCGGCGACCGCGATCGCTGTGGTGACCCGTCGCATGGCGGCGGCGAGGCTATCGGCGCCGAATAGGCTCCGTTCGTGGCCCGAATCCGCGAGCACGCGCGCAGGATCGGCGCGCGCCTCGGCGCCGCGCGCTTCGTGCTCGTGCGGATGGCGCTGCTGTCCGCCGGGCTGCTGGTCCTCTGGATCGGCCTGCGGCTCGCGGGCGTGGAGATGTCGGTCGGTGCGATCGAGGACTGGGGGGAGGAGCTCGGCCTGGCCGGGTGGCTCGCGTTCGTGCCCGTCGCGATCGTCCTCAACTGTGTCTTCATCCTCGCGATCCCGATCGCGGCGGCGGGCGCGGGGCTGCTCTTCGGGATCGTCCCGGGCACGCTCCTGGCGATCGCCGTGGCCACCGCCTCGACCGGGATCCAGAACGCGATCGGGCGCCGCTGGGTGGGCGAGCGCGCCGAGCACCTGCTCGGCAGGCGCGGCAAGCAGCTCGACGACCTCCTCGACCGGCGCGGGTTCGAGGCCGTCTTCTACGCGCGGCTCACTCCCTTCACTCCGTTCACCGCCCTCAACTACGCGAGCGGGGTCACACGGCTCGGCGCGTGGCAGATCGCCCTGGCGTCCGGCCTCTCGATGGGACCGCGCATCTACGCCTACACCGCGCTCGGCGACAACATCGACGACCTCTGGTCGCGCGAGAACGTCGTGCCGTTCTCGATCATCGTCGTGTCCGCCGCGATCGGCTTTGCGCTGATCGGGCGCGCGGCCATCCAGCACCGGCGCGCATGACCTACTTCAAGTTCGTCCGCATCTACTCGATCGTGGAGCTGACCGTGTTCAGCGCGCTGCTCGTGGTCTGGATCGGCGGCCTGGACGAGCACGCCAAGACGATCCTCGGTTGGACCCACGGCTTCGGCTGGATTGCGCTCTGCCTGCTGGTCTTCGAGGGCTGCCGCCGCCGCGTGTTCCCGTGGCCGGTGCTGGCCGCGACGGTCTCGCCGCTCGGGCCGCTCGGCTCGACTGCCGCTATCGAATACGTAGCCCGCGGGTAGCCTCAGCGGGGTGTTCCCCCTGAACCTCCCGAACGCGCTCACGCTCTTCCGGATCCTGCTCGTGCCGGTGCTCGTGGTCGCGCTGCTCGACGCCACGCCGAGCGCGAAATGGCTCGCGGCCGCGGTCTTCGCCACGGCGGCGTTCACCGATGGCCTCGACGGCTACCTCGCGCGCTCGCGCCGCAGCGAGACCACGTTCGGCAAGGTGATGGACCCGATCGCCGACAAGCTGCTGATCGCCGCCGCGCTGATCGCGCTCGTCAGCATCGACCGGCTGGCCGGCTGGGTGGCGATGGTGATCATCGCGCGGGAGTTCGCCGTGAGCGGCCTGCGGATCGCCGCCGGCGCGCAGGGCGTGGTGATCCCCGCCAGCTCGCTGGGGAAGGTCAAGACCGCCAGCCAGATCGCGGCGATCCTCGCCCTGATCGCCGCCTCGGACACCGGTGACTGGTGGGTGCAGGCGCTGCTCTACACGGCGGTCGCCGCGACGCTGATCTCGGGCGCCGACTACTTCCTGAACTTCCGCCGCCGCATCGACGAGGCGCGCGAGCGCGTGGCGGCGGGGGCGGAGCGCAAGGCGGGGCTCGACCGGGCGACCCCGCCCGGCTAGCCCTGCGAGACGCTCGCCTCGAGCTCCTGCGGAAGCCGCTCGAGCAGCTCCTCGCGGGTCGTGCCGCGGATGTAGAGCGCGCGGTCGAAGGTCTTGCCGTAGACCTCGAACAGAGCGAACAGCACGTCGATCGTGCAGACCGTGACGGCTCCGCGCGAGATCGCGAACATCCGCGCGCTAGCGGTGACCATGTTCACCACGTCCTCGCCCAGCGGGCGGCGGCGCAGCAGGCGGACCGACGCGGGCTGCGCCGAGGTCTCGAGCGGCGCCTCGCCGACGCCGAGCGACTGGAGCGTGGACCCGACCGCGCCGTGGAGCCGCATCACGCGGACCCAGCGCTCGGCCTCGTCCTCGGGGGAGTGGGCGAACGGCACCGCCGTGTCGGCGAGCGCGAGCACGATGGCCGCGTCCTGCGACAGGCCTACGGTCTTCAGGCGATCTTCCATGACCCTGTGATCGGCGCGGGCGCGGCGGGCGTGACGCCAGGTGGACGCTTCTGGACGCTTGTGCGTCAGGCGGCGTTTTCGAGCCACTCGCGCAGCCCGACGTGGCGGGTGGGCGTGTCGTCGCCCGCGATCTCCCGCGCGAGGTCCCCGAGCAGACCGTGGCGCTCGGCGACGACGTCGTGCTGGTGGATCGTCTCGAGGTTGCGCTGGCGGGCGAGCACGAAGACCTCGTCGCCGATCGACGCGAGCTCCTCCACCGCCATGCGGACCATCTCCCGCACGCAGTC
>DASVPL010000198.1:0-17833 GCA_036382905.1 Thermoleophilaceae bacterium | reverse complement strand
GCGCTTGAGCTCGGCGATCGGCGCACCGTTGGCCCCGGCGAGCGAGCCGGCCACGAAGCCGAGCCCCGCCGCCGCCACCAGCACGGAGTAGCCCGTGTCACCCGAGCCGAGGTCCTCGGCCACGAGCAGTTCAGTCACGTTCAGCATGGCCGCGAACAGCAGCAGCCCGCTCGAGGCGCCGATCAGCACGCGGATCCCCGACAGGCGCGCGGTGGCGGTGATCCCCTCGCGTGCCTCGCGCAGCAGGCCGGCGCGTTCGGAGGCGCCCTCCGGGCTGCCGCCGAAGCTCAGCACCGCCAGGACGGCGGCTGACACGAGGAAGGTCACGCCGTTGGCGGCCGCGACGGCCTCCGGGCTGGCCACCAGCAGTCCCAGGCCCGCGAGCGCCGGGCCGATGGAGCGGCCGGCGTCGGTAAGCGCGCCGTAGAGCGAGGTCGCGGCGGGCAGCCGCTCCTCGTCCTCGATCAGGCTCGGGAGGGCCGCGAGGATCGCGGGCGTGAACAGGCCGGCGCCGGCGCCGGCCAGCAGGGCGAAGCCGACGATCGCCCAGATACCGCCGACGAACGCGATGCCGATGAAGGCGACGGCGCGGGCGAGGTCGCTGAGGATCGCGATCCGCCGGCGCGACCAGCGGTCGGCGGCGGCACCGAACAGCGGGCCGAACAGCATCGCCGGCAGGAAGTCGGCGAGCAGGACGAGCGAGATGGCCCACGGCGAGTGCCAGGCCTGGTAGGCGAGCACGACGAGCGCCACGTAGCCGGCGCCGTTGCCGAGCGCGGACTGGGCGTATGAGCCGAAGAAGAGGCGGGCTCGGGGCTCGAGCCGGAGAAGTCTGAGCGTGGCGCGCAAGTTGGCTTGAGAGCGGGAGTTCGAGGGGGGTACTGCGGGTGCGGCGGTCCGCGACGGGCGTTTGCGCGGGGTGGGCGGGGTGGCCTGAAACGGGCGACCCCGCCCCCCGCGAATCGTTAGCGCCTCGAGGCGGACATATCGAACTCCCCTTGCAGTCCGAGGTTCCCCGACCACCTAACTTCATGCTGGGATCGGGCCAGTACCTATGCGAGATCCACACTAAGCGTGCAGGTTCAGGGCTGTCAACACCCCCATTTGAGTGAAATAGTCCGTGCAAAGGCCGAGAATGGCTAAAGGTCGGGCCCGCGCGGCCGAATAGCGCGCGGCTAGATCCTCGGAACGGCCTCGAGCGGGGCGGCCGTGGCGAGGAGATCGGGCCGGTTGTCTACCGGCAGGGCAGGCCGATGCGGCCCGACGACTAGCGGGCTCGGCTGTCCCGGCCCCCAACCCGCGCTGGGTCACGCCCCCGGCCGCTCGCTGCACCGGCTCGGGACCGAGCTAGGCCTCGGCCCGGCAGGCGCCTACGGCTGGGTCGCCCACAACCACCTGCGCTTCGGGTTCGTCAAGCGCTACTCGTGAGCGTTCCCGCCCGTTTCGACAGGTCGGGTCGGAAGGGCGAGCGCGAGGCCGGGCCACGCGTATAGGTCCACGGTGTCGGGCACGAAGTCCGTTGAGCGTCTTGGTCTTGACCTCGTAGCCCAGCACGTCGTCTAGGACGTGGACGAGCTCGAGGAAGTACGGGCGCGTCTTGCCGCGCTCCAACCCAGCGACGTTCTCGATGATGAACGCGTCGGGGCGGATCAGGTCGAGCGCGCGAAACATCGCTGTGAACCCGTCGCGGTCATCCCCGTCTCCGAGGCGCAGCCCGCCGGTGGGCCACGGCTGGCAGGGAGGACCCCCAGCGACGACCTGAACCCTGCCACGCCACGCGGAGCTCGTTCTCGGGGATCTTCTCCAGGCGCCGCCGGTCCACCGTGAAGTCGTGGCGGGCCTCATAGGTCAGCGCCGCGTCGTCCATGACCTCGACCGCGCCGACCGGCTCGAAGCCCTCGCGCGAGAGGCCGATGGAGAGGTCGCCCGCGCCCGCGAACAGGTCGAGCATGGGGATGCTGGGACGACCGCTTGCGCCGTTCTCCGTGGCATTGTCACGGCCGCCCTCGGCGGCAATGTCGGGGGCGGCGTATGCGGACAGAACCGTCACACCCGGGTCGGACGGAAGCATGGCACTCGCACTGGACGGTTCATGCGTCGCCATGGTGCTCCATCGCGCACATCGGCGTCCGCCCGGCGCGGAACGATTGACGCTATGAGCGAGCGTGGGATGTACGTGCGGCTGGCAGACGTGCCGGTCCCGCGCCGACTGTGGTGGTGGCTCCTGTTCCTGTTCCTCGTCGTCCGCTCGAATCGGCGGGCGCTCAAGGCGGCCGGGAAGACGGGTCAAGACCTCGGAGAGTCGGTAGCCACCCGCTGGGCGCAGGTAGACGCGGACACGGCCGCGATGCTGAGGCTGACGCAGACGATGGTGCGCCTGACGTGGGCGGTCGTCGGCCTGACGGTCGTGGTCATCGCGGCCACCATGTACCTCGGGCTGCGCTGAGGCGTCGCAGGGCCGCATGGGTCCTTACATCCGGCCCGCTGGCCAAGCTATTGACCCTTCATGGTCAAGGTCCAACTCATCATCGACCTCGTGACGCCGGGCGTGGGTCGGCGTCGCGCCGAGCGCACGGCGATGCTGCCCGGCATGCCTGCGGTCGGCCAGTTCATCGACACCGTCCGAGGTCCGACGCTCGCCCTCGCGGTGACGGCCGTGCGGTGGCACGCTGTCGATGGGACGGTGCTGGCCTTCCTCGGGGCGGGCGACTCGCAGCGCCCTTCGATCACTGACCACGATGGCGAGCTCGAGCTCTCCGACCACTTCATCAACGACCTACAGGACGCTGGCTGGAGTATTGGGGAGTACGAGTAAGCGCGTCCCGCCGGTTGCCAGCCAAGGGTGCGCGCCCTAAAGTTGGCTGGGCAAGCAATCACATAGCTCACCAGCCGGGTCGGAAGCTAACGCTTGTTCCGCAAGGGGGCAGAACCTAAAGCTCGGTTAGGCGAGGCGATGTGAGTTGAATCGGGAGATGCTCCGCGCGTCTCCGGTCCTCGCATCGGGAGGCGCTCCGTGCGTCTCCGGTACCCGCAGGTGGCGTAGACGAGAAGGGAGAACGCGCCTTGTCAGGCACGCCCTCGTCACGTCGCCTGCTAAGGCGAAGTGACGAAGACAGATACATAGACGTCCGCCGAGCCGAGTGGAAGCTGCGCTTCTACATATGGCGGTGGTTCGTCATCCTCGTGCCGGCGACCGCGCAGGCCCTAGAGGTCGTCTTGGCGATCATCGAGGGGCGGCAGCCGAACGTCATCGTGCGCTTGCCTTGATTCCGCGCGTTCGATGACAAGGGGCGACACGGTCCACATCGCCTTGATCGAAACGGGCCGGTACTCCTGGGAGCCTTGGCGCTAGGAGGCGCATTAGGCGAGTAACCACGCCCGGGCTGGCGGGCTGTCGCAGTTGACGTGCCTGGAAGCGACCGCCGGCGGTGACGACCGCAGTGCGACCGTTGGTCGCAAACCCGGCCACGCAATTTCTAACGATCTGGCATCGTCCCGGCCTAAGTGCAGCGACGCTGGATCGTTCTAGGGGAGAGAGTTGGCCTTTCGGCGATGGTCCGGGAGGAATTCCTTGCCCGCTGGGACGCTTTTAACGATCCCGAGCTTGCGATGCTGCTCACATGGCCCACGTCCGGCGCTCCGACGGAGATACCGTCCAGGCCTCCGTATACGCGTGAGAAGCGCGAGGCTGCCTGGGAGATCATCAGCAGGTCATCGAGCATCGCCGCATTCGACGTGCGGAAGGCCGATGACCAGCGCTTCATCGGGGAGGCCGGACTCAACCACATCACGTGGCCGTCGGCCTCGGCCGATATAGCCGTGGCGATACTCGATCCGAAGGATCGCGGGAGCGGCTGCGGTAGTGAGGTGGCAATGCTGTTGGCGGCCTACGCCTTTGACGCGCTCGGTTTGCATCGGGTCACCTTGCGCTACCTGGCAATGAACGACGCGGTCGTTCGCGGCGTCGAGCGGGACGGCGAGGCTGTGGGCGCCCGGATCGTCGGCGTCGAGCGTCAATCCGAGTGGGCATTTGGTGGATGGCAGGACACCGTGCTCGTCGAGATCCTGGCCTCCGACTTCCCGCCGCATCCGGCGACAACCCACCTGCGCGCGGCGCATGACTCAACCTAGTGGGACCCGCTCGCAACGCGCAACGTAGAACGGCCGGGGGTTCGTCCACGTCTGCGTACCCAGGTTGCGCCTAGAGGAAATCCCTCCGCCGCAGTGACGCGAGCGACGTCGAGGGGCGGGCTAGGCGAACGCACGACGGTCGCGGCTCCGCAGGCCACCGGACGTTTGGCGAGGTGGCCGTTACGTCGCGCCGTAGCAGCGCGTCGGGTTGCTCAAAAAGAACTGAACAATTTGGCTTCCGTATTGTTCAGCGGGGCGAAACGGTGCCTACTGGCGACGCACTCGTCACCTACGAAGCGTTCGCGCCCTACTACGACGCCTTCACCCGCGACTACCAGTACGAGAGCTGGATGTCCGACATCGACGCCTGGGCGCGCGAGTGCGGACTCGCCGGCCGGCGACTGCTCGACGCGGCATGCGGGACGGGCAACAGCTTCATTCCGATGCTCGACCGCGGCTACGAAGTCGTTGCGTGTGACCTCTCCCCGGCGATGGTCTCGCGGGCGAGACGCAAGGCGAACGGACGAGCGGAGGTCGTCGTGGCGGACCTCCGCGCGTTGCCTTGGTGTGAGCGGTTCGACCTCGTCACGTGCGTGGACGATTCGCTGAACTACCTGCTCTCGACGGCGGATCTCGTCGCCGCGCTCCGCTCCATCCACGACGCACTCGAGCCAGGGGGGCTCGCGGCGTTCGACTTCAATTCCCTCTCGGCCTACAGGACGACGTGGGCTGGCGACTTCACGCTCGAGGCCGGGCACAGGCGATTTCGCTGGCGCGGCGAAGGCAGCGAGCACATGCCACCGGGTGGGCTGGCGTCCGCCACGATCGAGCTCCTCGCTGCAGGCGAAACGCTCGTGACCCGTAGTCGACACGTACAGCGCCACCACTCGATCGAGACCATCGAACTGGCTTGCTCGGAGGTCGGCCTCGAGGTGATTGAAATGCGGGGGGAGTCTCCGGAGGAAGGACTCGTGCCGGAGCCCGACGAAGATGCGCACCTCAAGATTGCCTGCATGGCGCGCAGGCGCAAGTGAGTCGAGCCGACCGGACCACGTTCACGGTCATCGTGCGGATGAGGCGCCCAGCCGACGTGCGTCAGCCTGAGCGTTCTTGAGGCGCGCACCGCTAGGTCAGTACCCCTAACCGCCTGGCACGCAGCACTGCCTCGGCTCGATTGCGCGCCTTCAGCTTCCGGAGCACAGAGCGCACATGATCCTTCACCGTGTGTGGTGACAGGTTCAGCCGCGTGGCGATCGCGCGGCTGGTCGCGCCCCGGGCAAGCATCTCGAGAATCGTCTTCTCGCGGGGCGTGAGCAAGTCGGTCTGCTGTTCGGGTCCGGCGGCGAACACAGTCCTGCCAAACCCAACGGATCGGGCGGCGGCGGCGATGGCTCGCCCATGCCATGTCTTGGGCACAACGCCGACCGCCCCAAGCGATTTCGCGTTTACCTCGGACACGCGCTCGCCCGAGGTGAGGAGGATGCGAGTGGACGGCGACTGCCCGCGCAGTTCGTGACACAGGTCGCCCGATTCCCACACCAGCTGCGTATCTATCACCGCGACGTGGGGCCGGTAGCGGCGGGCGACCTGGAGCGCTTCAGCCGAGCTGTGGGCGCTGATGAGCCGGTCGACCCACGGTTCGCTGCACAGCAAGGATCGGAAGCCCCAGTGGATCAGATCGTGGGGATTGACCAGGACGACGCGCAGTTGGGAGGTTGCGTCCGGACTCGCGGGTCCTGTCTCAGGGGCCTTCCCACCGCCCACCATGCGCCAGCTACTTCCGATGCTGATCCGTCGAGGCGAAATCGTCGAAGTTCTCGGTGCGGGACTGGGCGCCGGTGTGGGGATCGAAGGACTCTGGCGACGCGGCCTCAAACAGCATCATGACCGCGATCGCGTGGCGCTCTTCGCCCTCCTCCTCCACCGCCTCAGGGTGCGCGGCGCCCTCCACGCCGAGTGCCTCGATCTCGTCCAAGGCACGTGCCAGGATCTTCGCGGCGGCGTTCCAGGCAGCGGGTGTTACGCGGACGCTCGTCCGGCTCAAATGAATGTCCTTATGGTCGAATCCGCCCGCGCCGGCGGCGGCGGCGACTTCCTTGCCGATCAGGGCGATCTTGCCTCCGAGCCAAGCTCGCTTCACTATCGGCGGAAGACGCCCCCAGCCTGTGTCGGTGATGGTCGGCCGGACATTCGCGGTGTAGTAGTGCTCGATGGCGCCGCGCACCTGCTTGCGCCTAACGAGCCGGATGAGCTTGGCGCCCTTGAGTTGCCGAACGTGGTAGCTCGTGACCGAGAGGCCGGCGTCGAGTTCGGTCGCAAGTTGCCGGGGACTCGCGACCCGGTTGTCCAGGAGCCCGAGGATCTCGATCCGCAGCGGATGCGAGTACGCCTTCGCGACCGTGGGATCCGTTATGTCGACGGGTTTCGTCAGGCTGATCTCCTTTCCGGGACCCACTTTTATCACTGCAACCAGATCCATGGGTGGGCGCCTGAGACGAGCTTGCAGAAGCCCTTTTCGGCTGCAAATTAATCGGCTTTTGGGGAGCGATTGACTGACCTGATTGATCAGGATATATTGCTCAATTGCTCGTTTGGCTGCGGCTCAAGGAGGTGAAGCGTGATCGCCAAGCTCAGGTGATCGATGCGGAGGAGGAGAGGCGCGTGCTTCGGTCGCGCGGCTCTCTCGTCCGCGTCCGCACGCGCGCTTCGTCGAAAGGCGGGCCCACGGCTATGCGCCGCGAGCGAACAAGGAATCCTGATAAGTGCGGTTTCCAAATCGGCGACACTTGCTCACGTGTGCGCGATTTGTTGCTGGCACGGGGCCGTTTTGCGGGAGCGCCGCCGTTGAACGTCGTCTGCCTGACGGGAAGGCTGGTCGACGTACCCGACGCCCGTATTCCGCTGAGCCAGGGCTGGAGCAACCGGCTGCTGAAGGTGCCGCGCCGGGGTCTATGGGGAGGAGAAGAACCCGGGGCCTTTGACGTCAACATCGTGCTTCCGCCTGAACTTGCATCAAAGGCGACACGCGGGGCTGCCGAACACGGCATCGTCGCGGTGGTGGGGATGCTCAGCGTCGACATCGACTACTCCGCCGGCCGCCCACACATCCAGTACGCGGTCGTCGCCGAGTCCATCGAACGGCTGGGCAGCCTCGACTGACCGCATTCCGGCGATGCTCGGCTTCGTAGCGCGCCGCTAGATCCTCGGAACGGCCTCGAGCAGCGCAGCCGTATACGGATGCGACGGCCGCGCGAACAGCGTCTCCGCGTCGGCCAGCTCGACTACCTTCCCCGCGCGCATCACCGCCACGCGCCGGCACATGTAGCGGATGACCGAGAGGTCGTGCGAGATCAGCACGAGCGTCAGCCCCAGCTCCTCGCTCAGGTCGCGCAGCAGGTTGAGGATCTGCGCCTGGATCGACACGTCGAGCGCCGACACCGGCTCGTCGGCGAGGATCAGCCGCGGCCGCAGGGCCAGCGCCCGCGCCACGCCGACGCGCTGGCGCTGCCCGCCCGAGAACTCGTGGGGGTAGCGGTTGAAGTGCTCGGGGTTCAGTCCCACTCGCTCGAGCAGCTCCTGCACCGCGCGGCGCCGCTCGCCGCGGCCCTCGTGGAGCCCGTGCACAGCAAGCGGCTCGGCCACGATGCTGCCGACCGTCTTGCGCGGGTTGAGCGACGAGTACGGGTCCTGGAAGACCATCTGCACGTCGCGGCGGAGCGCCTTCAGCTCGCCGCGGCGAAGCGTCGTGACCTCGCGGCCGTCGAAGCGGATCGACCCCGCGGTCGGCTCGATCAGCCGCGCCACGAGGCGCGCGATCGTGCTCTTCCCCGATCCGGTCTCTCCCACGATGCCGAACGTCTCCCCCGGCCTGACGTCGAACGAGACGCCGTCCACCGCGCGCACCGCCTCCCCGCGCCGGCCGCCGGCGCGGCGGGCGGAGGGGAACTCCTTCACGAGGTCGCGCACCTCGAGCAGGCTCACCGTGCGCTCCTCCACAGCTCGCGCCGCTCGCGCGCCGGCAGCAGGCACGCCACCTCGTGCGCCGGGTCGCCGTCGACCGGCTCGAGCGGCGGGTCGATCCGGGTGTGCGACTCGCGCACGTGCGGGCAGCGCGGGTGGAAGCTGCATCCGGTCGGGCGGGCCAGCAGGCTCGGCGGGCGGCCCTCGATCGGTACGAGCCGCGTCCCGGGCGGGCTGTCGAGGCGCGGGATCGAGCGCAGGAGGCCCCAGGTGTAGGGGTGCTGGGGCTCCTCGAACAGCCTGCGCGTGGGCGCACGCTCGACGATCCGGCCGGCGTACATCACCGCCACCTCGGCGGCGCTGCGTGCGATCACGCCGAGGTCGTGGGTCACGATCACGAGCGCCATGCCCAGCTCGGCACGGAGCCGGTCGAGCAGGTCGAGGATCTGCGCCTGGACGGTCACGTCGAGCGCGGTGGTCGGCTCGTCGGCTATCAGCAGGCGCGGCTCGTTGGCGAGCGCCATCGCGATCATCACCCGCTGGCGCATCCCGCCGGAGAGCTCGTGCGGGTGAGCGTCCACGCGGCGCTCCGGCTCCGGCAGCTCGACCATGCGCAAGAGCTCGACCGCCCGCGCCCGCGCCGCCGCCCGTCCGAGCGGCCGGTGCGCGCGCACCGCCTCCACCAGCTGCGCGCCCACGCGCTTGAGCGGGTGCAGCGACGAGAGCGGGTCCTGGAAGACCATCGCGACCTCGTTGCCGCGCACGCGCCGCATCTCGGACTCGCCGAGCGCGAGCAGGTCGCGGCCGTCGAACGTCGCCCTGCCCGTCACGGTGACGTTGCGCCCGCGCAGCAGGCCCATCACCGCGAGGCTCGACACGCTCTTGCCCGAGCCGGATTCGCCCACCACGCCGAGCACGCCGCCGGCCTCCACCGAGAACGAGACCCCGTCGACCGCCGTGAGCGTCCCCGCCTCGGTGGCGAAGCCCACGCGCAGGTCGTGCACCTCGAGCAGCGCGCTCACGCGAAGCCGACGCGCGGGTCGATGAAGCGGTACGCGACGTCCACGACGAGGTTCGCCAGGACGATGAAGAACGCGCCGAGCAGGACCGTGCCTTGGATCATCGGGAGGTCGGCGTCGAGGATCGACTCGTAGGCGAGCAGGCCGATGCCAGGGATGTTGAAGACGGTCTCGACGAGGATCGCGCCGCCGAGCAGCACGCCGATGTCGAGCCCCGCCGCGGTGACGACCGGCGTGATGGCCGAGCGCAGGCCGTGGCGGACCACCACGCGCCGCTCGCGCAGGCCCTTCGCGCGCGCGGTGCGGATGTAGTCCTCCGACATCGCCTCGCCGAGCGTCGCGCGCACGAGCCGCGCGTAGATCGCCGCGAACGAGGCCGCGAGCACGAGCCACGGCAGAACGAGCGACGACGCCCACTGGAGCGGGTCCTCGGTGAGCGGCGCGTAGCTGGCGGCTCCCTCGAACACGTGGAACCTGCCGATGTCGTTCGCGAACAGGTAGAGCGCGACGAGGCCGAGCCAGTACGGCGGCGCGGAGATCGCGACGAGCGCGGCCGTCATCGCCGCCCGGTCGAGCAGCGTGTGGCGCCGGATCGCCGACACCGTGCCGACCGCGACGCCGGCCACGATCCAGATCACCGCCGCGCCGAGCGCGAGCGACAGGGTGGCGGGGAGCCGGTCGAAGAGCTGCTCGCGCACCGGCACGTTGCTCTGGTAGCTGCGACCCAGGTCGAAGTGCAGGACCAGATCCTTCATGTAGCGCCAGAACTGCTCGTACCACGGCTGGTCGAGCCCGAGCTGGTGGCGGATCCGCTCGACCAGCTCGGGCGTCGGCTGGCGGCCGGCGCGGAGCTGCGCGGGGTCCGCCGACGGCATCAGGTAAAAGATCACGAACGTGATCGCGCTGACCAGGAACAGCAGCGCGACCACCCAGGCGAGTCGCTTGAGCAGGTAGGCGATCACGGGTCCCTGCCCGTCCGTGGCCCTACTCGACTGACGTGAAGTTCAGGTCGTAGGCCGCGTTGAAGGCGTTGATCACGCCGTTCACGTCCTTCGACCGGATGTTGACCTGCTTGTCCCACAGCCACGGGATCACCGGCGCGAGCTCGCTGATCTGCCGGTCGAGCTCCCCGTACGCCTTGGCCCGGGCCGCCGGGTCGGTCAGCATCGTCGCCTTGGCCATCGCGTCGTTCAGCTTCGGGTCGTCGAGCTGCGCGTAGTTCGAGTTGTTGGTCGGCGCGATGTTCTCGCCGTTGAAGATCGGGTCGACCATGCTCTGGGCGTCGAAGAAGTCCGGCCCCCACCCGAGGTTCGGGCAGATCGCAACCGCCGCCTTCGGCGTGCCGCAGAACTTCGAGATCATCGTGTTGTGCGGCACCTGGCGGTAGTTGAGCTTGATGCCGATCTTCTGGAGCTGCGCCTGGAGCGCCTCGCCGGTCTCCTTCGGCGGCGAGTCGTCGTCGCCGACCATCAGCAGCTCGGGCCCCTCGTAGCGGCCGCTCGCGAACCCCGCCTTGCGCAGGTACTCCTGGGCCAGCGCGACGTCGCCCTGAGGCTTGCTCAGGAAGTCCGCGCCGGTGCCGGCCTCGCCGCCGGCCTCGTCGTGTCCGGGGATCCCCGGTGGGATGAAGTGCGAAGCGACCGTGCCGAGCGTCGGGCCGCCTCGGGTGAGCCGCAGCTCCTCCTTGTCGACCACCGCGGCGATCGCCTTGCGCACGTTCACGTTGTCGAGCGGCTTGACCTTCGTGTTCAGCGCGATGAAGCGGTTGCCGTGGCTGTCCACGATGTCGAGCTGGTCCTTGCGGCTCGACAGCGCCTGCTTGAGCACAGGCGTCGGCGGTGCGGCAAAGTCGCCGCTCACCAGGCCCTTGCCGGACAGGATGCGGCGGCTGGCCACCGTCGCGTCGGTGCCGGCGAGCGAGACGATGCGGTCCACGTAGGCCGCGCGGTAGTCGGTCGTCTTGTCCCAGTTCGGGTTGCGGACGAGCTCGAGCCGCTTGTTCGGCGTGAACCCGGTGATGTTGCCCTTGCCGTCGTTCTTGACCATGTACGGGCCCGTGAACACCAGGTGCTCGCCGTACGTCGAGGTCTCGCCCTTGTCGTACTTGGAGGCGTAGTCCTTCGGCACGGGCGCGGTGCCCGGCAGCGTCAGGGCGTTCGCGTTGGCGATCACGCCGACCGGGTTCTCGAGCTTCAGGACGAGGGTCTGCGGGTCGGGAGCCTGGATGCCCTCGATCTCCTTGGCCTTGCCCTCGGTGAACTCCTCGGCGCCGACGATCCCGTTGAAGTAGACCGACGCGTACCCGTTGCCGACCGACGGGAGGAACAGGCGCTCCATCGCGTACTTCACGTCGGCGGACGTGGCCTCGCGGTTCACGGGCGGACTGAACTTCACGCCCTTCCGGAGCTTGATGGTGACGGTGCGACCGCCGTCTGAGACCTGCGGCATGCTCGCGGCGAGGTCAGGCGTCGGCTTGGTCTCCTCGGCCTTCCAGCCGTAGAGCGAGCGCTGCCCGGGCTGCGAGACCACCATGTAGTCGTACTGGTAGTACTGGGCGCCCGGATCGAGGCTGATGATGTCGTTCACGGCCAGCACCGTGATCGTCCCGCCCTGCTTCGCCTCGTCGTCGCCGCCACCGCAGCCCGCGGCGACCAGTGCCAGGACCCCGACGATGGCTGCCATCAGCCACTGCTTGCGCATGCGCTTCATCTCCTTGTCGTCGGGCCGGGGTTCGCCTTCGCGGCGCCGGTTCCTCTGACGGGGGCGTCAGTTCCCCCCTACGCGGGGGTCGAGCGCGTCCTGCAGTCCGTCGCCGAGGATGTTGAACGAGAGGACCGTCAGAAGCAGGGCGGCGCCCGGGAAGAGCATGTACCACCAGGCGGTGTCGAAGACCGCCGTCGCGTCGGCGATCATCTTGCCCCAGCTCGCGTCGGGCGGCTGGACTCCGACGCCCAGGAACGAGAGCGCCGCCTCGAAGAGGATGTTCTGCGGGATCGCCAGCGTCGTGTAGACGAGCAGCGGCGCGGTGAGGTTCGGGAGGATCTCGCGGAACAGGATGCGCGCGTCGGAGGCGCCCAGCGAGCGCGCCGCCTCGACGAACTCGCGCTCGCGGAGCTGGAGTACCTGCCCGCGCACGATCCGCGCGATGTAGGTCCAGTTGACGAACGCGATCACGAAGATCACCACGCCCAGTCCCGGCTTGACCACGCCGCGCAGGCAGCCCTCGCCGAACGAGCACGCCGCGGCGATGCCGAGCGCCAGCAGGAGGATCGGGAACGCCAGCAGCACGTCGATGACCCGCGACAGGACCGCGTCCACCCAGCCGCGGTAGTAGCCGGCCACCAGCCCCACCAAAAGTCCGATCAGCACCGACAGTGCGGTGGCGATCAGAGCGACCTGAAGCGACACGCGGGCGCCATACAGGACGCGGCTGAGGACGTCGCGGCCGAGCGTGTCCACTCCGAACGGGTTCTCAGAGCTGGGGCCCGTCGCCGTGCCGAACTCCGGGTCGAGGAAGCGCTTGCCCGTCTCGTTCGGCGGCCGCGACCCGGTCACGTCCACGATCACGGGCGCGAGCAGCGCGACGACGATCAGGAAGACGATGAAGCCGAGCGCCGCGAAGGCGAGCCGGTCGCGACGCAGGCGGCGCCAGAACAGCTCGAACGGCGAGCGCGCGGCGATGTCGGGCGGAGGCCCCGGGACGATCTCGGCGGCCGCGGTGGTCACGGCCACTGGTTCGCCGCTGCGCGGCGGGAACCTACGTGAGCTGGTTGCGCATGCGCTCGAGCGAGCGCCGGATCAGCCGCGATACGTGCATCTGCGAGATGCCGATCCGCTCGGCGATCTGCGTCTGGGTCAGGCCGTCCTCGAAGCGCATGCGGAGGATCTCGCGCTCGCGCTCGGGCAGCGCGGCGAGCGCGGGCTCGAGCGAGGTGCGGTCGTCGGTGCGGTCGAACTCCTCGTCGAGCTCGCCGATCGTCTCCATCGGGTCGAGCTCCTCGTCGCCGCTCGGGCCCGTCGAGAGCGACAGCGGCGCGTAGGCCGAGCCGGCCTCGAGCGCCTCCAGCACCTGCTCGGTGGAGGTCTCGAACTCGGCCGCGATCTCGGCGATGCTCGGCGAGCGGCCGAGCTTCGAGGTGAGTCGCTCGATCGTCGGCCCCATCTTGCCGTTCAGCTCCTGGAGCGCGCGCGGCACGCGAATGGCCCAGCCCTTGTCGCGGACGTGGCGCTTGATCGCGCCGACCACGTTCGGCGTCGCGTAGGTCGTGAGCGCGACCTCCCGCGAGAGCTCGTAGCGGTCGATCGCCTTGATCAGGCCGATCGCGCCCACCTGCTCGATGTCCTCGAGCGCCTCGCCACGACCCGCGTAGCGGCGCGCGAGCGAGCGCACCAGCGGGAGGTGGCGGTTCACCAGCTCCTCGCGCGCGGACGGGTCGCCGTCCACGTGGTAGCGGCGGAGCAGCTCACGATCGTCGGTCACCGGCTGCACTGTGCTCATTGCCTCCGGACCAGCTTCTCCAGTCGCACGATCAGGTGGCCGTCGGCGACCTCCTCGATCCCGTACGAGTCGACCACGGTCGACAGGATGCGCGGAAGGGTGAGCACGCCGGGGGGTGGCTCGGGGCCCTGGAGCGCCTCGGCAAGCGCGGTGTCGCGGAGCGGCCCGATGCGAGCGCGCACGCCGCCTTCGGTCAGCTCGAACGACAGCGAGACCGGGTCCCTGGGGTCGCCCTCGGCCAGCAGGCGCTCAACCGCGAGTTGGAGGTCGTCGAGCTGGTCGAAGCCGAGGTCGAGCCGGTCGGCGATGCCGCCGAGCACCATCCGGACCACCGCCTCCCAGGCGCGTCCGACCGGCGTCGTCAGCTCGATCCTGTCACGGGGCAAGGGCCACCTCGCTCATCGGTAGGGAATGGGAATCCGGCATGGGCATCTCGTCGGGGCGAATGGTCGCCCATCCGACCACCGCGTCGCGTCGCATGAGGCAGGCCGTCTGGCCGGGCGCGACTCCGTGCACCTCGGCGCCGAGCTCGAGCTCGAGGCGGCCGTGGCGCCCGGCGGGCGCGGCGGCGGTGACGCGGCAGGGCAGGGGGTCCGAGCGGTAGCGCAGCTTCACGCGATCGACCTCGGCGCCGTCGCGGTGCAGCGTCGCGCCGCTCAGCGCGATCGAGCGGCGCGCCAGGGCGGCGCGCGGTCCGACGACCACGCGGTTCGAGCCGGCGTGTTTGCGCACCACGTAGAGCGGCTCGCGCGAGGAGACCCCGATGCCGCGGCGCTGACCGACGGTGAAGCGGTGCTGGCCGTCGTGCGTGCCAAGCACGCGCCCGCGCTCGTCGACGATCTCACCGGGGCGCGCGGCGGGTCCGGCGTGGCGGCCCATGAACGCCTGCGCGGTGGTGCCCGCGAGGAAGCAGAGGTCCTGGCTGTCGGGGCGGTCGGCCACCGGCAGGCCGGCGGCGCGGGCGATGGCGCGCGTCTCGGGCTTGGCGAGGTCGCCGAGGGGGAACTCGAGGCGGTCGAGCAGCTCCGGGTCGAGGCGGGCGAGCATGTAGGCCTGGTCCTTCAGCGGGTCGGCGGCCTGGCGCACGAGCGGACCCTGCTCGTCGCGCGCGATGCGGGCGTAGTGGCCGGTGACGAGGCGCTCGGCGCCGACCCGCTCGGCCAGGGCGAGCATCGCGCCGAAGCGGACGAGGCCGTTGCAGCGCACGCACGGGTTGGGCGTGGTGCCGGCGGCGTGCTCGGCGAGGAAGTCGTCGACCACGTCGTGGCGGAACGCCTCGCTCAGGTCGAGCGTGAGGTGCGGAAGGCCCATGCGGTGCGCGAGCGCGCGGGCATGCGTGACGGCCTGCGGCGAGCAGCAGCTCCGCGTGCCGTCGTTCGCGGCGTCGGCCCAGAGCTCGAGGGTGACCGCCACGACGTCGTCGCCGCGCTCGCGGCAGAGGTGCGCGGCCACAGCGCTGTCCACGCCGCCGGACATGGCGACGAGGGTGCGGCCCGCGAGCGGCGATGCGGGCGTCGCGGCCGGGTCGCCGACGACGCCGGGCGCGAGCAGCGCGGCGGGGTCCGCCGCGGCCGCCGCGAGGGCGCGGTGCAGCGCGTCCGCGGCGAGCGCCGCCGCGTGGTGGCGCTCGGGCGAGAGGCCGCCGAGCTCGTCGCTCACGGTCGCCGGCGCGACGCGCGCCGCATCGAGCACCGGGCGGCCGCGGACCAGCTCGACCACGGCGCTGCCCGCCGCCTGAGCGGCGGAGCAGCCGCTCGCGTCGAAGCCGGCGTCGGCCACGCGGCCGTCGCGGACCTCGAGCGCGATCCGGATGAGATCGCCGCACGGCGCGCCGCCGGCGCTGCCGGCGTGAGCGCCATCGCGTAGCCGGCCCCGTCCGCGCGGAGCGGCGAGATGGTCCTCCAAGGGCGGGATCGAGAGGCCGTGCGACACGAGGTTTGCGAGTTCCTGCGCTGTATTAAAGAGAAGCACCCGGCTTGCCGGAGCCGAGAGCCCGCGGGCGCCGCAGCCGAGAGCCCCCGCGCGCCGGAAGCCGGGAGGCCCCGCGCGCCGCACGCAAGAGCCCCGCGCACCGGATCCAAGAGCCCCGGCTTGCCGCTGTCGCCCTTGTGTTGAACCTGCTTCAGCAAGTTCGGGCGCCCTCCGGGACGGGCCACGACCCGGCCCGAGTGGGGCACCCTGTTTCGGTGGTGTTGGCTCAACCGAACCGGGCGGCTGGCGAGCAAGCCAGGGCCGCGAAAGCTACCAGCGGGGCGGCCGGGCCGGAGCCGCGTTCACGCGCCCGGCGGCGGCTTGCGCAGCGCGACCCCGAGGTCCTTGAGCTGCGCCTCGTCCACGGGCGCGGGCGCGCCGGTGAGCAGGTCCTGCGCGGTGGAGGTCTTCGGGAACGCGATCACGTCGCGGATCGACTCGCGCCCGGCGAGCATGGCCACGATCCGATCGAGACCGAACGCGATGCCGCCGTGCGGCGGGGCCCCGTAGCGGAACGCCTCGAGCAGGAAGCCGAAGCGCTCGCGCGCCTCCTCGGGAGCGAGCCCGATCGCGGTGAAGACGCGCTCCTGCACGTCGATGTCGCTGATGCGGATCGACCCGCCGCCGAGCTCCCAGCCGTCCATGATCACGTCGTACGCGCGGCTGCGCCACTTCGCCGGGTCGTCGTCGAGGTCCGTGCCCGGCGACGTGAACGGATGGTGCAGCGGGTCGAGCCTCCCCTCCCCCTCGTTCCACTCGAACATGGGGAAGTCGACCACCCAGAGCAGGTCGTGACCCTCCTGCGGGCCGGCGACCTCGAGCCGCAGGTCGCCGAGCACGCGCGCGGCCACCTTCGCGTCGTCGGCCACGAGCAGCAACACGTCGCCCTCCCCCGCACCGAGCGCCTCGACGGCGCGCGCCATCTCGTCGGCCTGGAGGAACTTCGCCACCCGCGAGCGCCAGCCGAGGCCGGAGCCGTCCTCGGCGCGCTCGACCACCGCCCACACGAGGCCCTTGGCGCCGAGCGACTTCGCCCGCTCGGTCAGCTCGTCGAAGCGCCGCCGCGGCCACTCGCCCCCGCTCGCCCGGAACCCGCGCACCACCCCGCCCGACTCGAGCGCGCCCGCGAAGACCTTGAACTCCGAGCCGGCGAAGACCTCGCCGAGGTCGTGAATCTCCATGCCCGGGCGCCGGTCCGGGCGGTCGGTGCCGTAGCGGAGGATCGCCTCGTCGTAGGACATGCGGTCGAGCGGGAAGGAGACCTCGATCCCGACGATGCCCAGCAGCGACTCGAGCAGCGGGTCGATCAGCGCGAAGACGTCCTCCTCCTCGACGAACGACATCTCGATGTCGAGCTGCGTGAACTCGGGCTGACGGTCGGCGCGCGGATCCTCGTCGCGGAAGCAGCGGACGATCTGGAAGTAGCGCTCGAGGCCGCCCACCATGAAGAGCTGCTTGAAGAGCTGCGGCGACTGCGGCAGCGCGTACCAGGAGCCGTGCTGCACGCGGCTCGGCACGAGGTAGTCGCGCGCGCCCTCGGGCGTCGAGCGCGTGAGCATCGGGGTCTCGATCTCTAGGAAGTCCTGGGCGTTGAGGTGGTCGCGGATGGCGGCCACCACGCGGTGGCGCAGCTCGATCGCCTGGCGCATGCGGTCGCGGCGCAGGTCGAGGTAGCGGTAGCGCAGCCGCAGCTCCTCGGCCACGGTGCCCTCGTCGTCGACCTGGAACGGCGGGGTGTCGGCGTCGGCGAGCTGCTCGAGCTCCGTGACGGTCAGCTCGATCTCGCCGGTCGGCAGGTTCGGGTTGACCTGACCCTCCTCGCGGCGCGTCAGGCGGCCGCCGACCGAGATCACGTCCTCGGCGCGCAGGTCGTGCGCGGCGGCGTGCGCCTCGGGTGCGGACTCCGGGTGGAAGACGATCTGGAGCAGCCCCGTGCGGTCGCGCAGGTCGATGAAGATCAGCCCGCCGTGGTCGCGGCGGCGGTGCACCCAGCCCGCGACCGTGACGGTCCGGCCGACGTCGGCAGAGCGCAGCTCGCCGGTCCAGGCCTCGCGGTAGGCGTTCTCGCGCGGGGCGCTTCTCACAGCGATCCGGTCCCCAGGTGGCGCATCACGGCGGCGACGACGCCGTCCGGGCCGCCTTCGAGCGGGACTTCCTCGCGGGTGTCGGTGTCCTGGAGCACGGTCGCATCCTCGCGCAGCACGGCCACGAAGCGCGCTCCGGTCCGCGTGGCCTGCTTGAGCTGGCCCTTCAG
>DASVPL010000197.1:0-17992 GCA_036382905.1 Thermoleophilaceae bacterium | reverse complement strand
ACCCCGAGCGCCCGCCGGTCTCCCTCCGGCGGGCGCCGTCCAGCCCGGGTCCCCGCCCGGGCGTCAGCGGGGAGCCCCGGGCTCCCGCCCGCGGGCGAACGACGAGGGCCGGCGGCACACGCGCCGCCGGCCCTCGCCCCGCTGCGGCCTACTTCACCCGGCGGAAGCGCGCGGTCCAGCGCACCTTCGTGTGCGCGGTGGTGAAGCGCTTGTCGTCGTAGGTGAAGTCCTTCCCTCCGAGTACCTCGTGGTACTTGAACTTCGGGTCGAACAGGTCCCTGTACGGGAACGGCTCGCTCTGCACGACCGTCCAGACGCCGCCGAGCACGCCGTCGGGCGTCACGATCGGGCACTTCTCGTAGCGCGCGTTGGTCGTGACCACCGGCGAGGCCTCCGCCGAGAGCATGGAGTCGTGCCAGTCGAGGTCGACGTCGTAGGTCAACGGGATCCGCTTGCAGTCGTACGGCCCGCTCTGCTCGGTCGGCCCGCCGTCCCAGCAGCGCTCGTCGGGCTCGATCCCGAAGACCTTCTCGCCGATCCGCTCGACGCTGCCCTTGCCGCGCATGTAGTAGTCGCCCTGCGCGAACCGGTCCCAGGTGCCGTACTTCACCTGCGCGTGACCATTCCTGTACGTGATCAGCGCGCGGATCTTCTTCGTCCGGAAGTCGATCACCTCGGAGCCCTTGCCGCGCGACCAGCGCTGACCCTGGCAGTCGAAGTACGTGTCGTGCTGCTTCTCCTCCCAGTCCGTGACCTGGGTGCCGTTGACCTCGACCCAGAACTTCGCGGTCTTGGTCTTGACGGCCGCGCCGGCCGTGGCAGGGGCCACCGCCACGGCGCAGCACACGGCGATTGCGAGTGTGAGTGCCTTCGTCAAAATCGTCTCCTGCGTCTCGAGGATGCTGTTCATGGGCTCAGCTTCGAGCCGCGCGAGCCTGCGCACATCGAGGACGCCCCCAAGGAGGCACCCGAGTCTTTGGGGGAGAACCCCCTAGGTGCCCATGGCGCCGACCAGGTCGCGCCGGGAGCGGATGCCGAGCTTGCGGTACGCGCTCGAGAGGTGGACCTCGACGGTCTTGGGTGTCACGTAGAGCGCCTGGGCGATGTCGCGGTTGGTCTGACCGTCCGCCGCCAGGCCCGCCACGCGGCGCTCGGACGCCGTGAGCGCGTCGACCCCGCTGAGGGCCGTGGTCCGCGGCTGCGCGCCCGCGGCCGCGAGCTCGGTGCGCACCTGGGCGACGAGGCCCTGCGCCCCCACGGCGTCCGCCAGCTCGAGCGCGCGGCGCAGCGGCTCGCGCGCTTCGGTCGGGCGCCGGTCGCGCCGGATCGCCGCCCCCAGCGCCGCCAGCGCACGCGCCCGCTCGGCCCGCGCGTTCGAGTGTTCGAGCACCGCCACGGCCTCCTCGAGGCGCGGCAGCCCCGCTTCGCGCTGGAGCGTGCCGAGGATCCGCAGCGTGCGCCCCACCGTGCCGGGCGCGCCCCAGCGCCGCGCCGGCGCGAGCTCCTCCTCGGCCAGCGCGATCGCCTCCTCGGTGCGGCCGAGCCCGTCCAGCGCGAGCGCCGTGAGCGTCCGCCACGGCGCGATCGCCGGGTTCTCGGTGCGCTGGAGCTGGCGCCGGTACTCCTCGGCGGCGGCGAGCGCCTCGTCGTGGCGGCCCTCCGCGAGCAGCAGCTCGAGCTCGCCGCGGCGCCAATGGTCGCCCGCGAACGACGGCGCGGTGGGTCGCGCCACGCGTTCGAGATCCGTCCGCGCGTCCTCGAGCCGGCCCTGCTCTACCAGCGCCTGGGCGAGGAACCCGAGCGTGGTCGTGATCCCGATCCCCTCGCGCAGCCCGTAGAGCAGGGTCTGCGCGTGCGCCTCGCGCAGCGACGCCTCCGCGTCACGCAGCTCACCGCGCAGGAGCAGCGCCCAGCCTCGCCACAGGTTCACCGCCAGTACCGCGAACAGGGAACCGCGGCGGTGGGCGTCGACGAGCTGGGCCTCGTAGCTCACCATCGCCTCGTCGCTCTCGGCGAGCACCAGCGGCACGGCCCCGGTGACGGTGAAGTGCCCGTTCTCGGCCTCGATCAGGACGCCGTCGGCGAGGGCCTCGCGCGCGAGCGCGGTGCACTCCTCCATCGACCCGTCGCGAACCGACCAGTCGAGCGCGGCGGTGGCCGCGAGCATCTTGGCGCCGGGCTCCGCGCTGGGGGGCCTTCCCCGGTTGGCCTCCATACGGTCGAGCTGCGCGGGGTCGCCGCCCCCGAAGTAGATCGCCGTCAGCTCGAGCGCCTCCAGCGCGCGCCGTGCGTCCTCGAACTCCTCGCCGGGCGCGTCGGCGCGGGCCTGGACCGCGAACTCGATCGCGGCGTCGGGCTGAGCCGTGAACATCAGCAGCCGGGTGACCCAGAACGCCACCTCCACCCGCACGCGCGGGTCGTCGAGCGTGTCGTATGCCTCGCGCAGGTGGACGAGGGCGTCGGGCCCGTTGGTCCCGGCCTCGACCAGCCCGAGCTCGTACAGCAGCAGCGGGCGGCGCTCGGTCGGCGGCGGCTCCTCGAGCGCGCGGCGCAGGTAGGCCACGGCGCCGTCGGCCGCGCCCCTGCGGATGGCGGCGCGCGCCGCCTCCTCGAGCAGGTCCACGACCCACTCCTCGCCGCGCGGTGGCGCCATCAGGATCTGCGTCGCGACGTGATCCGGCGCGGCGCCCGTGTCGAGCAGCACCCGCGCCGCGCGTGCGTGCTGGAGCTCGCGCTCGCCGGTCGGCAGCTCGCGGTAGATCGCCTCGCGGACGAGCGGGTGAACGAAGTCGAGCGGCGCCTCCGAGCGGAGGATGTCGGTGCGCGCGAGCGCCGCGATCTGCTCGGCCGCCTCCGCCTGGTCGAGCTCGGCGTGGGCCGCGACCGTCCGCAGCTCGGCGCTCTCGCCCAGCACCGCCACCGCGCGGGCCACGGCACCGGCCGCGGCGGGCAGCCGCGAGAGCCGCAGCAGGACCGTGCGCGACACGGCGCGCGGGCCGATCTGGCGCACCACGTCCACGTGCTCCGCGTCCGGCTTCACGCCCTCGGCCTCCAGCGAGCTGATGAGCTGGCTCAGGAGCAGCGGGTTGCCGCCGGTAGCGTCGAGGCAGGCGGCCGTGAATCGCTCGTCGGCCTCGGCCCCCAGGCGCGCGAGGACCAGCTCGCCCACGCTCTCGGACCCGAGCGGCGCCGGCTGCACGGCCACGGCGGCCGGGCTGCTCACGATCTCGGCGAGCAGCGCCGGGTCGGTGCCCGGCTCCCCGGTCCGCAGGCCCGTGGCCACGAGCACCGGCAGCCCCTCGAGCCGCGGAGCGAGGTAGGCGAGGAAGCGCAGCGAGGCGCGGTCGCACCAGTGCAGGTCGTCGACGGCGAGCAGCAGCGGGCCGTCGGCCGTCAGGTTCACGGTCAGCCAGTAGAGGCCGTGGAGGGTGGCGAACGTCGCGTCGCGCAGCTCGTCGGCGTCCGGGCCCGCCACCGGCGTCTCGAAGACGATCCGCGCCGGATCGGCCGACCCCGCGAGCCACGCGTCCCAGCGCTCCGGATCGGTCGCCCGCAGCGGCTCGAAGAGCTGGCGGACCACGCCATAGGGGAAGCCCTGCTCGAGCTCGGTGCTGCGTGCGGAGACCACGCGGATGCCCTCGGCGGCGGCGTGCTCGCGCAGGTCGGCGAGCAGGCGGCTCTTGCCGATCCCCGCGCGGCCCTCGACGAGCGCCAGCCCGGCCTGCTGCCCGGCGGCCGCGTCGAGCAGCCGGTGCAGCGTCGCGCGCTCGCGCTCGCGTTCGAGCAGCGGGTCGCTCACGTGGCCATCGCGCCGCTCAGCTCACGGCGGGAGCGGATCCCGAGCTTGCGGTACGCGTTCGAGAGGTGGACCTCGACGGTCTTCGGCGTGACGTAGAGAACCTGCGCGATGTCGCGGTTGGTCTGGCCCTCGGCGGCCAGGCCGGCCACGCGCCGCTCGCTGGCGGTGAGCGCCTCGACGCCGCTGAGCGCGGTGGTGCGCGGCTGCGCTCCGGCGGCCGCCAGCTCCGCGCGCACGTGCTCCACGAGGCCGTCGGCCCCGCACGCCGCGGCCAGCTCGAGCGCGCGGCGCAGGGGCTCGCGCGCCTCGGTCGGCTGACGTGCGCGCCGGATCGTCGACCCGAGCGCGGTGAGCGCCTTCGCGTGCTCAAGCCGGTCGGTCGACCGCTCGAGCAGCGCGGCCGCCTCCTCGAGCCGCGGCAGGCCCTCGTCGCGCTGGAGGGTGCCGAGGATGCGCAGTGTGCGGGCGACGGTGGCGGGCGCGCCCCACTGCCGCGCCGGGGCGAGTTCCTCCTCCGCCAGCGCGATCGCCTCGTCGGTGCGACCGAGCGCGTCGAGCGCCAGGGCGCGGTGCGTGCGCCATGGGAACAGCGCCGGGTTGCGGGCGAACACCGAGCCGGACACCTCGTCGAGCGCCGCGAGCGCCTCCTCGGGGCGGCCCTCGGCGAGCAGCAGCTCCACGCGCGAGCGCCTCCAGTGCGTCCCGCCCCAGGTCGGCACCGGCTCGAGCGGCACGCGCTCGAGCGCGGTGCGCGCCTCGTCGAGGCGGCCGCGCTCGATCAGCGCCCAGGCCAGGAACCCGAGCGTGTACTCCACCCGCGGGTTGCCCCACATCTCCATCTCGGTGAGAGCCGTGCGCAGGGACGCCTCGGCCTCGGGCAGGTTGCCGAGCCTGATCAGCGTCCACCCGTGCCACATGTGAGCGCCCATCGCGCCGAAGAGCGACCCGCGCCGGTGCGCGTCCGCGAAGCACGCGTCCCACACCTCCGTGCCCTCGCGGCGCTCGGCGAGCACGAGCGGCACGGCGGCCCCCACGGTGAAGTAGCCGTTCTCGGCCTCGATCAGGACACCGCCGGCGAGCGAGTCGAGCGCGATCGCGCAGGTCTCGGCCGCGGGACGGTTGTTGACGACCCACGCCACCGCGGTGTGGGCGAGGAGCATCTTCGCGCCCGGGCCGCTGCCGCTGACGCGTGGCGGCGGCGAGTCGGGGTCGTCGAGCGCGCTCAGGTCCCCGCCGCCCCAGAACGCGACGGTGAGCTGCTGGGCCTGGAGCGCCTGGCGCTCGTCCTCGAGCTCGGCCGGGGTCTGCGCGATGGCTTCCGCGGCGATCGCCGCCGCCTGGTCGGGGTCGCCGAGCAGCATCAGCAGCCGCGAGAGCCAGAACGCCGAGTCGGCACGGCGGCGCGGGTCGGAGCACAGCTCGTAGGCCTGACGCAGGTGCCCGACGGCGTCGGGGGCGCTGGCGTTCGACTCCGTGAAGCCCAGCTCGTAGACCAGGTCGGCCCGGCGCTCCTCCGGCGGCGGTTCCTCGAGCGCGCGGCGCAGGTAGGCGATCGCGCTGTCGGTGGCGCCCTTGCGCACGGCCGACCGCGCCGCGCCCACCAGCAAGTCGACCACCCACTCCTCGCCGCGCCGCGGGGTCATGAGGAGATGGGTCGCGACCTGGTCGGGGGCGGCTCCGCCGTCGAGCAGCACGCGGGCGGCGCGCGCGTGCTGGAGCTCGCGCTCGCCGGGCGGGAGGTCCTGGTAGACCGCGTCGTGGACGAGCGGGTGGACGAAGCCGAGCTGGAGGTCGTGGCGGAGGATGTCGGCGCGGGCGAGCGATGCCGTCGCCTCGGCCACGGCGGTCTCGTCCAGCTCCGCGAGCGCGGCGATGGCGGCCAGCTCGGCGTTCTCGCCCAGCACCGCCACGGCACGTGCCACGGCCATCGCGCCGGGGGAGAGGCGCGAGAGGCGCAGGAGCACGGTGCGCGAGACCGCGCGCGGTCCGATCGCGCGCACCTTCTCCGCGTTGCCGGCGTCCGGGACCACGCCCTCCGCCGCCAGCGAGCTGATGAGCTGGCCGAGCAGCAGCGGGTTGCCGGCGGTCGACTCCAGGCAGGCGGCGGCGAAGCGCTCGTCGACCTCCGGGCCGAGGCGCGCGCCGATCATCGCGGTGACGGCCTCCGCGCTGAGCGGGCCGGGATGGACGGCGGTGGCGGCCGGTCCGTTCACCACGTCGTCGAGCAGGACCGGGTCGGTGGGCGCCTCGCCCGTGCGCAGTCCGGTCACGAGCAGGAGCGGAAGGCCTTCGAGCCGCGGCGCGAGGTAGGCGAGGAAACGCAGCGACGGGCGGTCGCACCAGTGGAGGTCGTCGACGGCGAGCATCAGCGGGGTCTCGGCTGTGAGGTTCACGACGAGCCAGTAGAGGCCGTGGAGCGCGGCGAAGGAGGCGTCGCGCACCTGGCCGTCGCCGTCCGCGGCGCTCGGCGCCTCGAACAGCGGGCGGGCGGAGGCTGCGGCGCCCTCGAGCAGCCGCTCCCACTCGTCCGGGTCGGAGCGCAGCGGCTCGAAGAGCTGGCGGACGACGCCGTACGGGAACTCGCGCTCCAGCTCCGTGCCGCGGGCGGATAGCACCCGCGTGGCGCTCGCCGCGGCGTGCTCGCGGGCGGCCGCGATCAGGCGGCTCTTGCCGATTCCGGCGCGGCCCTCGACGACCGCAACCCGCGCCTGACGCTCGGCGGCGGCCGCGATCAGGACATCGAGGGACGCGAGCTCGTGCTCGCGTTCGAGCAGGGTCTTGTCGCCGGCGAGGTCAGCGATCGGCGAGCCAGTGCCGCTGCGCTCCATCCCGCGCCATGGTAAGGGTCGTTCAACCGCGCCGCGAGCGATCCGCGAACCGCGCGAGCGGGAAGAGCACGAGGCGCTGGACCAGCGGCGGCGGCATCAGGATCACCGTGTTCTCCCGATGGCGCTCGAGCATGGCCGCGAGCTTCGGCAGGCCGCGCAGGCTGCCCGGCCCTCGCAGCGGGCCGATCCGCATGATGTGGCCCTGGCGGGAGAGCTGCGCGGTGGTCTCGAGGAAGTCCTGGAGGCCGGCCGCCGGCGTGGCGACGCAGCGCATGTACGCGCTGCTCGCGCTCCTGTTCTCGTAGGCGTGGCGGGTGCCGGGCGGGACCGTGACCGTCTCGCCCGCGCGCGCGACCTGCTTCGTGCGGCCGGCGGTGAAGGTCATCTCGCCCTCGACCACCTCGAAGACCTCGGTCTGGTGCGGGTGGATGTGCGGCGGGACACCGCCCCCCGGGTCGACCCAGCACTCGACGAGCACGGTCTCGGTGCCGTCGTCGTTCGTGCCCAGCTCGAACGCGAGTCGCTGGCGCCCGACCGGATCCTCCACCTGTCGCTTGGTCATGCGTCCCGAGTACCCCGCCGCGCTGCGCGCCTGAACGTGCGGCGGGTCGGGTGGGCGGGGCGACCCGGAATGGAAGACATCAGCAAGATGCATGACCGTGTCGACCGCGACCGCCGTTCCGCGCACCCGTGGCGAGCTCGAGGGCGACGAGGCGCTCGAGACGCTGCTGCGCACCGGGCGCAGGAAACTCCTGGTCGACACGATCGCGCGCTTTCGCGCGGCCGACGCGTTCAGCCACTCGCGCGCGCTTGCCTTTCAGTTGACGCTCACGCTCGTACCCGCCCTGATAGCCGTGGTCGGCCTCGCGGCGGCGCTCGACCAGGACTCGTTCCGCCGGGTGGTGGAGGCTCTCGTCACGGATCTGGCACCGGGCGCGGCGGGCGAGATCCTCACCGACGCGCTGCGGCAGGGCAGCGGCGCCGCCGCGCGCGAGTCCGGGGAGACGGCGCTGGTCGGCGGGTTCGTGGCGGCTCTGATCGCGGGCACGCAGGCGATGGCGCAGATCGAGCGCGGGGCCAACCGGATCTACGGGACCGAGCGGGACCGCCCGTTCCCGCGCAAGTACGGCGTGGCCCTCGTGATCGCCCTGTCGGCCGGGGTGCTGGCGGTGCTCTCCCTGGTGCTTCTCGTCGGCGGGTCCGCCATACGCGACGCGGCCGGGTGGAGCGACGGCTTCGACTCCTTCTGGGCGATCGTGCGCTGGCCGCTCGGACTTGCGTTCGTGGTCGCGTCGGTGTCGATCCTGTTCGTGTACTCGCCGCGCCGGCACCAGCCCGAGCCGTCGTGGCTTGCCTTCGGAGCCGGCGCGTCGGCGCTGCTGTGGCTCGTGTTCATGGGCGTGCTGGCGCTCTACATCGACGTGGCGGAGTCGTTCGGGCAGACCTACGGGCCCCTCGCGGGGACGATCGGGGTGCTGCTGTGGGCGTTCCTGACGTCGGTGGCTCTGTTCGGCGGGCTGGCGTTCGCCGCGCAGCTCGAGGCGGTGCGGGCCGGCGTCGAGTCGCCGCGCGTCGAGCGCGACGAGAACGCCTAACTAGGCCGTATCCGGCTCGTCCGTGGCGGTCGGCAGCCCGGCGTCGCGCCAGGCCTGGAAGCCGCCGACCATGTCGGTGGCGTCCACGCCGAGCTCCCGCAGGGTCGCCGCCGCGAGGCTCGACTGGTAGCCCTCGTTGCACATGAGGATCACCGGGCGCTCGTAGCTGGCGAGGTCCGGATCGCGGTGCTCGCAGGCGGGGTCCAGCCGCCACTCGAGCACGTTGCGTGCCACGAAGCGCGCCTGCGGGACGGTGCCGTCGGCGGCGCGCTGCGAGTCGGCGCGGATGTCGAGCAGCAGCGCGTCGCGTTCGGCCACGGCGGCCGCGGCCTCCTCCGGGGTAACGCGCTGGAGGTCCTCCCGCGCGCGCTCCAGCAAGTCGTCGATCGTGGCCACCGACGCTGAACCTACCCTGCTTGTCGTGGCCTCACGCCGCCGCACCGGAACCGCCGACCTCCCGCTCCACGGGGGGCGCGCCCCCGCCTGGCTGTTCCAGCGGATGACGCGCCTCTCGCGGGAGATCGTGGTGTTCATGGCGTCCGAGCTCGGTACCGCGGAGATCCTGCGGCGGCTGTCGGACCCGCACTGGTTCCAGGCGTTCGCGTGCGTTCTTGGCTTCGACTGGCACTCGTCGGGGGTGACCACCACGGCCACCGGAGCGTTGAAGGAGGGGGTCCGCGGGCTCGAGCACGAGCTCGGCTTCTTCGTGGCCGGCGGGAAGGGGGCGACATCGCGCCGCACGCCGTCGGAGATCGAGCGCTTCTGCGAGCGACTGGGGCGCGATCCGGCGCCGCTCGTGCGGGCGAGCAAGGTGTCGGCGAAGGTCGACAACACGGCCGTTCAGAGCGGTCATCAGCTCTACCACCACTCGTTCATGTTCCTGGCCGACGGCAGCTGGGCGGTGATCCAGCAGGGCATGTCCGACGAGACCAAGTCGGCGCGGCGCTTCCACTGGCTCGGCGAGAGCGTCGACAGCTTCGTCGAGGAGCCGCACGCGGCGGTGTGCGACGACGCGCGCGGGGACGTGCTCGTGAACTTCGTGGCCGCGGAGAGCGCCGACGCGCGCGCGGCCGCCGTGGAGCTCGCCGCCTCCGACCCGAAGCGGTCGCTCGACGCGATCGCGCGGGCCTCCGAGCTGGTCATGCCGCGCCGGCACGAGCTGAAGCTCGACGACGTGAATCCGGCCTACATCGACCGGATCCTGTTGAAGACCTACGCCGCTGCGCCGAGCTCGTTCGAGGAGCTGCTCGGGATCCAGGGGGTGGGGCCGAAGACGCTGCGCTCGCTGGCGCTCGTGAGCGAGCTGGTCTACGGGACGCGTGCCAGCACGCGGGACCCGGCGCGGTACGCGTTCGCCCACGGCGGCAAGGACGGCACGCCGTTCCCGGTCGATCGGGCGACCTACGACCGGACCGTGTCGATCCTGGAGAGCGCGCTGAACGGCGCGCGTGGGGTGGAGCGCAGCGAGCGGGTGAAGGCGTTCCGGCGGCTGGCGAAGTTCGCGGAGCCGGGGGAGGGGGCGCCGGGGCCCGCGCGGAGTGCTCAACCTGACGGGGCGGGCGGGCGGCGGAACGCCGCGCTCGATCCCCCCGGAAACGCGGTAACCGCCAGCGACGCGAGCGTCAGGTCGTCGTAGGTCGTCAACCACGAGGGCGGGGCCCCGCCCCCTGCTTGCCACTCGAGTACAGCGTCGACCCAGACGCGTGGAAATTCCAAGCGCGCCACGTAGTAACGGAGTGACCGGCGCAGACCACGAGGTTCCGGCCGGACTGGCGTCAGGGCATCCACGCGCGATCGCACCCACATGTCACCCGGCTTGTTTTCGGCGGCTCCCAAGACAGCTCGGGTTATCACGCCGGTGGCGTCGACCCACGCCTCCTCGGAGAATCGCGAGTGCTTGGCTGCGTCTGGGTGGTCCGCGACGTCAGCGACGCGGCGCGCGTAATGCGCGATCGGCAACAGGGTGTGGAGTCGCGCGAGGAAGGAATCCAGATCGAGCGCGTCCTGGGCCGCGGCGATCGCACCTCTCAACTCGTCGAACGCGCGATCAAGCTCCTCAGGTGCATCGCGCACGCGTGCGCGGAAGTCGCCGAACTGGGGGCTGAACGACCACTCGCGGAGCCACGCGGCAAGCGTCTGATCGAGGATCCACCTGTCGCGCCAGAGTGCGTCGAGGATTTCCAGAACGAGGTCGCGGTCGCGGGACATGATCGCGTCGCCGACTGCCCGCATCAGCTCATCCGTGGCGTCCTCGTTGTCGTCGCCGAACCACCGCGCGACGAAGTCCTCCCACAACGCGGCGTGGTCGCTCGCCGAAAGTTCGTTGCCGAATTGCGGGGCGAAGATTCGCGCACCGGTTGAAGATCCCTCGACGCGCTTCAGGGCCGGCGCTTGCGACTTGGCGTCATCTTTCGGATCTCGCGCGGGGGTTTCGGGCAGGCCGGCCGCGACAGCCTGCAGCCGTCGCCTCAGGAACTCGTTCCTGACGTGTTGCGAACCGGCAGCGCTCTTTACGAGTACGTGATCTCGCCGCCGCGAAAGCTCTCGCGGCGCGCTGTCGGCGGACGTTGGCTTCACTGCGAACGGAGGCGGCGGCTTACGCGCCCGACGATCTCGGTGGCGTCGCTGAGCGCTTCCTTCGCCGGCCAGCCGTAATCGATCAGAAGCAGACGGACGTGCTCCTCCGCCAACTCGACGCTGTCGCGATCGTCGGTGTGAGGTTGGCGGCGCGCAATGGCGTCCGCCACTGCCGCCATCGCTTCAGTCTGGCCCCTCGGCCGGGGTGGTTCCGGCACGCTCCCGGCCTGGAGACGCGCGTCGATGCGGTTCGATGCGACTCCGACGATCAAAGGAACGACCACCGACGTTGCGATCCACGCCAGGACCTCTAGAGCTTCCGGCCCGGCGAAGTAGCGAACTCGGTCCTCGCCATCGCCTCCCGCTTTTCCGCGCACCTGCTCTGGGGCAGGAGCAGCCCCGTCGTCGATGGTCCGCGGTGCCCAGTAGTTGGCGTTGGGCATCAGGGCATCGAGCACTTCGTCGACTATGTCATTGGCTTCGTCCGAGGCGTCAGGCATTCGCGGGCTCCGGCCGGATGGCGGACAGACGCTACTTCACTACCGCCGCTGTAGGGAGCTCAGTCGAGCTCCGCGTAGGCGCGCACCGGGAAGGTGCCCAGGCCCTCGACCTTCACGGGGGCGGCGTGGAAGCGGAAGCCCCAGGTGGGGAGGGCCGTCAGGTTGCAGAGGTGCTCGCAGATCGGGATGCCCGCGCCCAGAAGGGTCGTATGGACCGGGCGCTGCGGGTCGGTGTCGTCGTCGACGTTGAGCGAGTCGATGCCGACGATCGCCGCGCCCGCCTCGAGCAGGAACTCGCCCGCCGCGGCGGTCAGGAACGGGTAGCCGACGCCGTACTCGGGCGTGCCCCAGTGTCGGTCCCAGCCGGTCCGGACGAGCACCGCCCGGTCCGCGAGGTCGAGGTCGTGGAAGGCGACGGCCTCGATCGCGCGCCCGTCGTCGAGCGGCGGGTCCACCACGATCCCGGGCCGCCCCGCGAGCCGGCGCAGCTCGAGGCCGGCGAGGTCGACGCCGTCCTCGAAGCGGTGGAACGGCGAGTCCACGTACGTGCCGGTGTTGGCGATCATGCATATGCGTCCGATGTGGAACCTGACGCCCGGGGCGTAGTGCTCCTCGGCCTCGTCGCGGGTGAGGTGCTCCGAGATCTCGGGCGCGGGCAGGCCCGGGTACGTGATCGTCCCGTCCGCGATCGGGTGGCTGATGTCGACGAGGCGCTCTGACACGAGGGGGAGCCTACGTGGCGGGGGCTTGCGGCCCGGCGCCCACGGCGGTTAGCGCCGCGGGCTCCTCACGGCGGTCAGCCGCCGTACTCGATCGCGGCGTCCTTCGCGGCCTCGCGGCAGAAGCGGCCGGAGCCGGGCCCGCACTCGGTCCTTACGCCGACCGCGAAGCGCGCCGCCGGCGTGTCGAGCTCCTCGATCTCGTCGGTGTTGATGCTCGACATGCAGCGGTCGAGCTCGGTCTGGGTCTGCGCGCCGTAGCGGCAGTAGTAACCCAGCTCGTGGTCGCGGGCGTCGAGTCCCGCGACGAGCGCCCAGGCCCAGGCGCCGGCGAGCAGCAACGTGAGTGTGATCAGCGGTCCGCTCGGCCAGAGGAACAGGATCGCCCCGACGAGGAGGAACACGACCCCGCCGACGATCGCGACCCGCCACGGATGGTTCTGCGCGATCAGCTCGACCCATACCTCGAACAGCGCCGCCAGCAGGAGCACGACCCCGATCACGATCCAGTTCATGCGCACACCCTGTGTGCAAAAGCCAGAAAAAGCAACGGGCCGCCCTCAGGCGGCCCGTTGGTGGCACCGAGCTGGCACGGCGCGGTAACCGGTGCGAAAACCGAGCTATCCAAGGACGCAGGGTCGAAGCCGTGCGACTAGCACGGCGAGACCCGAGGACGCCGGAGAGCGAAGGTTTGCAGCCCGCCGGTTATCCGCAGCCGGTGTTGTTGCCGCAGGACGAGCAGGTGTAGCAACTGCCCGTCCGCTGCATCATCCCGCCGCACTGGCCGCAGGCCGGGCCGAGGTCCAGGCCCTGTAGCCGCGCGGGGATGACCGGCGGCTCGTCCGTGAACGCCGCGGCAGCGGGCTTCGTGCCGCCGTTGCCGGCCGACGCCTTCGGCGAGCCGTTGCCGCCGTTGGTCCCGCCGTTCGCGTGCCCGTTGCCCGACCCGTTGCCGCCGCTGTTCGTCGGCTCGACCTCTACCACTGGCGCCGCCGTGTCCCCGCGCATCAGGGCTTCCTGCGCCGCCTTCCGCGCGCGGACCTCGTGGGTCATGATCCCGAGCTCCTCCTGGCAGTCGACGTCGAGGAACCGCGACGCGAGCCAGCGCATGATGTAGTCGGGCATCGACTTGGCGAACGGGATCTCCGGGTTGCCGGTCGCGCCCTCCGGGTCGAAGCGCATGTAGCTGAACTTGCGCACGAGCGTCTCGAGCGGCACGCCGTACTGGAGCGAGATCGAGACCGAGGTCGCGAACGCGTTCATCATGCCGCGCAGCGTCGAGCCCTCCTTGCCGATGTCGGTGAGGAAGATCTCGCCGACCGTCCCGTCCTCGTACATGCCCGCCGTGATGTAGCCCTCGTGGCCGGCGATCGAGAACTTGTGCGTGAGCGACTGCCGCTCCTTCGGCATCTTGCGCCGGGCTGGCCGCGGGGTCTCCTCGACCACCTCGGCGGTCGCGGGTGCGTCCTTGCCCTTGTGCGCGTCCGTGCGCAGCGCCTGCGCCGTCTTCGACCCGTCGCGGTAGATCGCCAGCGCCTTCACGCCGAGCTTCCACGCCTGCACGTACGCATCGGCGATGTCCTCGACCGTGGTCTCGGCCGGCATGTTCACCGTCTTCGAGATCGCGCCCGAGATGAACGGCTGCACCGCGCCCATCATCTGGATGTGGCCCATGTGCGAGATCGCGCGCTGTCCGACGGCCACGTCGAACACCGGCAGGTGCTCGTCCTTGAGGCCGGGGGCACCGAGGATCGTGCCGTGCTCCTGGATCCACGCGCCAATCTGGTCGACCTCGGCCTCGCCGTACCCGAGTCGCTCGAGCGCCAGCGGGACCGTCTTGTTGACGATCGTCATCTGACCGCCGCCGACCAGCTCCTTGAACTTCACGAGCGAGAAGTCCGGCTCGACGCCGGTCGTGTCGCAGTCCATGAGGAACGAGATCGTGCCGGTGGGCGCGAGCACGGTGGCCTGCGCGTTGCGGTAGCCGTGCATGAGCCCGAGCGCCACAGCCTCGTCCCAGGAGCGGCGCGCCGCGGCGAGCAGCTCCGCGTCGCGGCACTCGGTGTCGGAGAGCTCGTACGACGCCGCGCGGTGCTTCTCCATCACGTGGTTGTGCGCCTCGCGGTTCTCGGGGTAGCGCTCGTACGGCCCGATCGCGCCGGCCACCTCGGCCGACTTGCGGTAGGCGCGCCCGGTCATCAGCGCGGTGATCGCGGCGGCGTAGGAGCGTCCCTCGTCGGAGTCGTACGGGAGCCCGTCGGCCATCAGCAGCGCGCCGAGGTTGGCGTAGCCGAGGCCGAGCTGGCGGAATGCGCGGGCGTTCTCGCCGATGCCCTCGGTCGGGTAGCTCGACGGCCCGACGACGATCTCCTGCGCGAGGATCATCACGTCGACGACGTGCTCGAAGGCCGACGCGTCGAAGCTGCCGTCGGGGCGGCGGAACTTCATGAGGTTGATAGACGCGAGGTTGCAGGCCGAGTCGTCCACGTGCATGTACTCCGAGCACGGGTTCGACGCGTTGATCCGCCCGCTGGCCGGGCAGGTGTGCCAGTCGTTGATCGTGGTGTCGTACTGGACGCCGGGATCGGCGCAGCGCCACGCGGCGTCGGCGATCTGGCGCATCAGGTCGCGCGCGTCGTAGGTGTCGACCGGCTCGCGGCTCACGCGCGCGATGGTGTGCCAGTCGGAGCCCGCCTCGACGGCGTGCATGAACTCGTCGGTGACCCGGACCGAGTTGTTGGCGTTCTGGTACTGGATCGAGGTGAAGCCCTCGCCGTCGATCGACATGTCGAAGCCGGCGTCGCGCAGCGCGGCGGCCTTCTCCTCCTCGGACGCCTTGCACCAGATGAAGTCGACGATGTCCGGGTGGTCGATGTCGAGCACGACCATCTTGGCCGCGCGACGCGTCTTGCCGCCCGACTTGATCGTGCCGGCCCAGGAGTCCGCGCCCCGCATGAACGAGACGGGCCCGCTGGCGAGGCCACCCTTCGAGAGGTACTCCTTCGACGAGCGGATGTTCGAGAGGTTGATCCCGGAGCCGGAGCCGCCGCGGAAGATCATGCCCTCCTTGGTGTTCCAGCCGAGGATCGACTCCATCGTGTCCTCGACGCTGAGGATGAAGCAGGCCGAGCACTGCGGCTTCTCCTCGAATCCGACGTTGAACCAGACCGGCGAGTTGAACGCCGCCTGCTGGTGGAGAAGGATGTAGGTGAGCTCAGCCTCGAACGCGTCGCCGTCCTCGTCGGTCGCGAAGTAGCCGAGCTCGCGGCCCCAGCCGGCGATCGTGCCCGCGACGCGGCCGATCATCTGCTTGACCGAGCTCTCGCGCTCGTCCGACCCGAGGCGCCCGCGGAAGTACTTCTGCGCGACGATGTTGGTCGCGTTCTGCGACCAGCTCTTCGGGAACTCGACCCCGAGCTGCTCGAAGGCGGGCTTCTCCGGGTTCCCGATGACGGCGTCGCGGATCTCCCACTCGATCTGCTCGAAGGGATGCACGCCCGGCTCCGTGTAGCGACGCTCGACCATCACACCCTGACCGGTGCGGCGGGCGGTGATGTCGGCGGCTGAGCTGGGCGACTGGGGCATCTCTTCTCCCTACGTATTGGCGGTCTTCCCGGGCCGCGCCGGTTGCGCGGAGGGGAAGGACATGCTGCCAATGGCGTCGGTCGGAAAAGCGGCCTGCGAGAGAAAAAAGTCAGTAACGGTGACGTCAACGAATTCTAGGGATTAGCAGCAGCTTTGACCGGGCGAAAGTCGCAACAAGCGGGAAGATCGGCATCAACCGATTGGCAGGGCGGAGCGGGTCGTCGTTACTCCCCGCAACGTCCGGGAAAAGTGTTCTGTCCGGCATGGGAAGCACTATCAAGAGGTCTTGGCAGGGCCAGATCGGCAACAGCAACCAGGGATGCACGCTCGCGGGCAGAAGCCTCTTAGTGTTCCCCCCGCTCCCCAAAAGGACGGGTGCCGCCGCGACTCTGCTTTCGAGGGCTCAAGTCGCAACGACACCCGCACACTGCTAGGCCGCTTGGGTCTGCTTGGCGAACACATCGACCAAGAGGAACCACGTCGGGCCGTCTTCAGTCGCTGCCGCGTACGGCAGTCGTTCACCCTTTTCGACCGCCACAGTGAGGCACAGTGGCACCCCGTAGTGATCCACTAGGGCGAACCTTCCAGACACCAAAGCCTCTTCGCCCGGTGCCTGTCTCAGGAGCGCCAGCATGGTCGCTCCTTCCTTTCACTACATAGCTCTGTTCCCGAGCCGCCGGACCTTCGACTTACGGCGCAGCACTCAGGGGCCACGGAAAGTGGCCACATCAGCATGTTGCTCAGGGGGTCGGACGGAAATCGCTACCCGAAATCCGGGTTTTCACGAGCTGCTTTCTAGAGATTTGCAGCCGGTTTGGCCGCCGAAAAACCGCAACGAGCGGGAAGATCCGCCGCCCGGCGGCGAGCGCTTCAGCGACCGGTGCGCAGCCAGTCGCGGAAGTCAGCCGCGGTGTCCGCGGTGCGCTCGCGCCAGTCGGTCGCGGCGCCCTCGCCGGACCCCCCGATCGCGCCGCTGAGCCAGGCCACGCCGAGCCCCAGCAGGACCAGCCCAACCGCCGCGCAGATGATCGCCGCCGTCACCACCGCCCGAACACGCTATCGGCCGGGGCGTTGCGCTAGCCGACGCTCGCGAGCGTCTGCTCGATGCCCTCGGTGAGCGCCATCCGCGGCTCCCAGCCGAGCTCAGCGCGGGCGCGCGAGGCGTCGAGGGCGATGTGGCGCACCTCACCCGGTCGCTCGGGCTGGTGGTCGGGCGTGAAGTCGGAGCTCGCGTGCGGGGCCAGGGCCTCGACCAGGTCGAGCACGCTCGCCTCGACCCCCGTGCCGATGTTGATCGGGCCGTAGGAGTCGCTGCCAGCCGCCGTCAGGTTCGCCGCGACGACGTCGCTCACGTGCACGTAGTCGCGCGTCTGAAGGCCGTCGCCGAAGACGACCGGGCGCTCGCCGGAGCGGATCTTGCCGCAGAAGATCGCGACCACGCCGGCCTCGCCGAGCGGGTCCTGGCGCGGGCCGTAGACGTTGCCGTAGCGCAGCGACACCGTGCTCAGGCCGAAGAGCCGGCGGAACAGCTCGCAGTAGCCCTCGGCGGCGTGCTTCGACTGGCCATAGGGCGCCTCGGGCGCGTTCGGGTGAGACTCGGGCGCGGGGATCACCTGCGCCTCGCCGTAGATCGCGCCGCCGGTGCTCGTGTTGACGAGGCGGCGGGCGCCGGACGCGCGGGCCGCCTGAAGCACGTTGATGGTGCCCTCGACGTTCACGCGCGCGTCGAAGGCCGGGTCGTCGGCGGACTTGCGCACGTCTATCTGCGCGGCGAGGTGGAAGACCACCTCGGGCCTCGCCTGCGCGAATATGTCCTTCAGCGCCTCGGCGTCGCGGATGTCGGCCTCGACCAGCTGGGCGCCGTTCCCGAGCGCCTGCCCGAGGTTCTCGCGCTTGCCGGTGGAGAGGTCATCGACGACGGTGACCTCGTCGCCCTGGGCGAGGAGGCCGTCCACCACGTTCGAGCCGATGAAGCCGGCTCCGCCTGTCACTAGGGCACGCACCGCCTGCAATCTACGCCGCCGGGCGGCAGACGCCTGCACGGCGGGTATCTTCGGCGCGTGCCCGGTCTGTTCGTCACGTTCGAGGGAATCGACCGCTCCGGCAAGCCGACGCAGGCCCGGATGCTGGTCGCGGCGCTCGGCGCCGAGCGCGCGCTGGCCGTCCGTGAGCCGGGCGGGACCGAGCTCGGCGAGCGCGTGCGCGAGGTCCTGAAGGGATCGATTCCGCTGGACGCGCGGGCGGAGACGCTGCTGTTCGCCGCCGCGCGGGCGCAGCTCGTGGCCGACGTGATCCGCCCGGCTCTCCAGGCGGACCGAGTGGTGGTGTCGGACCGCTTCCTCGACTCTTCCCTGGCCTATCAGGGCGACGCGCGCGGGCTCGGGGTGGA
>DASVPL010000196.1:0-9523 GCA_036382905.1 Thermoleophilaceae bacterium | reverse complement strand
CCCTCCTCGCGCGCCCGGCGCTCGGCCTCGGCCAGCAGCGCGCGGGCCACGCCGCGGCGGCGGTGGCGCGGGTCCGTCGCCAGCGAGTCCACGTAGAACGAGGACGGGGGCGGGGGAGGGGCGACCTCGGCTCCGAGCCGGTAGAGCCGGTAGGTCTCGCGCCAGGTCCACGGCGGGGTCCGCCGCAGCAGGAGGCGCATGAACCGCCGCGCCCGGCGCTCGATCTCCTGCGCGGGGAAGGCGGCCATCGCGCCCGCGACCGCGCCGCCCACCTCGGCGACCGTGACCACGTCGCCGCTCGCCCCGGTGCCCGCGCGCCGGAACCCCGCCCGCAGCACCCGGACCGAGCTGTCACGGTCGCCGGCGAAGCGCTCGTACATCGCCTCGGCGGTGGAGTGGACGAGCAGCGCCACGGCATCGGCGTCCTCGCGTCGCGCGGCGCGGAGTCGAAGCTCACCACCCGGCGGCCCCGCCGCGCCCGGCTTCGCGCCGCCCGGCCCGGCCGCGCTGCCCTCTACGCTGCCCGGCCCCGCCGCGCCGCCGTCGGCACCGCCACCCGGCGGCCCCGCGCTGCCCTCACCCAAGCGCCGCCACCGCCGCCTTCAGCCCGTCCTCGAGCGCGGTCGGCTCCCAGCCGAGCTCCTCCTGCGCCTTCGTGGAGTCCGGCGCGGCGTTCCAGCGGAAGAAGTGCAGTTGCCCGCGAGCCAGCAGCGGCGACACGCCCGCCGTGCGCGCCAGTGCCTCGCCGGCCTCGGCCATCGCCCGCGCCACAGGCGCGGGCAGCGTCGGCGGCACGCGTCCGCGCCTCGCAACTCCCACGACCTCCCGCGCGAGCGAACGCAGGGTCACATGGCGGTCGCAGAGGATGTAGCGCTCGCCGTCACGCCCGCGCTCGGCCGCGAGCAGGTGACCCTCCGCCACGCCGGCGTCGAAGCACAGCCCGAGGCCCCCGGGCGGCAGCGCAGGCAGCGCGCCGGCGACGAGCGGCGCGAACAGGTCGTCGTCGATCGAGACGCTCGAGGCCGGCGTCGGCCCGTACACCCCCGCCGGGTTGCAGATCACGAGCTCCATGCCGTCGCGCGCCGCCAGCGCGAGCTCCTCGGCCCGCTGTTTCGACCGCTCGTAGATCGTGCCCTTGGGGTAGTCGGCCACGCGTGACTCGTCGAACCGCTCCCCGCGCCCCGCGTGAAACACGTCGATCGTGCTCGTGTGCACCACGCGCGCGACCCCCGCGGCCCGCGCCGCGCGCACGACCGTCTCGGTCCCGCGCGCGTTCACGCGGTCGAACACGTCGGGGTCGGCGGTCCACTGCTCCGGCAGCCCCATCGCGTTGAAGACGAGCGAGCAGCCCGCCACCGCCGCCTCGACCGAGCGCGCGTCGGTCACGTCCCCGCGCACCAGCTCCACCTCCGCGGGCAACAGCCGCGCAGCCCGCTCCGGCGAGCGCACCAGCGCCTGCACCGAGTCGCCGCGCGCCAGCAGCGCCCGCGCCACCGCCCCGCCGACCTTCCCGGTCGCCCCGGTGACCAGTGCGCGGGTCAATCCACCAGCTCGGGCTGGTGCTTGCGCAGGTGCTCCTCGATGGTGGAGCGCACCCAGCTCTGCGTCTCGCCGTCGGCCATCCGGTAGCGGCCGAGCAGCTCCTTCTGCGTCGTCAGCGGCAGGCCCGCGATCTCCCAGCTCACCGCCAGCCGCTCGAACAGCATCTCCGTCCGCCGGCGCCAGAGGTCGTCACTCGTCGCCGCCGCTCCGCCCACCGGCTCGCGCAGCTTCGCCACGGTCCCGGCCGAGAGCTGGTCGCGCAGGGCGAGCACGTTGCCGTCGGCGTCGCGGTACTCACTCGCCGTCGTGGAGCCCGGCTCGTCGCGGCTGCGCCGCCGTCCCCGCTTTCCCATCCGGGCGAGGCTACCGCCGCCCGTAGACTGGCCCGCCATGTCCCGCTTCGCTGAGGGCCAGGACCCGCTGTTCCAGGCCATCAACTCGTCGGTGGCGTTCGACTACCGGCTCGCGCCGTACGACCTCGAGCAGTCGGGCGCCCACGCGCGGATGCTCGCCCGTTGCGGGATCATCGAGGAGGCCGACCTCGCGGAGATCGAGCGCGGCCTCGAGCTGGTCCGCCAGGAGATCGACAGCGACGCCTTCGAGGTCCACCCGGGCGACGAGGACATCCACATGGCGATCGAGCGGAGGCTGACCGAGCTCGTCGGGCCGGTCGGCGGCAAGCTGCACACCGCCCGCTCGCGCAACGACCAGGTCGCGACCGACGTGGCGATGTTCGTCCGCGCCCACAGCCTCAGCGCCCGCGAGCTCACCCGCGACGTGATGATCGCCCTGATCGACCTCGCCGAACGCCATCTCGACTGGCCGATGCCCGGCTACACGCACCTCCAGCGCGCCCAGCCGGTCTACCTCTCCCACCACCTGCTGGCCTACTTCTGGAAGCTGCGCCGCGACATGGCCCGCTTCGAGATGTGCCTCGGCGGGGCCGACGAGCTGCCGCTGGGCGCCGGTGCCCTCGCCGGGGTGAGCTTCTCGACCGACCGGCGCGGCGTTGCCGCCGAGCTGAGCTTCGGCTCGGTGGCGGAGAACTCGATCGATGCCGTATCGAACCGCGACTTCGTGCTCGACTACCTCGGCGCCGCGTCGATCTGCGCCACGCACCTCTCGCAGCTCGGCGCCGAGATCGTGCTCTGGTCGAGCGAGGAGTTCGGCTACTGCGAGCTGCCCGACTCGTTCTCCTCGGGGTCGAGCATCATGCCCCAGAAGAAGAACCCGGACGCGGCCGAGCTGCTGCGCGCGAAGGCGCCGCGCGTGGTCGCCCACCTGGCCGGGCTCCACGGCGTGCTCCACGCCCTCCCGCTCACCTACAACAAGGACCTCCAGGAGGACAAGGAGCACCTCTTCGACGCGGTCGACACGATCGAGCTGTCGCTCCTGGTCGCCCGCGAGATGCTGCGCGGGATCTCCTTCCGCCGCGACCGGCTGGCCGACGCCGCCGCCGACGAGATGCTCGGCGCCACCGACATCGCCGACCTGCTCGTGCGCCGCGGCGTGCCCTTCCGCGAGGCGCATGGCATCGTCGGCGGGCTCGTCCGCCACGCGATCGACACCGGACGGACCCTGTCCGAGCTGCCCGCCGCCGAGGTGGCCGAGCGCGCCCCGCAGATCGACGCCGGCCTCGCCGAGACGCTCAGGCGCGAGACCGTGCTCGAGTCGAAGGTCTCCGAGGGCGGCACGGCGCTGGCATCCGTGCGCGAGCAGCTCGAGCGCGCCCGCAAGGTGCTCCAGGACTCGCCGGCGTGACGCCGGCCGACCGCGCTTTCTACGACCGTTCGGTCCACGACGTCGCGCACGACCTCGTCGGCTGCATCCTGCGCCACGGCCCCACCGCGGCCCGCATCGTCGAGACCGAGAGCTACCACATGGAGGAGCCCGCCTGCCATGCCTTCGCCGGGCTCACGCCGCGCACCGAGGTGCTGTTCGGGGAGCCGGGCCTCGCCTACGTGTACCGCTCGTACGGGATCCACGCCCTGCTGAACGCGGTGGCCGAGCCCGAGGGCGTCGGGGCGGCCGCGCTGATCCGCGCCGTCGAGCCGATCGAGGGCATCGAGGTCATGCGCGACCGCCGCGGGCCGGTCCGCGACCTCGACCTGTGCTCCGGCCCCGGCAAGCTCACGCAGGCGATGGGCATCTGGCTCGACCTGAACGGCACGCCGCTGGCGGGGGAGGGGCCGATCGAGATCCTCCCGCCCGACGCCGCCGAGCGGCCCCCGAAGATCGTCCGCGGCACCCGCATCGGGATCACCAAGGCCGTCGACCTCCCCTGGCGCTTCTGCGACGCCACCTCGCGCCATGTCTCGCGCCCCTGGCCCCCGGCGATGCGCACCCGCCGCACCGGCGCACGCGCCGCTGCCTGACCCTCACAATCCAGGACGGGATGCGCCGCGTTGCCGTTGCAGCCGCCCTGCTCGTACTCGTGCCCGCCTCCGCGCACGCGCAGGCCCCCGGCCCCGAGGGCTACTGCGAGCCGCAGAACTCCCAGTACGACCCCCAGGACCTCCAGCGCCCGGACGCGCCCCCGGTCGAGCTGCCGCCCGGCTTCACCCGCGGCCGGATCTCGATCGGCCGCTACTCGGCGCCGACCATCGAGGCCGGGCCGCGCGACTCCCGCGAGGCGATCGTCCTCCTGCACGGCAATCCGGGTCGGTCGCTGGACTGGCTCGGCGTGCTGCGCTCGGTGCCGCATGGGACCCGTGTGATCGCGTTCGACCTGATCGGCTTTGGGACGGCCGATAAGCCCTACGACTTCCCGTACGACCTGGAGACCACCACGCCGCTGCTCGCGCAGACGTTCCGCGAGCTCGGGATCGATCGCGTGCACCTCGTGGGGCACGACATCGGCAGCATCGTCGGCATCGACTGGGCCGCCGCGAACCCGGACCGGCTCGCCAGCGCGGTGCTGTTCGCCGGCGGCATCTTCATCGGTTACCAGGACCACCACTTCGCACGCGTGTGGAGGACGCCCGGCGTCGGCGAGCAGATGATGTACGGCACCGACCGGGAGGGCTTCGTGAGCGTCATCCAGGCCCACAGCCCGCGCCCCCTGCCGCGCGAGTTCCTCGACCGCGACTACGACGTCTACGACCGTGCGACGCGCTGCGCGGTCCTCGTCTCGTATCGGCGTGAAGGCGACATCGACGCCCGCGCGCGCCAGCACGCCGAGGCACTGCGGCCCCACGACCGGCCCGCGCTCGTCGTCTTCGGCGACCGCGACCCCTTCGTTCCCTCCTACATCGCCGCGAACAGCCGGCAGGCGTTCCCGCATGCGGATGTTCACGTGTACGAGAACAGCGGACACTGGCCGTTCGTGGACGAGGAGGAGCGCACGGTCGGGCTGATGCGCGACTTCTTCCGCTCCCATGTGGTCGAGCAGGCCGGAGCGAAGATCCGGCTGAGGGTCACCCCGCGGCATCCCCGCCGCGGCCGCCGGACCCGGTTCCGGGTGCGGGTCGTGGTTGGGGAGGCGCGGCGCCCACTGCCAGGCGCCCTGGTCACCCTGCTCGGCCGCCGCGCGCGCACGGACGCCGCGGGCCGCGCGCAGCTCGTGGCCACGCCGCGCGCCACCGGACTCGTGAAGGCGACCGCGTTGAAGGAGTCGCTCCTGGCGGGCCGCAAGACCATCCGCGTGCTCGCGCGCTGACCCGGCATTCCTGACTTGAGGGTCCATACGACCCAAGAGTCAGGATTGTCGAACGATCCCTACTGAGCCGCCGTGCCAGGCGATGTCCCGCCGCCCTGCCCGCCGCCGCCACCACGCGGCGGCTCCGGCGCGGGCTGAGGCGCCGGAGTCGGCTGCGGGGCCGGCTGCTGGGGCTGCTGCGGCGTCTGCGGCTGCGGGGTCTCGGGCACCGTCTGCTGGGGCGCCGGCGCGGCTGGGCCCCCGGGCGCGGGGGTGGTGGGAGCGGCCGACGGCGGCGGCACCTCGCCGGCCTCGCCCTCGTCCTTGCCCTTGCCGCGCGCATCGTCGATCCTGATCGCGGCCGACATGAAGTCGTGCCAGATCTCGGTCGGGAACGTCCCGCCCGCGACCGGCTGCCCGTGGTAGTGGGTCGTCATGTACTTCACCCGGTCCGGATATCCGACCCACACGGCCGCCGTGTAGCGGTCGGTGAAGCCGACGAACCACGCGTCGCCGTAGTTTTCGGTCGTGCCGGTCTTGCCGGCCGCCCACTCGCCCACCTGCGCCTTGGTCCCCGTCCCGCCCACGACCACCCCGTGCAGCAGCGAGCGCATCTGCTCGCCGACCTCCTCGGAGTACACCCGCTTCGAGCGCGACTTGTTCTTGTCCCTGGTCTTCCCGCGCGCGTTCTCCACCTTCTCGATCGCCACGGGACCACCCGGGTACGAGGCGAGCGACCCGGACACGCGCCTCCCGCGGTTGGCGATCGTCGAGTACGCGAACGCCATCTCGAGCGGAGTCACGCCCTCGCGCAGGCCGCCGAGCAGCATCGCCGGGTTGGTGGAGAGCTTCGTGCGGATGCCCATCTCGTTGGCGATCTTCGCGACCTTCTTGCGGCCCACCGTCATGCCTATCTCGGCATACACGGAGTTGTCGGACTGCGCCGTGGCGCGCGCCAGCGTGGTGGTGCCCGAGTACGAGTTCGCGTAGTTCTTGACCACGAAGATGTCCTTCTTGCCGTTCGGCTCCTTGTACGGGAACGTCTTCGGCCGCGAGGACCACACCGAGTTGGGCGATGTCCCGTTCTGGAGCGCCGCGGCGAGGATGAACGGCTTGATGGCCGATCCGGGCTGGCGCTTGCCGTTGGTGGCCAGGTTGAACGGGCGCCGCTCGAAGTTGTCACCGCCCACCATCGCGCGCACGCCGCCGGTCTTGTTGTCGATCACCACGATCGAGGCGGTCGGGCCGACCCCGCCGAGCCGGCCTGCGATCGCCTGCTCGGCCGCCTTCTGCATAGCCGGGTCGAGCGTCGTGCGGATCTTCAGCCCGCTGCCGAACGTGGCGCCCGGCCCGTAGCGGTCGACGAGCTGCTGGGTCACCCAGGTGGAGAAGTAGGGCTGGGACGAGTCCGGTTGCGGCGGCGTGATCGCGCTCGCCGCCGGGATCGCCGTGCGCACCGCGCGGTCGTGCTCGACCTGCCCGATCATGCCCTGGTCGAGCATGTTCCCGAGCACCTGGTCGCGGCGCTGCTGGGCGGCGATCGGGTTCGTCACCGGGTCGTACTTGCTCGGCGAGGCGATGATGCCCGCGAGCAGCGCGGCCTCCTCCGGCGCGAGGTCCTGCGCGATCCGCTCGCCGCGGCCGTAGCTCGCGCGACCGCCGAAGTACGTGCGCGCCGCCGCCTCGATCCCGTACGCGCCGTTCCCGAAGTAGACCGTGTTCAGGTACTGGGTCAGGATCTTCGGCTTGGTCCAGCGCCGCTCGAGGTGGTAGGCGAGCGCGGACTCCTTCAGCTTCTGGAAGATCGAGCGCTCGCCCTGGGCGTCGAGCGCGTTCTTCACGAACTGCTGAGTGATGGTCGAGCCGCCCTGCACCGCCTCCTGGCGCTTCACGTCCTGCCACAGCGCGCGTGCGATCCCCGTGTAGTCGACACCCCCGTGCGTGTAGAAGCGCCGGTCCTCGATCGCGATCACCGCGTTCTTGACGCTCGGGGCAATCTCGGCCGGGCGCAGCAGGATCCGGTTCTGGTTGTCCGTGAGCTGCGCGATCTGGTCCTTGCCGTTCGCGGCCACGAGCGACGAGTTGCGAGCGGCCTTGAACTGCGCGGTGTCCTCGAGCGACGGCAGCTCGTTCGAGACGGCCATCATCATCCCGAAGACCGTCGAGACCACGGCGAGCACGCCAAGCCCGAACAGCACGAGGGCGAGACGGAGCTTCTTGATCCGACGCTTGGGGGGGTGCTCGGTGCCCGCGGGGTCGTCGGCATCCACGCGACGTCGGCGTGGCGGTCGCAGCGGTATCGGCGGCGATTCCTGCATTCCCTCAGGCCAGCAGCGGTCCGGGAGGGCACCCGGAGTGCCTGCGGCGATGCCGCGACACTAGCATCGGCGCCGTGACCGACCCAGCCGCTTTCCTGCTCCGAAACGCGGTCGACGCGCTGCCCGCGGGGGAGCTCGAGCGCAAGCTGGCCGAGGGCCGCCCGCTGCGCGTGAAGCTCGGCATCGACCCGACGGCGCCCGACATCCACCTCGGACACACCGTCGTGCTGCGCAAGCTGCGCGAGTTCCAGGACCTCGGACACGTCGTGGTACTGATCGTCGGCGACTACACGGCGCGCGTGGGCGACCCCAGCGGCCGCTCGGCCCTGCGGCCGGTGCTCGACCCCGAGGACATCGACCGCAACGCGCAGACCTTCCAGGAGCAGGCCTTCAAGGTGCTCGACCCCGATCGCACCGAGGTGCGCCGCAACGGCGAGTGGCTCGACATGTCGATGGAGGAGCTGTTCCGGCTCGCGCGCACGGCCACCGTCGCCCAGCTCCTCGAGCGCGACGACTTCGCCAAGCGCTACTCCTCCGGCGTCCCGATCTCGATCCTCGAGCTGCTCTACCCGTTGCTCCAGGGCTACGACTCGGTTCAGGTCCGCTCCGACGTCGAGCTCGGCGGCACCGACCAGACCTTCAACCTCCTCCTCGCGCGCGAGATCCAGAAGGCATATGGGGTGGCGCCGCAGGTCGCGCTCACGATGCCGATCCTCCCGGGGACCGACGGCACGCAGCGCATGGCCAAGTCCGCCGGCAATTACATAGGCGTGACCGAGCCGGCCGAGGAGGTCTTCGGCAAGGCGATGAGCGTCCCGGACGAGGCGATGGCGGTCTACTACGAGCTGCTGCTGGACCGCGAGCTCGACCGCGACCGCCACCCGGCGGAGTCCAAGCGCGAGCTGGCGCGCGAGCTCGTGGCCCGCTTCGGCGGCGGCGAGGAGGCGGCGCGTGCGGCCGAGGCCCACTTCGACCGCCTCCACGTCACCCGCGAGATGCCCGGCGAGATCGACGACGCGCCGCTGCCGGACGGCGATCCGCTGCACATGCCGGCGGTGCTGGCGTCCGCCTTCGGCGTCAGCCGCTCGGAGGCGCGCAGGCTGCTCACGGGCGGGGGCGTGAAGCTCGACGGGGAGCCGGTCGACGGCGGCCGCCTCGACGTCCCCGCCGGCGAGCTGGCCGGACGCGTGATCCAGCTCGGGAAGCGGCGTTTCAAGCGGCTGGTCGCACCCGCCGATACCCGCTAAGCTCCCGCCTCCCGACTGGCCGGAACACGACCGTCGGGGGCCTCGCGAAGGGTTGCCTGACCGCCCGGTTCGGCGCTATACTCGCGGGTCGCCCAGCAGGGTGGAGTCCCCACCCGATGGGAGGCGGAGCATCCGTCTCGAGGGCGCGGCGGTCTTTGAAAACTCAACAGCGTGTGCGACCGACCGGGGCTTCGGCCTCGATCGAGTCGCGTCCAGGTTCGACCCGCTGTCCCTTTTCAAGGTGCCACTCGTGGCGCCGGCGAGGGAGCGGCGGTCCAGAATCACCCCGTCACGTCCGAGCGGACCCACGGTGTACTCGGGTCCGCAGTCAGTACGGACATGACAGCTTTCCATATAGACAGTGAAACCGGTCGTCCCTCGGGACGATCGCGTGACACGCCAGTTCTTTACGGAGAGTTTGATCCTGGCTCAGGACGAACGCTGGCGGCGTGCTTAACACATGCAAGTGGAGCGACGAAGCGGGCTTCGGCCCGTGGCAGAGCCGCGAACGGGTGAGTAACACGTGGGTAACCTGCCCCGATGACCGGGACAACCCGAGGAAACTCGGGCTAATACCGGATGAACCCTCATTACATCAGTGGTGAGAGGAAAGATAGCTTCGGCCTTCGCATCGGGATGGGCCCGCGGCCCATTAGCTTGTTGGTGGGGTAACGGCCTACCAAGGCTGCGATGGGTAGCTGGTCTGAGAGGACGATCAGCCACACTGGGACTGAGACACGGCCCAGACTCCTACGGGAGGCAGCAGTGGGGAATCTTGC
>DASVPL010000195.1:0-4588 GCA_036382905.1 Thermoleophilaceae bacterium | reverse complement strand
CGCACGCCGGGCACTCGGCGGGCGGCTCCGGCGGCGCGCTCCGCTTCTTCGAGCGCTGCGCCTTCGCGGTCGGCGAGACCACCTGCGGGATCACGTCGCCGGCGCGCATCACGATCACCTCGTCGCCGTCGCGCACGTCCTTGCGGCGCAGGTCCTCCTCGTTGTGCAGCGTGGCGAGCTTCACGGTCACGCCGCTCACCTGCACCGGCTCGAGGTTGGCGAACGGGACCATGTGCCCGGTCCGCCCGACGTTCCACATCACCGCGCGCAGAGTGGTCGTGGCGGTCATCGGCGCGAACTTCCACGCGATCGCCCCGCGCGGCTCGCGGCCGACCACGCCGAGCGAGCGCTGGAGGTCGAGCTCGTCCACCTTCACCACCACGCCGTCGATCTCGTAGTCGAGTGACTCGCGGTCGTTCTCCCAGCGCCGGCACTCGGCCACGAGCGACTCGAGGTCGGCGTGCACCTTCGTGTCGGGCGCGACCTTGAAGCCGCGGTCGCGCATCCACTGGAGCGCCTCGCTGTGGCGGTCGAACGAGAGGCCCTCGGTAGTGCCGATCCCGTAGCACCACATCGACAGCGGCCGCGAGGCCGCCAGCGCCGGATCGAGCTGGCGGATCGAGCCGGCGGCGGAGTTCCGCGGGTTCGCGAAGGTCGGCTCTCCGGCCGCGGCCCTTTCCTCATTGAGCCGCGCAAACGCGGATCGCGGTAGATAGACCTCCCCGCGGACCTCCACCAGAGGCGGTGCGTCCGGGATCCGTAGCGGGATCTCCTTGATCGTCCGCAGGTTCTGCGTCACGTCCTCGCCGATCTCGCCGTCGCCGCGGGTCGCTCCGCGCACGAACAGACCGTTCTCGTAGACCAGCGAGATCGCCAGGCCGTCGATCTTCGGCTCCGTGCCGTAGGTGATCTCCGGCGCCTCCTCGCCGGCGAGCTTGCGCACCCGCGCATCCCACGCGCGCAGCTCCTCCTCGTTGCGCGCGTTCGCGAGCGAGAGCATCGGCTGGAGGTGGCGGACCGGCTCGAACTTGTCGAGCGGCTTGGCCCCGACGCGCTGCGTCGGCGAGTCCGGCGTGCGCAGCTCCGGGTGCTCGGCCTCGAGCTGGCGCAGCTCGTTCAGCAGCGAGTCGTACTCGTCGTCGCCGACCGTCGGCTCGTCGAGGACGTAGTAGCTGTGGTTGTGCTGCTCGATGACGCGGCGCAGCTCGGCCGCGCGTGCCTCGGCGCTACTCAACCTCTTGCGCGGCGGGCCGGATCAGCCCGTCGAGGTCGAACCCGGACAGGGACTCGATGCCCGCCCGGTCGGTGAGGTCGAAGTGCAGCGGGGTGACCGCGATGAGGCCCTCCGAGAGCGCGGCGAAGTCGGTGCCCTCCTCCTCGTGGTGGCCGGGGCGCTCGCCGTAGATGCGGTAGCGCTTGCGGCCGTCCTCCTCCTCCACGAGCTCGAGCTTGTCGCGGTAGATCCGCCTCCCGAGCCCACACACGCGGGCGCCCTTCGCGTCGCCGGCCGGGACGTTCACGTTCAGCAGCGTCCCCTCCGGGACCGGCACCGACTCGAGCTCCTCGACCAGCCGCGCCACGAATGCCGCGCCCTCCTCGAAGTCGAACCGCAGGCCGGCGCGGAAGTCCATCTCGCCGCCCTCGGACTGCTGGGAGACCGCGATCGCGGGCAGCCCGAGCACCACGCCCTCGAGCGCCGCGGCGACCGTGCCGGAGGAGGTGATGTCGTCGCCCAGGTTCGTGCCGTGGTTGATGCCGGAGACGATCAGCTCCGGGCGGTCCACCAGCCCGAGCACGGAGAAGCGCACGCAGTCCACCGGGGTGCCGTCGGTGGCGAAACCCGTGGTCCCGTCCTCGAACTCGATCTCCTCGACCCACAGCGGCGAGCGGGTGGTGATGCTGCGCGCGGTGGCGCTGCGGTTCGCGTTCGGGGCGATCACCGACAGCTCGACCCCCGGCACCTCGAGGAGGGCCCTGCGCAGCGCGTTCAGGCCGGTGGCCTGGATGCCGTCGTCGTTGGTGAGAAGGACCTTCACGAGCCGTCCTGAGGATAGGTAACGGCCTCGAGGTAGAGCCCGTGCGCGGGGGCGGTGTCGCCGGCCTCGCTGCGCGGCGCGCTCGCGAGCAGGCCCTCGAACCAGTCGAGCGGCCGGTAGCCACGCGCGACCGCGAGCATCGAGCCGACCAGGATCCGCACCATGTGGCGCATGAACGAGTCGGCCTCGATCCAAAACGCCACCATGTCCGGCCCCTCGACGGACCACTCCGCACGCAGCACGTCGCGCTCGAAGCGCACGTGGTCGGTCTGCGTCGGGGTGAACGCCGTGAAGTCGTGCGTGCCGGGCAGCAGCGCGGCGCAGCGGTCGAGCGCGTCGCGGTCGAGCGCCTGCGGCCAGTGCAGCGATCGCAGGCGCTCGAACGGGCTCTGGGCCTCGCGGGTGTGGACGCGGTAGCGGTAGGTACGCGAGAGCGCGTCGCGGCGCGCGTCGAAGCCGTCGGGGGCCCGCTCGCTGGCGACCACCCGCACGTCGCGCTGCAGCACGCCGTTCAGCGACCGCGCCAGGGCCGGCTCGCCCGGATGGCTCGCGACCTGTCCGAGCGCGTGCACGCCCGTGTCGGTCCGCCCCGCGACCGTGAGCGCCGCGGGCTCCGGCCGAACCCGCTCGAGCGCCTCCTCGAGCACGCCCTGCACCGTCCGGTGGCCCGGCTGGCGGGCCCAGCCGCTGAAGCCGGAGCCGTCGTACTCGATCAGGAGCCGGGCGGTCAGCTCTTGCGGCGGGCGACGACGATCGAGTAGGCGGAGTCGATGTACACCGCGCCGCCCTCCGCGGTGTTGTGCTCCTGCACCAGCTCGAGCACGTCGATCGCGAGCTGCTGGCGCCGCTCCTCGCTCATCCCCGCGGCGCTGCCGCCGGGCCGCGTTGCGGCGAAGAACTCCCCCATCTCCTGAAGCGAGCTCCACTGCCACGGCAGCATCCGGGGCTCCACGCGCACCTCGTCCGCATGCGGGCCGAAGCGCTCGCGCACGTGCTCCTCGTCGCCCCAGAGCGACGCCGGCTCGACGCCGGGCGGGTCCGGATCGCGGTACCTGTTGAGGACATCGAAGAAGCGCGCCTGGAACCCGTCCGGGCGCCAGTTCGCCATCCCGACGGTGCCGCCCGGGCGCACGACCCGGAACAGCTCGGCGGCGGCGCGATCGACGCGCGGCGCGAACATCGCCCCGAACACCGACATCGACGCGTCGAACGACCCGTCCTCGAACGGCAGCTCCTCGGCGTCGGCCTCCACCCACTCGATGTCGAGGCCCTCGGCGCGAGTGCGCTCGCGCCCCTGCTCGACCTGAAGCGGCGCGAGGTCCGAGGCGACGGCCTCCGCGCCCGCGCGAACCGCCTCCACCGCGGCGTTGCCGTTGCCGGCCGCCACGTCGAGCACGCGCATGCCGGGCCCGATCCCGCACGCGCGGACGAGCTCGACCGCGGCGGGGCGCAGCAGGTCCGCGAGCGGGGCGTACGGATTGACGCCCCACGACTCGCGGGACTCGGCCTTCATTCGATCCAGGGGATCGGAAGTCGTCTGCTTAGACCAGCTCGAGGTAGACCATCTCGGTCGCGTCGGAGTGACGCGGGCCGAGCTTGAGGATGCGCGTGTAGCCGCCGTTGCGCTCGGCGTAACGGGGCGCGATCTCCTCGAACAGCTTGTAGACCACGAACTTGTCCTGCCCGAGCGCCGACAGCGCCTGGCGCCGCGCGTGCAGGTCGCCCCGCTTGGCCAGCGTGATCAGCTTCTCGACCTCCGGCGCGACGGCCTTGGCCTTCGCCTCGGTCGTCTTGATGCGCTCATGGTTGAACACCTCGCGCGAGAGGTTCATGAACAGCGCCTTGCGATGCGAGGCGCTCCTCGAGAGCTTGTTGCGTGTGCGCTGGTGGCGCATTCGGCGGAGAACCCTAGCCGCTGCGGCCGGCTAGCCCGGTCGCAGGTCGAGGCCCCGGGACTTCAACGTCTCGATGACCTCCTCGATCGACTTGCGACCGAAGTTCGGGATCGCGTTCAGCTCCGACTCCGACTTCTGGAGCAGGTCGCCGACCGTCTGGATGCCGGCGCGCTTCAGGCAGTTGTACGAGCGCACGCCGAGCTCCAGCTCCTCGATCAGGATGTCGTCCATCCCGTCGGGGGAGCGACCCGAGCCGACCGCCGCCGGGCCGGCGGCCGCGGCCACCTCGCCGTAGCCGTCGGCGCCGCCGCCGCCGAGGCCCGCAGACTGGAGCGCCTCGAGCCGGTCGGCGTCGGTGAAGATCGCCAGGCTCTTGATGAGGATCTCGGCGGCCTCGCGCAGCGCCGCCTGCGGCGCCACGGAGCCGTCGGTCTCGATGTCGAGCGTCAGCTTGTCGTAGTCGGTGCGCTGCCCGACACGAGCGGCCTCGACGTTGTACGCCACGCGCTTGACCGGCGAGAAGATCGAGTCGATCGGAATCACGCCGATCGGCTGGTCGGGCGTCTTGTTGTCCTCGGCCGGCGAGTACCCGCGGCCGTGGCCGACGGTCAGGTAGATCTCGAGCTTTGTGCGCTTCTCGAGCGTGGCGACGTGGAT
>DASVPL010000194.1:0-17462 GCA_036382905.1 Thermoleophilaceae bacterium | reverse complement strand
ACGGCGGATGGGTGGCCTTCGAGCGCGCGGCGAGCGAGTCCGCCGAGCGACTCGTCGAGGTCGCGGTCGCGCTGCCCGACGAGCTGCGCCGCGGGCGCGAGTCGGTCGAGATCGGCGGCGTCCGGTTCCGCCTGAGCGGCGCCGTGCCAGCCCGCGCCTGAGGTCGCGGCCCCGCGCCCGCTACGACGCGCGCGTCAGGCGCCCGGCGCGTGCGCGATGCGCGCGCGCCCGGAGCGGCGCTTGGCGCGGTACATCTCGTCGTCGGCGCGGCGGATCAGCGCCTCGCCGTCGGCCGCGTGGTCGGGATAGACGGCCACGCCGATGCTCACCGAGATCGCGAGCGCGCGGCCGTCGATGTCGAACGGCCGCTCGAAGACCTCCTCGACGCGTGCACGCAGGTTCTCCAGCCGCGTGTCGAGCCCGTCGCGGGCCATCCGGCTGAGCAGCAGGAACTCGTCGCCGCCCTGGCGGACCACCAGGTCGTCGCCGCGCACCGCCTCGCCGAGCCGGGTACCGATCTCACGCAGGAGGCCGTCGCCGGCGGCGTGGCCGAGCTCGTCGTTGATCGCCTTGAAGCCGTCGACGTCGAGGAAGTAGAGCGCCACCGCCGCACCGGCGGCGTCGGCGCCCGCCAGGGTGCGCTCGAGGCGCTGCTCGAACGCGACTCGGTTGCCGAGCCCGGTGAGCTGGTCGTGGTAGGCGAGGTAGGCCACGCGCTCCTCGGCCCGCCGGCGTGCGGTCACGTCCTCGCTCGAGACGAGCATGCCGCTGGCGCTGCCGTCGTCGTCGCGGAGGACCGTGGTGTTCCAGGTGACGATGCGCTCGTCGCCGTCGCCGAGCGCGAGGCTCGACTCGCTGCCGGGCGGAGCGTCGCCGCGCGCGAGCCGCCGCACGAAGTCCTCGCGCCGAGCGCTCACCTCGTCCGCGGGCGCGGTGAGCGCGAACCAGTCGGCGCCGACGAGCTCGGACTCCGGCCGCCCGAGCAGCTCGGCGCCGCGCTCGTTGATCAGCGTGATCCGGCCGTCGCGGTCGAGCACCAGGAACATCGAGCCCGCCACCGCGAGATAGCGCGCGTTGCGGTCGCGCTCCACGCGCAGCTCGTTCTCGATCCGGTTGATCCGGTCCACCAGCTCGTAGAAGACCGGCAGCGCGACGAGCGCCACCGCGAGCGCCGCCAGGCCGCCCTCCTGGTGGACCCACACCACGGCGGCGGTCATGCACATCCCGAGCGCGACGATGCGAGCCACGCCGAGGTACGGCCGCAGGATCCCGTCACGCGACGGCTGGTTCGTCTCGACCCAGGTGAGCCCGACGAGCATCAGGTAGGTCACGCTGTCCGCGCTGAACCCGGCGACGATCAGCACCAGCAGGTGCAGCGGCTCGCCGGACCGCGTCGTGAGCAGGTCGTCCAGCAGGGCGAGCGCGCCGGCGGCCGCGAGCGCCACCAGCAGGTGGGAGAGGACGTTCGAGAGGACGATGCAGAAGCTGCGGCGCCGGCGGACGTCCAGGACGACGTGCGCGACGGTGAGCGCGATCCCCGCGATCAGCGGCCCCGCCAGCTCGACGGCGGCGAAGAACGGGATGACGTTGCCGCAGATCGAGATGCTGCCCATCCGCAGCTCGCTCTCGCGGAAGGTCGCGTAGACGATCGCGGCGACGAACAGCAGCACCAGCGCGGTCGGGCCGCGGTACGCCTGCCCCCACAGGAGCGCGTACGCGGCCAGCGACGCGGCGATCCCCGGGACAGCGAGGGCCAGCAGCAGCCGCGGCCGCGGCTGCCCGGCGCGCTCCGCGGGGGGCGGGTCGTGGTTCGGCATCGCTGGGACCGTTATCGGCGCGTTGGCGCTCGTCCCTACCCCCCAGGCGGGTGATTGCCGGCGGCCCGGGGCCCGGCGCCTGGCCCGACCCCGGAACGCGGCTACGTCGCTCTACTCGATCGCGGTGACGATCCAGCCGCCCTCGGTGTCGCGCTCGAACGTGGTGGTGGACTCGGAGGTCACCATCGTGGCGCTGTCGCCCTGGATCTCGATGCTCTTGATATCCGTCGGCTTGCCGTCGTCCTCCTCCGCGGCCTTCGTCGGGCAGTCGTCGCCGCCGAGCTGCTCGAGTATCGACTCCTCGAGGTGCTCGCACACCGTCGCCGGATCCTCGTCGCTCTGCGCCACGATCTGACGGATGAGGCCCTCGTCCTGCACGGCCTTCTGGTTGGCGAACTCGCTCTCGTCGTTGGCGGCGATCTTCATCTCGACGGTCTGCTTGTTCTTCTCGTTGCCGGCGTAGGTGATCGTGCACTCGTAGGTCTTGCCCTTCTTGACGTCCGTGACCTCGTCCGGGCACTTGACCTCGGTCGCGACGCCGCCCTCCGAGGCGATCTTCTTGATGTCCTTCTCGACGTTCGAGGTGTCGAGGGTCTTGCCGCCGCACGCCGCCACCGAGAGGGCGACGAGGAGCAGCATTAGCGGGGTGATGCGCTTCATGCGTTCTCTCTTTCGTGGTTTCAGTGAAGTGGTCGTCGCGATGGGATTCGCGACCGGCCACCGATTTCCGCCTGTGAAACGGGGAATCGACGGGATTCCGAGTCGGCGGAGAGGAGGCTCACAGCCTCCGAACCTAACGCGGGGGCGGCGCCCGCCCGGGGCATCTGGCGCCAACCCGCCGTCAGACGGGGCCGGCGCGGCCGCGGTATACCCAACTTTCGGCCCTCGTGCCCGTTATGGGGATACGAGGCGAGGACCAATCTGAAAGTGGGACCCATGAGGATCAAGACCATCACCGCGACCTGCGCGCTCGCGAGCCTGGGGCTCGCATCCGCCGCGCTGGCCGACCACAAGCCCGGCCACAGCCCCGGCCAGGGAGCGAGCGACGTGACGATCAGCGCCACCAGCCCGATCGTCTGGGGTCGCTCGACCGTCATCACCGGAGCGGTGCGCGGCGCCGGCGCCGGCGTCTTGGTCGATCTCCAGAGCGACGCCTTCCCCTACGCCGACAACGAGTTCGTCAAGGACGCCACCGTGCCCACGGACGCCAAGGGCAACTACCGGTTCGCGCCGCTGCCGAAGCTGAACACGCGCTACCGGGTCGTCGCGGCGACGAGCCCGCCGGTCACCAGCACCGCCGCGACGGTGCTCGTGCAGATCCGCGTGAAGGTCGCGGTGAGCGACTCGACGCCGCGCCGCGGCAGCCTCGTCACCTTCTCGGGGACCGCGTGCCCGCAGCACGACGGCAACCTCGTCTACATCCAGAGGCGGACGAGCACGGGCAGCTACGGGACGGTCGCGCGCACGGTGCTGCGCGACGCGGGTGACACCTGCTCGACGTACTCGCGGCGCATCCGCGTCTACAGCGACGGCGTGTACCGGGTGAAGGTCAGCTCCGGCGGCGACGGCGACCACATGACGGGCGTGAGCCGCGCGGTCCGGCTCGACTCGCACCGATAACCAGGGACGGGCGCCGGGGGGCCGTTTGGCTCCCCGGCGGTACGTTGACCGCGTGCGGGACGCGTGGGCGGTCATCAAGCGGGTCCTCTTTTCGTTCTACGACGACCAGGCCACCCACCACGCGGCGGCGCTGACGTACTACGCGCTGATGTCGCTGTTCCCCACGCTGCTGCTGGGCGTGTCGCTGCTGGGCCTGCTCGGCGAGTACCCCGGCACCTACGACTCGATCGTCGACTACCTGCGCGACGTCGTGCCGGCCACCACGCTCGCGCCGATCGACGACGCGGTGCGCGCGGCCCTCCGGAGCAAGGGGAGCGCCGCCCTGGCGCTGCTCATCAGCACGCTCACCGTCCTGTACGGGACCACGGGCTACCTCGAGGCGGCGCGCCGGGCGATGAACGTGGTGTTCGAGGCCGGCGACGGCCGGAGCTTCCTGCGCCGCAAGCTGACCGACGTGATGTCCACGGTCGTGCTCTTCGCCCTGGTGCTCGCCACGCTCGTGCTGGTCTTCGTCGGCGCGGAGGCCGCGGAGGACCTCGCGGGCTCGACGGCGGCGTCGGTCTGGATGGTGGTGCGCTGGCCGCTCGCGCTGGCGAGCGCGATGCTCGTCTTCTCGTTCCTCTACTACGTGACGCCCGACGTCAAGCAGCGCGCGTTCCGGTGGCTCACGCCGGGGGCGGCCGCCGGGGTGGCCGTCTGGATCGCGGCCTCGGCGGCGTTCTCCGAGTACATCGGGCACTTCAGCTCCATCAACGTCACCTACGGCTCGTTCGCCGCCGCGATCATCCTGCTGTTCTGGCTCTGGCTCACCAACGTCGCGCTCCTGTTCGGCGCCGAGGTCAACGCCGAGATCGAGCGCGAGAAGCAGCTAGCCGAGGGCGTGCCAGAGGAGGACACGCTGGACCTCCCCGCGCGCGGCTAGCTCCCCGTTCAGCGGCGCAGCTTGTCGCAGTTGAACGGGGTCGGGTCCGAGCGGTCCACCGTCGCGCTGTCCTTGCTCGACTTCGCCCCGAGCCCGTCGCAGTTGATCGACTTGTCGCGCGCGCCGTCCTTGGCCTGGATCGTGTCGGCGTCCTCGTTGCCGAGGAAGCGGTCCGCTCCCTTGCCGCCGTTCAGCAGGTCGCGACCGCTCGAGCCGACGAGCTTGTCGTTGCCGCCTGCGCCGTAGAGCTTGTTGTCGCCCGATGAGGTGAACGTGCTCAGGCAGTCGCCGATCAGCTCGTTGGCCCGAGAGTTGCCGGTGATCCTGTCGTTCGTCACGCCGCCGCCGAGCACGTTCTCGACGTCGCCCTTCGAGCCGATCTGGTCCTTCTCGCCCTTCTCGCCGTCGTTGGCCTTGTCGTCGAGCGTGATCGTGAGCGTGTGCTTGCGCGCCTCGGAGTCCGAGTAGTGGCGCGTGCAGTAGGTGGCGGTGTCGGTCCCCGAGCCGCCGCGGACCGTGTCCGGCGCGAGCGGGCCCGCCGGGCCGCCACCGTTGGGGTCGCCGGGCGTGTCGCCCTCGTCGATGGTGTCGTTGCCGGCCCCGCCGTCGAGCAGGTCCGCCGCGCCGGCGCCGTTGAGGTTGTCGTTGCCCGTGTCGCCCGTCAGCTCGTCGGTCCCGTTGTCGCCGACGATCGTGTCGTTGCCGGGCCCGCCGGCGAGTTTGTTCACGTCGCCGGCGCGGAAGTCGGTCACCTTGCCGATCTCGTGCGTGTCGGGCGTCGCGTGGCCGCGGATCTTGTCGTCCCCGGCGTCGCCGCTGATGGTGTCCGAGCCGGGGCCGCCCACGATCGTGTCGTCGTCGTCGCCGCCGATGACCTCGTCGTCGCCGGCGTTGGCGTCGATGGTGTCGTCGCCCGGGCCGCCCATGATCAGGCCGCTGCCGTTGGAGGTGTCGAGGCTGTCGTCGCCGTCGCCGCCGTCGACCACGTCGGTGATCAGGTGGCCGCTGAGGTCGCCGAAGCGCACGCTGTCGCGCCCGTCGGCGAGGTTCACGCGGATCGTCGTGGCGCTCGCGTCGCAGCGGACGATCTTCTCCTCGACGCCGGCGAACGGCGTGCGCGGCGGGTTCGCGCAGCCCGTGCCGGCGCTCACCTTGTTGTTCTGGTCCTCGAGCTGGTACTGGTCGTTCGTGAAGCCGGGGTCGCGGTCCACGAGCACGCTCTGGAGCTCGCCCGGAGCGGCGTTGAACACGATCACCTTCACGCCGTCGATCGTCTCGACGTGCGCCTCGGCGGCCAGCGCCGGCGCCGGCACGGCGGCCGCGGCCACGACTGCGATCGACGCCGCGATCGCGCGGCGCGTACCTGCCTTGATCATCCGAATCCCTTCCGTTGCGAGCGGATCCACCCTCTGATCGAAGCGCCGTGCTGTCAAGACGGCGAGGGCCGCCGGCGGCGGCTTGGCGCTCCTGCGCTCGTGCGGCCGGCGGGTGCGGCTGCTCAGCCAGCCGCCGTTTTGGGAACATCCGCGGCATGACCCGCTACAGAGCCGATCGCCCGCTCGGCGTCGCCCCCGCGACCGCCGCCGACTACCGCGAGCTGGCGCGGCGGCGGCTGCCGCGGCAGCTCTTCGACTACGTCGACGGGGGCGCCTACGACGAGTCCACGATGCGCGCGAACGTGTCCGACCTCGGCCGGGTCCTGCTGCGGCAGGTGGTCATGCGCGACGTGAGCGTCCGCGAGCAGGCCGTCGAGGTGCTCGGTCAGCAGCTCGCGCTGCCGATCGTCCTGGCCCCGGTGGGGCTCGCCGGGATGTGCGCGCCGCGCGCCGAGGTGCTGGCCGCGCGCGCGGCCGAGGCCGCGGGCGTGCCGTTCGTCGAGTCGACCGTCTCGATCTGCAGCATCGAGGAGGTGGCCGGGGCGACGACCGCGCCGCCGTGGTTCCAGCTCTACGTGATGCGCGACCGCGGCTACGCGCAGGACCTAATGGCGCGCGCTCAGGCGGTCGGCTCGCCGGTCCTGATGCTGACGATCGACCTCGCCGTGGTCGGTGCGCGCCACCGCGACACGCGCAACGCGATGGTCGGCGAGCACACCGCGTGGGCGAAGGCGCGGCGCGGCCTCGACCTCGTCTCGCATCCCCGCTGGCTGCGGGAGGTGGCGGTCGGCGGCAAGCCGCTCACGTTCGGCAACCTCGAGAATGCCGTGCCGGACGCCAGCACACCGGCCGACTTCAAGCAGTGGGTCGACGAGCAGTTCGACCCGAGCGTGACCTGGGACGACATCGCCTGGGTGCGCGAGCACTGGAACGGCCGCCTGGTCGTGAAGGGCGTGCTCGACCCCGAGGACGCGCGCCGGGCCGCCGACGCGGGCGTGGACGGGGTCGTGGTGTCGAACCACGGCGGGCGCCAGCTCGACTCGGTGCCCTCCACGGCACGCGCGCTGCCCGACGTGGTGGACGCGATCGGCGACGAGGTCGAGGTGCTCGTCGACGGCGGGGTGCGCACGGGCCTCGACGTGGTGAAGATGGTCGCGCTGGGGGCGCGCGCCGTGCTCATCGGCCGGCCCTGGGCGTGGGCAGTGGCGGCCCGCGGCCAGGCCGGCGTGCGACACGTGATCGAGGGCATGCGGGCCGACATCGACACCGCGCTCGGGCTCACCGGTCAGAACTCGGTGGCCGGGCTCGACCGCTCGGCGCTCTACGAGGGCCGCGGTCTCAAGCCGAGCGCTCGATGAAGCCCCTGACGGCGGCCACGTACTCCGCCGGGTGGGTGAGGTGCGGGAGGTGGCCGGCGCCCGGCAGCGTCCTGACCTCCGCGCCCTCGACCGCCGCCGCGAGCCGCTCGATGATCCGCCTGAAGAACAGCGGGCTCGTATTGCCCTGAGTGACGAGGAGCGGCACCCCGGCGCGGCTCAGCCCGTCCAGGTCGAGCTGCGCCCACTCGGGGTCGCGGACCTCACCGGCGGCCGTCTCGGCGTTCGCCACCATCGACGCACGCACGTCGGTCGGGATCATCGCCCAGCTGCCGCGCCCGAGGGCGATGTCGTCCGCGAAGCCGCGCGCGGCGGCCTCGCGCTCGCCGCGATCGATCAGCTCGAGGAGCGAGCGCATGGTCTCGAACACGCGCGCGACCTCGGGGTCGTCGGCCGCGATTGACAGCAGCGGCGGCTCGTGCGCGCAGACGGTCTGCACGAGCTCCGGCCTGCGCGCGGCCAGGCCGAGCGAGATCGAGCCGCCAAAGGAGCTCGCGACCACGTGCGCGGGTGCGAGCCCCAGCGCCTCGATGATCTCCGCGAGATCGTCCTCGTCGGTCCGGCGCGTCCCCGCCGGGTAGCCGTCATCGCTGCCCGTGTGGCCGCGGCGGTCGTAGCTCACCACCCGGTAGCGGCGACTCAGCTCGTTCTCGATCCGCCCCCACGAGCGCCGGTCGTCCCAGCTCCCGTGCACGAGGACGAGCGCGGGCCCACTACCCGACTCCTCGACCAGCAGCCGAACGCCGTTGATCTCGCGGAGCGGGCTCACCAGGCGCCGCCGCCTCCTCCTCCGCCCCCGCCTCCACCCCCGCCCGAAAAGCCGCCCCCACCGCCGTCGGACCCGCTCGACGGCGGCGCCAGGGCGCTCGAGAAGCCGCTCGACACGCTGGAGATGCTCGAGCCCGAGTAGAAGGTCTCGCCGCCGGCGTAGTAGCCGGGTGCGTAGATGCCGCTCTGCGCCAGCGCCTCCGGCGCGGCGATCTTCGCCGCCTGGAGTACGCGATCGGCCAGGCCGAAGGCGATGCCGTAGACCAGCAGGCGCTCCCACAGCGCGACCGACTCCGGCGGCGCCTCCTGGAGCCGGGGGAAGTCGCGCAGGTAGCGGCGGAACGCGGCCCAGCGCGCCGCCTCGAGCGCGGCCGCGGGGGTCCAGCGCCGGCGCAGCCGCTCGTTGCGCAGCGAGACGACGAGCACGACCGCGTTGATCGCCGCCGCCACCCCCAGCGCGATCTGCACGACCTCGCCCCAGCGAACGAAGCGCGAGTCGATCCCTACGACGCCGATCGCGATCAGCGCGATCGCGGCGAGCCCCATCGCAGCGGCCGCGGCACCGATCACCTTCGCGGCGCGGTCGTCGTACCAGTGGCGGCGGCCGAACTCCTTGCCGATCTTCTCCTGCCACGAGCTGTAGCTGTTGGCGTTCGCCTCGCGGTTGCCCTTGATCTTCTCGGACAGCTCGGAGAGCGGGAGCGGCCCGTTGCCGAGCGCCCGCTCGAGGATCTTCGCTACGCCCTTTTCGAGCGGCGCGGCGTCGCCGGTGGCGCCCTTGCGCGAGAGCAGCAGGTCGGGCCCCTCGCGCTTGCCGAGCGCGCCCCAGCTCCACTTCTCGGTGGTGGTCGGCTCGGTGGTCAGGTAGCCGCGCCGGATCAGGTCGAACAGCGTGGCGGTGAACTCCTCGCCGCCGGGCTTCGTGGACTGACGCAGCAGCGGCGCGATCAGCGCCGGCGGGTCGTCGGACGGCGGCTCCTGCTCGTACTCACGGTCGTAGTCCGCGGCGCGGCGCTCGCGGGAGAGCACGAGCCACACGAGCGCGAGGATCGCGGCGGCCGGGGCGACGCCCAGGAACAGCAGGAGCAGCAGGTTGGCCGGGAGGTGATCGACGGCGTCGTCGATCTTGCGGCGGTTGTGCTCGTAGTCGGCCGCGTCGGCGCGCTCGGCGGCGAGGATCCGCGTGCGCGCCTCACCGCGGGCCACCTTCGCGCGCTTGGTGGAGGTCAGCATCGAGCGCGGGAACAGCAGCCGCATCTCCACGAACTGCTGCTTGGGCACGTCGAGCGCGCGCAGGTGGGCCGCGCCGCCGCCGAAGGCGGTGTCCCCGGGCACCGTGACCGGGTGGCCGAAGACGCGCGCGTTGCGCGCGGTCACCTCCCGCGGCGCGGCCATCGTCGCCCGCAGCCGCGCCAGCCCGGTCTCCCATGTGCTCCCCCAGACCTGGAGGTTCACGTCGACCACGTCGTCGTAGGCCAGCGCGAGGCCCGAGATCCGGTAGCGGATCGTGTACGTCCGCCGCTCGTCGAGGGCCCGGAAGCGCCAGACAATCCGCTGCTTGCCGTCGACCACGCCGGAGCCGAACTGGGACGCCGGGCCGCCGGTGCCGAGCGTGAGCGACCCGCCCGGCTTGTAGCGCTCGCCGCGCTCCGCGACCGAGACCCGGTCGATGGACTCGCCCTTGCGCAGCGGGATGTCGCGGAAGGCGCCGCTGAACGAGCCGGCGTAGTCGAAGGTGATCGACTCGCGCACCACGATCCCGCCGTCGGGTGCGACGCGCACGTCCACGTCGGCGTCCGAGAGGGCGAACGACTTCGCCCCGGCCGGGGCGGCGGCGAGCAGGAGGACGAGGAGCGCCGCCGCCAGCGCGGCCGGCGCCCGCCGCATCAGAATCCCACCGAGACCGGATCGCGCGCGGGATCGCCCGCGTCGACCGTGAAGTACTCGCGCAGCCGGAACCCGAACGCGTTCGCGACGATGTTCGTCGGCACCTGCTGGCAGGCGTTGTTGAGGGTCAGGACGGTGTCGTTGTAGACCTGCCGGGCTACCGCGATCCTGTTCTCGGTGCTGCCCAGCTCGCCCTGGAGCTGCTGGAAGTTCTCGGTGGCGCGCAGCGCGGGGTAGTTCTCCGCGACGGCCATCAGGCGGCCGAGCGCACCCGACAGAGCAGTCTCCGCCTGCGCCTGCGCGGCCGGCCCCTGCGCCTGCTGCGCGGCGGCGCGCGTCTCGGTGACCGCCTCGAACGTGCCCTTCTCGTGCGCCGCGTAGCCCTTGACCGTCTCGACCAGGTTGGGGATCAGGTCGTGGCGGCGGCGCAGCTGCACGTCGACCTGCGCCCAGGCGTTCTCCGCTCGGTTGCGCTTGGCGACGAGGCTGTTGTAGATCAGGGCGACACCGACCACGAGCAGCACGGCGACGGCGATGACGAGCCAGAGCGCCATGCGGCTACTCGAACAGCGGGTTGGTGGCGGCGTCGACCTCCGCGGCACCGGCGCCGGCCTGCGCGCGCCCGAGGCCCTGCTCGACGAAGTGCTTGCTCAGCATCGTCTCCTGGCCCTGGTAGTTCGAGCCGACCGCGGAGCCGTAGTGCTCGTCCGGCGGCTCCAGCATGCGCTCGAACGCGAGCTTGCAGATGGGCTGGCCGTGCTCGACCATGAACGCCACGTCGCGCGCCCGCACCTCGAGCGCGGCGCGCGAACCGAACTTCCCGCCGGTGTCCTCGTAGCCGAAGCCGGGGTCGAAGAACCCCGCGTAGTGCGTGCGCAGCTCGCCGGCGGTGGGGTCGTAGGCCATCATCTCGGCGGCGTACTCGGGCGGCACGCAGACGCGCTCGGAGGACAGCAGCAGGTAGAAGATCTCCGGCTCCAGCACGATCCGGCCCCCGCGCTCGGGGTAGACCGGCTCCCAGTAGTCGCGCCAGCGGTAGTGCCGGATCTGCGACAGGTCGATCCGGTGGCTGTTCTTCTTCGCGCGGTAGCCGACGATCCTGTCGGGCGGACCGCTGAGATCGACGCTGAGGAACAGCCCGTCCGAGACCGCCAGGTCCTCGTCGGGCACCTTGCGCTCGCCCACGTAGAGCAGCGGGAACTCCTGGTGGGCCCTTCGCAGGTCGTCGTCGCGCACCCGCGGATCGCCGACCGCCAACCGGAGCTGGTTGAGGCTCAGCAGCTTCTCGACCTTGACCGCGAACGACCTCGGCACGACCTCCAGGAACAGCTTGCCCCTGTAGCCCTTCGGGATCTCGTCGAAGCGGTGGTTGCCGTCGGTGATCACCCGCGTGAACACGTCCAGGCGGCCGGTCGAGCTCTTCGGGTTGGCCTTCGCGCGGACCTCGCCGGGAAGCGCGAGCTCCTCTACCAGCGGGATCAGGTAGGCACGGTCGCGCTCCAGGGTCGCGCCCTTGCTGATGTCGATCTCCTCCAGAGCCAGGTCGTGGAGCCGCGACATGACCGTGGACTTGGGATCCGGGAGGAAGCTGCACCGCAGCGGCCAGGCGCGGTCGCCCAGGCGCAGGTCGAGGCTGGCGGGCTGGACGCTGGCCGGCCGGATCGCGTAATCGCCGCCGGAGATCCAGCCCTTGTCGATGGCGCCGCGCAGACCCTGCGCGGGCAGCACGCCCAGCGGCTGGTCGCCCGGTTCCGGCTGGTCGGTCGCGCTGGGGCTACGCAGCTCTTGGAGGCTCACGGCGCCAGTCTAGGCGGGGAGGCAGAGGGGTCGTGGTCGGCATCCGTCGATGCTCACGATTCCGCCGGACGGAGCGCGAACAACCCGCGCGGCACGTCGTCGAGGGCGGTGCGACACTCCCGGCGTGACCAACGGCGCGCGGGCACTCCTGGGGACTCTGGTCGACGGCGGCGTGACCACGTGCTTCACCAACCCGGGCACCTCCGAGATGCACTTCGTCGCGGCGCTCGACTCGGTGCCCGAGATGCGGGCCGTGCTGGCGCTGTTCGAGGGTGTCGCGACCGGCGCCGCCGACGGCTACTCACGCATGGCGGGCACTCCCGCGGCCACGCTGCTGCACCTCGGCTCCGGCCTCGGCAACGGCCTGGCGAACCTCCACAACGCGCGCACGGGGAGGGTGCCGATCGTCAACATCGTCGGCGACCACGCGACCCACCACACGCAGTACGACGCGCAGCTCCAGTCGGACATCGAGACAGTGGCGCGCAACGTGTCGAGCTGGGTCCGGACGTCGCGGAGCACGGCCGAGCTGGGGCGCGACGCCGCCGAGGCGATCGCGGTGGCCAAGGGCCCGCCGGGGCAGGTGGCCACGCTGATCCTGCCCGCCGACGTGTCGTGGTCGGAGGGCGGCGAGCCCGCCCCGGCGGCGGCCCCCGCCGCTCCGCCCGTGGCGCCCGCCGAGGTGGTCGAGGAGGCGGTGAGCGCGCTGCGCGGCGGCGAGGACACCGCGATCCTGCTGGGCGGCCGGGCGCTGCGCGAGCCCGCGCTCGTCGCGGCCGGACGGGTGGCCGCGGCCACGGGCGCCAAGCTGCTCGCCGAGGTCTTCCCGACCCGCTTGCAGCGCGGCGCGGGCATCCCCCCGATCGAGCGCGTGGCGTACCTGGCCGAGCTGGCGTCGGTCCAGCTCGCCGGCCTGAAGCACCTGATCCTCGTGGACGCGAAGGCGCCCGTGTCCTTCTTCGCCTACCCCGGGAAGAAGAGCTACCTGGTTCCGGACGGGTGCGAGGTGCACGAGCTCGCGGCATCCGACCAGGACGCGCTGGGCGGCCTCGAGGCGCTCGTCGACGCGCTCGGGGCCGGCGCCGCCGAGCCGGTGCGCCAGGCGGCGTCGCGGCCGGCGCGCCCGACCGGGCAGCTCGACGCGGACAAGGTCTGCCAGGCGATCGGCGCGGTGCTTCCGGAGGGAGCGATCGTCTCCGACGAGTCGCAGACCTCGGGGGTCACGCTCGCCACCCACACGGCCGGCGCGCCGCCCCACGACCTGCTGGCGCTGACCGGCGGAGCGATCGGGCAGGGCCTCCCGGTCGCACTCGGCGCGGCGATCGCGTGCCCCGGCCGTCCGGTGTTCGCGCTGGAGGGCGAGGGGTCCGCCATGTACACGATCCAGTCCCTCTGGACGATGGCGCGCGAGGAGCTCGACGTGACCGTGGTGATCTTCAACAACCGCTCCTACGCGATCCTCAACATCGAGCTCGAGCGGGTCGGGGCGGAGCGGCCGGGACCGCGGGCGAAGTCTCAGCTCGACCTCGCCGGGCCGGACCTCGACTTCGTGCGGATCGCAAACGGCCTCGGTGTGCCGGCCGTGCGAACGGAGACCGGCGAGGAGCTCGTGACCGCTCTGGAGCAGGCCGTCGCGGAGCCCGGTCCGCATCTCGTCGAGGCCGTGGTCCCGAGCGTGTACAGCGGGCTGAGGCTGCGCGCGATGCCGCACGCGCTGAACGTGCTTGGCAAGCTGCCGCGGCCGGTCGCGAAGGCCGCGAAGGCGCGCTTCTACCCCTGAGCGCGCGGGCCGCCCGGAGGCCCGCCTGAGACATCCGGTGGCGGTGGCCCTGTTTGGGGCGGGCCGCGCGCGGGCAACGTTCCGATCGCCCCCCTCGACCTCGCCGGACGGGGCGACCGGGGACATGAGACAGGACGGGACGACGCAGCTCCTCAGGACTGCCCGGCGGACCTCCAGTACGAGGAACCGAACCGAGAGGGGACTGAGCCGTGCCGAATGCCCGACCGCTGGCCGCAAGCACGCTCCACGCCCACGGCGCCCGTGTCCGCGTGCCGACCTACGACCGCCGCGCGCTCAGGCCCGGGGTCGTGCACCTCGGCGTCGGCGGCTTTCACCGCGCGCACCAGGCGACCTACTTCGACGACCTCGCACAGGACGGCGTGACGATGGACTGGGGCATCGTCGGCGTGGGCATGCGCCGGCCGCACATGCAGGACGCGCTCGCGCCCCAGGACTGCCTCTACACCGTCGTGGAGCGCGACGAGGGCGCCAGCAGCGCGCGCGTCGTCGGCTCCATGCCGCGCTACCTCTTCGGACCGGCGGACCCCGAGGCGGTGTTCGGCGCGCTCACGGACAGCCGGACTCGCGTGGTGATGCTCACCGTGACCGGCGACGGCTACCACGTGGACGCCGCCACCGGCGAGCTCGACGCCGACGGCGAGGCCATCCGCGCCGACCTGGCCAACCCCTCGCGGCCGACGACTCCGATCGGCTACATCGTCGAGGCGCTCGCGCGGCGGCGCGCGGCGGGAGTTCCACCCTTCTCGGTCGTGTCCTGCGACAACATCCCCAAGAACGGCGACGTGACCCGTGCGGCGCTGGTGGGCTTCGGCACGATGCGCGACGAGCTGCTGGGGCGCTGGATCGAGACCCGGGTCGCGTGCCCGAGCAGCATGGTCGACCGCATCACTCCGGAGACGACCGCCGCCGACCGCGCCGCGATCCGCCGCGAGTTCGGGGTCGACGACCGCTGGCCGGTGGTGACGGAGCCGTTCCGGCAGTGGATCCTCGAGGACGAGTTCTGCGACGTGCGCCCGCCGCTCGAGGAGGCCGGCGTGCAGTTCGTGAGCGACGTGGCCCCGTACCAGTTGATGAAGACGCGGCTCCTGAACGCCTCGCACTCGGCCCTGGGCTACCTCGGCTCGCTCGCGGGGCACGTCCGGACCGACGACGCCATGGCCGACCCCCTGCTCGAGGCATACGTGACCGACCTCATGGCCAGGGAGGTGGCGCCGCTGCTGCCGGCCACCCCCGGCGTCGATCGCGACGAGTACCAGAGCACCCTGCTGCAACGCTTCGCGAACCCGATGATCGGCGACCCGCTCGCGCGGCTCTGCGGCCGCGGATCCACGAAGATGCCGGCCTACCTGCTGCCCTCGATCGCCGACTCGCAGAAGCGCGGACGGTCGCACCCGCTGCTCACGCTCGCGGTCGCCGCCTGGCTGCGCTACCTGCGCGGCAGCGACTGCGCCGGGCAGCGCATCGAGGTCAAGGACGCGCTGGTGGACCAGCTCCAGCCGCTCGCACGGGCGGGCGGGAGCGACCCCCGGCCGCTGCTCGCCCGCCGCGACCTCTTCGGCGACCTGGGCCAGAACGCGAGCTTCGTGGCGGCGGTCCGGCGCGACCTCATGACCCTCGACCGCGACGGCGTGCACGCCGCCGTCGCCGGACACCTCGACGCGCGAGCGGCCAGGGCGGCCTGATGGGCAACCTCCCGCTCGAGCCGGCGGCCGTGCAGGTGCTGCTGTGCGACGCGGACGGCAACCTGTTCCCATCCGAGGAGCCGGCGTTCGAGGCGTCGGCCGTGGTGACGAACCGGATGATGGAGGCGATCGGCTCCACGGTGCGGTTCGACCCGGTCGACCTGCGCCTCAGGACCACTGGGCTGAACTTCCGCAGCACGGCTGGGGACCTGGCGGTCGCCGCGGGGCGGCCACTCCCGTCCCACGAGCTCGAGCACTGGGTCGAGGAGGAGGCCCGCGCGGTGACCGCTCATCTCGCACGCGTGCTGAAGCCGAACCGGTCCGTGACCCGCCCGCTCGAACGGCTGGCACGCGACCTCGAGCTCGCGGCGGTCAGCTCGAGCGCGCTCGCGCGTCTCGCCGCCTGCTTCGAGGCGACCGGGCTGGCGGAGCTGCTGCCGCCCGGGCGGCGCTTCAGCGCCGAGGACTCGCTGCCGGTCCCCAGGAGCAAGCCGGATCCTGCGATCTACGCGCACGCGCTGGCGGAGCTCGGCGTGCCCGCGCGGCGCGCGCTCGCGGTCGAGGACTCGGTTCCCGGCGCCCGCTCCGCGCTCGCCGCCGGGATCCCCACGGTCGGGAACGTCATGTTCGTCCCCGGCGACGAGCGCGCGGCGCGCCGGGCGGCGCTGGCCGAGGCCGGAGCGGCGGCGGTTGTGTCCTCGTGGGTCGAGCTCGAGCGGCTGCTCATGCCGCGCCCGCGGCTGAGCGAGCGCCGCGACGCAGCCGGGGCGTCCGCGTGAGCGACTCGGCCCCCGGCCGGTCGCTGCCGAGCTACCTGCTCCTGCCGCGTCCGAAGGACCTCGGCAAGGCGTGGATCCTCCCGGCCGCCTTCGGCCTCGGCGTGCTCTGCGATGGCGGCGCGTCGGCGCACGAGTTGCTGCGCGCGGCGGTCGTCTGGGCGTGCCTCGAGCTGCTGATCTACCAGGCGCGCTACCAGTGGAACGACATCCGCGGCTTCGCCGCCGACCAGGCTCATCCCGACGCGGCGAGCCGCGGGCGCCTCCCCGGGCCGGTCGAGCGCGCGCGGCCGCACATCGCGGCCAGTGCCCTCGCCGGCGTGGCACGGCTCGCGATCGCGGCGGCCGTCGCCGTCGGCATCTCCGGCCTCGATGCCGGCGGCGTGCTGCTGGTGCTCGGCGTGGCGGTATTCGCGGTGGCGGGCGTGTACGAGTCGCTGCGCGCGGCGGCCACCGGCCGGACCGATGCCGTTCCCCCGCCGCTGCGACCGACCCTCGTCGCGCTGTGGATCGCGGTCGGCGGCGGGTACGCGGTCCGCGGCGTGGGCGGGCTCGCCCTCGCGGTCGACCTCACGGGCGAGCCCGCGCTGCTGGTCGCCGCGGTGGTGACCATGTGGGCGTTCGGCGTGGCGTTCGTCACCGCGCGCTGGGCGGTCGAGGCGCTGGCGTTCGCGCGGCTCGACGGGCCCTGGGTGGTCTGGCGGGCGCACGCCGGGCAGGCGCGCGAGCACCTCCTCGCGCTCGTGCGCTGGCTGCCCGCCCGCGTGCCGGCGGGACCCGCGGGGAGGGCGCCGGTGCCCCTGCGCGATTGGGCCGCACTGAGCGAGCCCACACCGCGCGCGGCGCCGTGGAACGTCGCGATACTCGTCGCGGGCGCCGCGGCCGCGCTCACCGGCCGGCTGCTCGTGGACTCGAGCGGCGACCTCCTGGCGCCGGCCGCCGGCCTGCTGCTCGCTCTTGGCGCCGTCGCGGCGCCCGCCGGTTGGCGCTGGGCGTCCGTGGCGGCGGGCGCCGCGGCGCTGGCCGCGGTGCTCGCGCTCGCGGGGACCGAGCGCCCGCTGCTGGCCGCGCTTCCGTGGCTCGCGGTGCTGGGGAGCCATGCGTTCTTCAGCGGTCAGAGCCTCACCACGGTCGGGCGGGGGCTGCGCGGGCGCCTGGCCGCGCGCGCGGCCGCCGGCTCGCCCCGCCGCACGCCGCGACAGGGAGCCCTGCAATCGTCACATCGATGACCCACCCCGCCGCGGCCGGTGACCTGACGCACCTGCTCGAAGTCGCGCGCGAGGCAGCCGGCGCCGGCGCGGCGGCCGCGATGAGCTGGTGGCACGACCTCGACCGCCTGTCGGTCGGGGAGAAGGCCGCCTCCGACGACCTCGTGAGCCAGGCCGACCGGGACGCCGAGGACGCGATCCGCGCCGTGCTGTCGCGCCACCGCCCCGGCGACGGTGTGGTCGGCGAGGAGGGCGGCTCGACGCGGGGCGAGAGCGGCGTCGAGTGGATGGTCGACCCGATCGACGGGACCACCAACTACCTCTACGGTCGCCCGGACTGGGCCGTGAGCGTGGCGGCCGTGCGCGCGGACGGCGGCGCGGTGATCGCGGGCGTCGTGGCCGAGCCCGCGCTCGACCGCCTGACGGAGGCGC
>DASVPL010000193.1:0-8133 GCA_036382905.1 Thermoleophilaceae bacterium | reverse complement strand
CGCACGCGCCTCTAGTCGTTGAAGCTGGCGATCTTCACGGTGGCGCCGCGCTTCCAGACGAACTCGTTCGTCCCGAGCGAGTGGATCACGCCCGGATGGTCGTTCGCCAGCGCCCCGAATGTGTCCGCGTCGATGTCGGTGCCCTCGTCGAGCACCTTGTCGCCGGACTCCTTGATCAGGTGAACCCGGCAGCCCTGCTCGCAGGTGCCGCCGGCCGAGGTCTCGAGCCACGCGATCGCGAGCCCGTCCTGGTCGGTGGGGAACGACAGCTCGAGATAGTCGAACGGGCTGCCGGCCTTGAACCGGCGCGTCGTCTTGCCGGTGACCATGGACTTGACTACGACCTCGGACTTACACGGGTTCTTGACGCAGTTCGTGTCCACGAATGCGACCGCGGGCGCGCTGCCGTCGTTCAGGTCCTCGGAGAGGCTTATGTCGCGGATGTAGCGGATCGGGCCGGAGCCGCCCTCGTCGTCGTTCGACACGTAGGCGGTGCCCAGCGAGACGCGCTTGCCGGTGGAGTAGCGGCACGCGTACAGCCCGGTGGCGGACGAGTCGTCCTTGAACCCCTTGTCGAGCGCGTACACGCGCAGGTCGTTGTTCGCGGTCACCGTCTCCGCACCGTTCACGACACAGCGGCTGGTCGCGTCCTTCGTCTTGGTGGCGGCGACGGCACCCACGCCGCCAGCGGCGAGGGCGGCGGTGGCCGCGATGGCGATCGTCTTCTTCATGCGAGCGCTAACCCGCCCGCCGGCCGAGGGTTGCGCTAGTAGAAGACGGTCCGCGTTCGGTGGCGCGGGACGGCCTTGTAGCGCGGCTCCTGGCCCCGGTTCCAGAGCATCACGTCGAGGTTTCGCGGCGCCACGCCGAGCTCGGCGGCGATCAGCTCGCAGGCGTGGAGGGCGGCCGCGCGTATCTCGCGCTCGGCGCCGCCGGGCTCGAGCAGCTCCCCGGCGTCGATCCGGGTGGCGAGCGCGTCGTCGTAGCGGAGCACGCCGTCCATGCGCAGGACGTGGGGGACGAGGTTGTCGGCGAAGATCGTGAGCCGGTCGATGTCGCCGAACTCGGCGATGCCGGCCAGCGCGAGGTCGTTCGGCGTGATCTGCGCGCGCTTCCAGAAGCCGCGGTCGTCGAAGAACGGCATCCCGGCGGCGAGCTCCTCGGCGAGATCCTCGGCGGAGTCGCCGATCACGTCCAGCGCCGCGCGCTCCCCGAGCCAGGCGCCGAGGTCGTTCAGGGCCCGCGCGTAGAGGGCCATCAGCTCGTGGTCGCGGTCCTGGCCCAGCGTGTCCGCGACGGCGGCGGGGGAGAGAGCGCGCAGCTCATCGGGGCTCCACGGCCCGTGCGCTCGGAAGCGGTCGGCCAGCGCCCAGGCGACCGTGTAGTAGCCGGACGAGCCCGGCCGCTTGCGGAGCGTCGGGAACCAGCCCGACCCGAAGTTGATCGAGTCGAGCGTGAGGATGTAGAGCGCTACCTCCTCGCGCGAGCCCTCCAGGTAGTGGCGCTCCGGGTCGAGCACGGGCGGCGGCCCAGGCTCGATGGCGCGCAGGCGGTCGAGGTCGATCCGCACGTGCTCGCTGCGCGCCACGATCGCGGCGGCGGAGCGGCGGACCTCGTCGCACAGTCCCATCGGGGGCTGAGGCTAACCTCGACGGAGTGTCCGCGACCGCCGCCCGCGACCGCCTCCTGGAGGACCTGAACGAGCCCCAGCGCGAGGCCGTGATCTACGACGAGGGCCCCCTGCTCGTGCTCGCCGGGGCGGGCAGCGGCAAGACCCGCGTGCTCACGCACCGGATCGCGTACGCCGTGGAGACCGACCGCGCGGCGCCGGGCGAGATCCTCGCGATCACCTTCACGAACAAGGCCGCGAAGGAGATGCGCGAGCGCGTGGAGATGCTGGTGGGACGCCGCTCGCGGGTGATGTGGGTGATGACCTTCCACTCCGCCTGCGCGCGGATGCTGCGCGCCGAGGGGCCGCGGCTGGGCTACACGCGCGGGTTCACGATCTACGACGAGGCCGACTCGGTGCGGCTCGTGAAGCACTGCATCGAGGCGCTCGACGTGGACCCCAAGCGCTTCACGCCGCGCGCGATCAAGCGCCAGATCTCCGACGCGAAGAACACGCTGCTCGACGCCGACGGCTACCGGCAGAAGGTCGGCTCGTTCTTCGAGCAGACCGCCGCCGACGTCTACGAGCTCTACGAGAAGCGGATCCACTCGATGAACGCGATGGACTTCGACGACCTGCTGGTCCGCTGCGTGGACCTGCTCCAGCTCTTCCCCGAGGTCCGCGAGCGCTACCAGCAGTCGTTCCGCATGGTGCTCGTCGACGAGTACCAGGACACCAACCGCGCCCAGTATCGCTGGCTCCAGCTCCTGGCGAGCGAGCACCGCAACCTGTGCGTCGTCGGGGACGACGACCAGTGTCTCGTCGAGGGGACCCCGGTAACGATGGTCGACGGGACGACGAAGCCCATCGAGTCGATCGTCGAGGGAGACGAGGTCCTGTCGTCCTACGGGGGTGGAGACTTTCGCGGGGCGAGGGTGACCGCGACCACCCGGCGACTCGCGGACGAGCTGATCGCAATCACCACGGCCTCGGGTCGGCGGCTCGTGAGCACGCCGGAGCACGTTCACTTCGCCGGTTACCATCGCGCCGTCACGCCCCCGCTGCACATGACCTACCTCATGTGGCGCCGTGACAAGGGTTTCCGGCTCGGCACGAGCCGAAGCCGCCCCGACAGTCGCTGGGCGCCCGTCAGCGGAGTGCATCTGCGATCGGTCCAGGAGCACGCCGACGCCGCTTGGGTCCTATCGACCCACGACAGCGAGGCCGCCGCGCGAGCGGAGGAGATGAAGCTGTCGCTCCAGTACGGCATTCCCACGCTTCCGTTCGTCGCTCGGAAGGGAAAGAGCGTCAACGGGCTGGTTTGCGACCAAGCACTTATCGACGACGTCTTTCGCAGCACGGACGCACGCGATGCCGGGCGGTGGCTCCTCGACGACCTCGGCCTGAGCTTCGGGCATCCCCACCACGTCCCGGCGACGCACGAGGGCAGGCGTCGGAACGTCACAGTGACGCTGTGTGCCGACCGGCGCGGCCGGACTGCGATGCACACGATCGCGATGGGCGGGCGCGATCCCGGGGTGGCTCGCCGGCTGAGGGACGCCGGCCTAAACGTGCGCCCCGCCCGGCGCGGCTCGTCGAGCTGGCGTTACGAGAGTTCCTTCAAGGACTTCGACGCAGGCGTTCGCGTCCTGAATCGCATCCAGGCGGCGACCCCGGTGAACGTCCGCTGCAAGGCGAGGCTGGGTACGGCGGCGGGCGAGGCCAAGCAGCACAACTCGCTGCCATTCATGCCGGCGGCCTCCGTGCGGCCCGGGATGGCCATGTTCGCCGAGGACGGGTCGTACGACGTCGTCACGAGCGTGGAGCGGGTCTGGGAAGAGCGCCCGGTCTACGACCTCAACGTCGAGGGGACCCACAACTTCGTGGCGGAGGGTCTCGTCACGCACAACTCGATCTACGCCTTCCGCGGGGCCGACCTCCGCAACATCCTCGACTTCGAGGACGACTACCGGGACGCTCGGGTCATCAAGCTCGAGCAGAACTACCGCTCGACGCAGAACATCCTCAGCGCGGCCAACGCGGTCGTCTCCAACAACCGCGCCCGCAAGCACAAGGCGCTCTGGACCGACGCGGGCGAGGGCGAGCCGGTGCGGGTGGCGGAGCTGGAGGACGAGCACGCCGAGGCGCGCTACGTGACCGACCGGATCGAGCGCCTGGTCGAGGAGGGCGGGTCGCGCAGCGAGGTGGCGGTCTTCTACCGGACCAACGCGCAGTCGCGCGTGCTCGAGGACATGCTGGTGCGCTTCAACGTCAGCTACCAGGTGATCGGCGGCACGCGCTTCTACGAGCGAGCCGAGGTGAAGGACGCGATCGCGTACCTCACGCTGCTCGTGAACCCGCAGGACGTGGTTGCGTTCGAGCGCGTGGTCAACTCGCCGCGGCGCGGGATCGGCAACACCACCCAGGCGCGGATCGTGAGCCAGGCGAACACGCTGGGCGAGGCCGTCTGGGACGTGGCGCTCGACCCGGCCGCCGTTCCCGGCCTGGGCGCGGCCGCGATCAAGGCCGTGGGCCGCTTCATGTCCACAATGGAGCGGCTGCGCGAGTGGATGGGGAGCGCGTCGGTCGGCGACCTGCTCCAGCAGGTGCTCGACGAGACGGGCTACCTGGAGGCGCTGCGGGCGGAGCGGACGATCGAGGCCGAGGGGCGGATCGAGAACCTCGAGGAGCTGGTGAGCGTCGCGCGCGAGTACGACGGCACGGCGGAGGAGCCGTCGGTCGAGGAGTTCCTCCAGCAGATCGCGCTCTTCTCCGAGCAGGACAACCTGACCGACGACGAGGGCGTCGTCACGCTCATGACCCTCCACAACGCCAAGGGCCTTGAGTTCCCGGTCGTGTTCATCCTCGGCTGCGAGGACGGCGTCTTCCCGCACTCGCGGGCGGTCGAGTCGGGTGACCTCGAGGAGGAGCGGCGGCTCTGCTACGTCGGCATCACGCGGGCGCGGCGGCAGCTCTACATGACCTTCGCACGCACGCGCTCCCTATACGGGGGGCGCGAGTGGAACATGCCGAGCCGCTTCCTCGACGAGCTGCCGGACGAGCTCGTGGAGCGCGAGGCGCAGGCTCCGCAGCGCTACCAGCAGACGTGGGCCGCGCGCGAGAGCGTGGGCGCCGGGTCGCGGTTCGGCGGCGGGAGCGGCGGCATCTACGGGCGCAGCGGCACCGGGGCGGGGGCCACGCCGCAGCGGCGCGAGCCGGTGCAGGGCGGCGGGGCGTCGTTCTCGCTCGGCGACGACGTGGTGCATGCCACGCTCGGCGAGGGCGTCGTGACCGGCATCGAGCCCGGCGGGCTCGTGGTGGTGCGCTTCGCGGCCGACGGCTCGGAGCGCAAGCTCATGTCCGACTACGCGCCCCTGAAGAAGCGCTGACGGCGCTACCCTGCCGCGCGTGAACCTCCGCCGGCTACGCATCGGCGAATGGATCGTCGGCATCGGCGGCGTGCTGCTGCTCGCGACGACGTTCCTCGACTGGTACGACGTCGAGTCCCGGCGGCCGGTGGAGGCCATGCACTCGGCGGGCGTCATGGTCGCCGAGGGGTCGCTGTCGGCGTGGGAGGCGTTCTCCGTGATCGACGTGCTGATCGCCCTGCTCGCGGTGCTCGCCATCGGCGCCGCCGTGATGGCCGCGGCGCACAACACGCCCGCGGTCTCGCTGGCTATGGCGTCGATGTCGGTTTGGATCGGTCTCTTAACCCTGATCGCGCTGCTCGTGCGCGCGTTCGCGCTGCCGGACTTCGCGCTCGACGGCTTCGTCATCCCCGACGACGACGTCTCCGTCGCGCCCGGGCTGTGGCTGGGACTCGGAGCCTGCGCGCTCACCGTCGCCGGCGCGTTCGCGAGCATCCGGGACGAGCGCTTCCCGCGGGCAGCGCGGATCGAGGTGCCCGTCGAGACGATCCCGCCGCCCGAGGGCGGGACGGCTTGACCACCGGCGCGCCCGCGGCCGAGGCCGAGGGGCGCGAGCCGGACGACGCGGGCGGGCTGAGGGGGCGCGGCGGCTGGCACCTCGTCGCGTTCCTGGCGGCGCTGGCGCTGGTGCTCGCGATGACGATCGACTGGTACACGACCGAACAGGGCGAGGAGTTCCGGCGGGTCGAGCAGGTCAATCGTGATCGCGAGGACTCGCAGCGGCTCGACAGCGAGGACGTCGAGCGGGCTGCGCAGGCGGCCGAGAACGAGGAGCGCAACGCGTTCCAGGCGGACGCGTTCATCGACCGGCTGATCCTGCTCGCGTGTCTCGCGGCATTCGTGGCGGCGGTGGCCACGGCGTTCCTGCGGTCGATGCGAAGGAGGGCGGAGCCGCCCTGGAACCCGAGCGCGCTGGCGACCGTGGCCGGCATCCTCGCCACGCTGCTGATCCTCTACCGGATGATCCAGCCGCCCGGCTTCAACGAGGCCGCGGTGGTCAAGCCGGGCGTGCCGATCGCGCTGGCGGCGGTCGGGATCCTCACGGTGGCGGCGCGGCTGGCGACGCTGATCGAGCGCGAGGAGCGGCTCGGTCCGGTCGCCGTGGCGGCGGCGGAGGCCGAGGCGGCGCCGCGGCGCCGGGGGCGGGGGCGTCGCTCTGCATCCGTTTCATCCGTTACACCCGTTTCACTGGCGTCACCCGAGGCCGAGGCGGCGCCGCGGCGCCGCGGGCGCGGGCGACGCTCGCGCCAGGAGCCCGCACCCGGCCTGGCGCAGCCCCTGGCCGCGCCGGAGGCCGCGCAGGGCTCCGCGCGATCCGCCACGCCGGGGCCTGCACCCGGCTCAGAGTGGCCCGCCGTGCCCGACTCCGCGCGGCCCGCCGCGCCGGGACCCGCACAGGGCTCCGACCGGCCCGCCGAGTCCGGCTCCGCGTGGCCGCCGGCCGCGGCGGCCGGGCCGCCTGCGCCCGAGCCCGAACGGGCCCCGGGCTCGCTCTGGGCTCCGCCGCCGCGCGACCCGGAGTCGGCCGCCGGTGCCGCCGGCGACCCGTTCGGACCCGCCGAGGATCCGAGCGCAGAGGCGCGCGAGGCGCGGCGCCGGGCGCGCGAGCAGGCCCGCGCCGCCCGCTCGGGCCTGGGCGGCGACGCCGATTCGGAGCGGCGCGAGGACCACGCCGTGGAGCTCTCGTTCGACGCGGACCCACCCGATCCGACCCGCCGCGCGGATACACCGCCGGAGCCTCCGCCGGCCGGCCCGCCCACCGAGCGGTAGCGCCCCGGCTCTCCTAGTAGGCCAGTCGCTCGGCCAGGCCGCGCGCGGTGTGCCGCGCGACGGCCATGATCGTCAGCATCGGGTTCGCTCCGAGCGCGGTGGGGAGGACGCTCGCGTCGGCCACGAACAGCCCCGGCACGTCGTGCACCTCGCCGTCCGGCCCCACGACGGACCCGGACGGCTCGTCGCCCATCCGCGCCGTGCCCATCGGGTGGAATGCCTCGAGCCGCAGCTCGGCGGGCCGCACCCGCCGCTCCTCGATCCCGCGCTCCTCGCCCGGTCGCAGAATCCCCGCGCCGGCGACCTGCGGGTAGACCTCGCCGGCTCCTGAGGCGAAGTGGATGGCTGCCGCGCGCGCGATCCCGAAGGCGAGGGTGGCGGCATCGTCGCGCGTGAGCCGGTACGCGACGCGGAGCTGCCCGCCGCGCACGCGCACCCGACCCTCCGAGCGATCGGCCAGGTGCACGCCGACCACCGCCATCTCGCCGTAGCGCTCCACCCGCTCCGCGAACGCCGGCCCCGCGCCCGGCATCCAGTGCGCCCCGAACGGGAGCGGCGAGAAGGTGGCCTCGAGGAACAGGCCGCGATCGGCCCACTCGCCGACGCCCCACGACTGCATCACCCCGTCCCAGCCGCGCACGGCCTCGCCGGGATGCCGCGCGCCGACCCAGCAGGCCGGCTGCACTCGCAGGTGCCGGCCGAGGTGCCCGGAGCGCCCCGCGATGCCCTGGCGCAGCAGCAGCTCGGGCGTGCCGAGCGCCCCGGCGGCGAGCACGACCGCACGCGCGTCCACGCGGAACGGCGCGCCCGCCGCGCCCGCGCCCGCCTCCACCCCCGCCGCGCGCGCCTCCGCGCCCGGGCGTGCGCCCGCCGCGCCCGCTGCGTCCGCGCCTGCGCCCGCCGCGCCCGCTGCGTCCGGGCCTGCGCCCGCCGCGCCCGCTGCGTCCTGGCCTGCGCCCGCCACGCCCGCGCCCGCCGCCGCGCATGCCTCCACCCCGGCCGCGCGCCCGCCCTCCACCAGGACGCGGGTCACGCGCGCTCCCGCCACGATCCGCGCACCAGCCGCCGCGGCGCGGGGCAGCTCGGACACGTGCATGGCTCGCTTCGCGTCGAGCGCGCAGCCCATCGGGCACGTGCCGCAGCAGGCGACCCGGCCCGCCGCGCGCGGCAGCGGCCGGTTCGCCGCGCCGAGCGCCTCCGCGCCGATGCGGCATAGCTCAGCGTTGCGCCCGGCGGTGGCCGGGTCGACCGCGGTCACGTCGAGGTCGCGCTCGACCCCCTCGAACTCGCCCTCGAGCTCCGGCGCCCAGCCGATGTCGAACTCGT
>DASVPL010000192.1:0-5304 GCA_036382905.1 Thermoleophilaceae bacterium | reverse complement strand
GGCGCGGCGGCTCGGCGACCGCGCCGCGCCGCCCGTGCACCTGTTCGTGGCCGCCCACGTCGCGCCGCACCTGCACGGCGACGTGCCGGCGACCCACCTGCTCCCGCGCGACGAGCTGGTCGCCCGGCTGGGCGCGATGGGCGGCACGCCGTCGGCGGTGCTGGACAACACCGCCCTGATGGACCACTTCCTCCCGATCGTGCGCGCCGATCTCGGGCTCTGCGCCGACTACGTGTACGACCCGACCGCCGGCCGCTTCCTCACGATCCCGATCTCGGCGTTCGGCGCCACGAGCGACCCCGAGGTGCCGGTGTGCGCGATCGGCCCCTGGGCCGACCTCACCCGCGGTCCCTTCCGGCTTCGGCTGATCCCGGGTAACCACTTCTTCGCGGCCCGCGCGCCCGAGCAGCTTATGCGCGCGATCGAGCACGACCTCGCGAGCCGGGTGCCGTGCGGCTGAGGGATCGCGTCCTCGAGGTGCGGCGCGCCCTCGAGCTGGCGTGGACTGTCGCCCGCTTCGGGACGCGGATGGTCGCCGGGCGGTTCCTGCCGCTGCGCGGGCCGGGCCTGCCGGTGCAGATCCGCGAGGCGCTCGAGGACCTCGGGCTCACCTACCTCAAGCTCGGCCAGTACCTCGCGATGCGCTTCGACATCCTCCCGCCCGAGGTCTGCCGCGAGCTCGGGCGCCTGTTCGACGAGGTGGCGCCGCTGCCGGCCGAGGTGGCGCGCTCGATCGTCGAGGAGGAGCTCGGTGCGCCGATCGACGAGCGCTTCGCTCGTTTCGAGAGCGAGCCGCTCGCGGCCGCCTCCGTCGCCCAAGTGCACCGCGCCTGGACGCGGGACGGCGACGCCGTGGCGGTCAAGGTTCAGCGGCCGGGAATCGAGCGCGTCTTCTCCGCCGACATCCGGATCATGCGCCGGCTCACCCGCCTCGCCGACGCGCTCCACCTGCTCGGCCGCCTGTCCGCCACCGAGATGCTCGAGCAGTTCGCGAACTGGACCATCCGCGAGATCGACTTCGAGCAGGAGGGCCGCACCGCCGAGCTCGTCGCCCGCAACGCCGAGCGCTACGAGATCGAGCCGTCCGTCCACTGGGACCTGACCACGTCGCGCGTGCTCACGCTCGAGTTCATCGACGGCCACAGCCTCGCGCGGATCATCCGGGTCATCGAGCAGGACGGGGCGGAGGGCGCGGCCCGGGAGTATCCGTGGCTCGATGTCGATCTCGTGCTGCACCACCTGACGTTCGCGACCCTCCGGCAGGTCTTCGTGACGGGCCTCTTCCACGGCGACCCACACCCCGGAAACGTGCTCGTGCTCGAGGACAACCGGATCGCGTTCGTGGACTTCGGGATCTTCGGCGAGCTGGCCGGGTTCGACCGCGACACGCTCGGCGCGCAGATCGAGCAGCTGGCGATCGGCAACATCGACGAGAGCCTGCGCGCTTACGAGCGGCAGCTCGCGAGCACGGCCGAGAGCGACGTACGGGCGTTCCGGACCGAGGCGCGCGAGGTTCTGACGCGCTGGTACCAGCTGTCGCTGCGGTCCGACTCGCCCATCGCCGAGCGCCACCTCGGCCGCTACATCGGCGAGATGATCGACATCTCCAGGCGCTACCGCCTCCTGTACGACATGAGCTTCCTGCTCTACTGGCGCACGCTGAACGCGCTCGACTCGACGGCGCTGCGCATGTCGCCCACGTACGACCTGATGGAGGAGCTGCGGCGCTTCTTCGAGGAGATCCGCCCTGACCTGATCGAGCGTGTGATGGGCGTCGCGATGGACCGCCGCGGGTGGGCGCGCGTGCGCGGCATCGGGCAGGAGGCCCCCGATCGCGTGGCCGCGCTGATCGGCGAGGCCGCGCGCGGGAGCCTGGTGGGAACCGTCTTCGCGGGCGAGCGGACGAGCGCGCGCCGCGCCCGGCACGCGGAGACGCGCTGGCTCGGGGCGGCGGTCGCCGGCGTGGCGCTGATCGTCGTGGCTGGCTCCGGCGCGCACACGGCCGGGCTGCTGGCCGTGGCAACCGGGCTGCTGCTGACCGCAGCGACGTTGAGGGGGCTTGCGCCGCGATGACCTCCCCGAACCCTCCCGCGCCGCACCCGCCGGCCGGCTCGCCGGCTCCCGTCGCGGGACCGTCGGTCGACCCCATGCTCCGCCGGATCGCCCGCTATCTCGCCACCCGCCCGGACGTACTCGACACCGACGAGCGCACGCGGCTTGCCGACCTCGGCGAGCACGTCCCGCCGATGGGCTGGCCGGACGTGCGGAAGGTGCTGATGGAGGGGCTCGGCGCGCACCCGTCCGAGCTGTTCGCGACGGTGGAGCCGCGCCCGATCGCCTCGCAAGCCATCGCCCAGGTGCACAGGGGCAGCCTGCTGGACGGCACGCCCGTGCGCATCAAGCTTGTGCGGCCGGAGGCGCCGGACGCGGTCGCGCGCGCGGTCGGCGGGGCCGACGCGCTAGCGGGGCTGCTCGGGGACCGCGGGAACGGCGAGCGGCCGCGCCTGGCCGAGGAGGTCGCCGCCTGGCTCGACCTTCACCTCGACCTCACGAACGAGCTCGCCAACCTCGAGCGGCTCTGGGAGCTCGCCGCCGACAGCACCTGGGAGTTCGTCCCGCGGCCGTACCCCGACCTGTGCGCCCCCACCGTGCTCGTCTCCGAGGATCCCGGCGGCGTCCCCATGAGCGACGTGATCCTGGCCGCCGGCCCGGGGCCCCCCGGTCGTGTGCGGGTCCTGCGCGAGCAGGAGATCGACCCGGTCCGGCTCGCGCGCGTCGTCCTCACGGTGAACCTGCGGCAGGCGTTCCGCTACCGGCTGTTCGGAGTCGACCTGAACCCGCGCAACCTCGTGGCCCTCCCCGGCGACGTGATCTCGTTCGTGGACTTCTCGCACTGCGGCCAGATCGACCCGACGATGTCCGAGGACCAGCTCGCCTACCTCACGGCCGTCTTCGAGAACGACATGGAGCGCGCGCTCGACCCGCCGATCGAGACGACGCCGTTCGCGGGCGAGGGCAACATCGCCGCCTTCCGCCGCGAGCTGCTCGACCTCGCCCGCGGGCGCGCGGTGGGCGGGTCGGGGGAGGGGCGCAGCCCGGCGCCCGGCGCTCCCTCGCCCGCGGGGCAACTGCTCGCCGACGTGATGCGCGCCGCCTGGCTGCACCACGTCCGGCTCCCGGAGGGCGGGCTGCTCCTCTACCGCTCGATCGTCACCGCGCAGGAGACCGCTCGCCGGCTCGACCCGGACGCGGGCATCGACGAGGTGAGCCGCCGCTACCTGCGCGTATCGCACATCACCGCCAAGGCGCGCAAGGTCGACCCCGAGCGGATCCAGAGCTCCGCGCTGAACGTGCTGACGCTTCTGCGCGACTCGCCGGGCCAGCTCCAGAAGATCCTGTCCGACCTCGCCGACGGCAGCTTCTCGCTCAACGTCTGGGAGTCGGAGACCCCGGCCGCCGAGCGCTCGCGCAACCGCCGCAGCCGGTTCCTCGTCGTCGCGCTGTGCGCCGTCAGCCTCGCGGTGCTGCTCACCGTCCCTAGCCCCCCGGAGCCGCTCGGGGTGTCGCTGGCGTGGCCGCTGGGCGCGGCGCTGGCGGTTCTCTACGCGTGGCTCGTGCTCGAGTGGAGGCGGCTGCGCTGATGCTCGCCCGCAAGGACCGCATGGTGCGGAGCAAGTCGACGGCCATGGAACGCGCCTTCGACCGGCGCGGCCCCGAGCGCTACGCCGACGAGGGCGGGCCCCTTCCTCCGGCCGAGACGATCCTCGAGATCCGCCGGCTGTTCGCCGAGATCACCGCCGGCAACGACCACGAGGACCTCGTGTACATGCTGAACGCGCTGGTCCAGAACCGGGAGGCGCTCCAGCAGGCGGTGATCGTCTGGGTCGACCTGATCGAGGTCCTCGTGCAGAGTGCGGAGGGCCGCTACGGGGCGGTCGGGCGCGGCGACCTCAAGAAGGACGAGGTCAAGGCCGTCGTCGTCTACCTGCTGCGGACCGGCAAGTTCCGGATCCCCAACGTGCCCGACTACCTCCAGCCGGTGGTCGTCGACGTGGTCGCCGACATCAGCGTCGACGCCGTCGTGGCCGTCGCCAACCAGCGCGGGCTGTGGGTCGAGCCGCCGCGCACTGCGCGGCCGACCTGGCACGAGCTGCGCCGCCGCTTCCTGCGCGGGATCAGGCGTGTGGTCGGGTTCGTCCTGGAGCCGTTCGGACGGCTGGCCGCGGCCATCGTCATGGCGCTGCGCTATCCCGTTCGCCTGTCGCCCGCCCTGCGCCAGGCGCTCGAGGCGATCGAGCGCGAGGGCATGATCGCCGACCACCAGAGCCTGCTCCAGCGGATCACGGACCTGAAGATCTGGATCGGCAACAACGCCGGCTCGGTCATCGCCGGCGTCCAGCTCGTGGACCTAGTGGTGGACGAGGCCGAGGCCTTCGGCGACCTCACCGGGCCCGAGAAGAAGGACTACGCGCGCGAGCTCGTGCTCGCGGTGCTGGAGGATCTCGGCTTCGACGTACGCGGCCGGTTCACCGGGATGAAGCTCGAGATGGCGATCGACATGGCCATCGACTCGCTCGTCCACACGCTGCACAAGCGCGGGGTCTTCACCCACCACGCGCCTCAGCCGAGGCGCCTCCAGCCCAGGAGCAGGCTGGCGTAGAGCGCGCATAGAAGCGCACCGAGCGGCCACGCGGCACTCACGCCGGCGGCCTCCGGCAGGTCCGGCAGCGCCAGCGCGCCCGCCAGCGCGATGCTCGTCATGCCGCCGGCGGTCATCCGCGCCCGGGCGCGGCGGGCGGCCGCGCTGTCCGGCGCGTCGATCGAGTCCGAGCCGAGCACGAAGCGGCCCTCGGCACGGCTTCGCAGCGTGCGCTCGAGGTGCTCCGGCGCGTCGCGCAGCAGTCCCACCAGGCTTATCGCGAACGCCTCGAGGTCCTCGCGCCGGAACGCCTCGGCGGCCTGCTTGCGGCGCAGCCGGGCGAAGAAGTCGCGCCCCACCGACCTCAGCGAGGCGCGCGCGCCGAAGGCGGCGGCCGCCGTCTCGGCGGCGAACAGCGCGCGGTACATCGACAGCACGCGCGGCGGCAGCCGCAGCCCGTGCCGGCGCACCAGCCGCATGACCTCGACCATCCACTCGGCGATCGGCGCTCCGTCGCGCGGCGGCGGCGCGAAGTCGCGCCGGAACAGCGCCAGCCTGCTCTCGTCGGGGGCGACCAGCAGCTCACCGAGCGCCGTGTACATCCGCCCGGCGTCGCCCTCGTACAGGGCCGAGATGTACTGCATCTGCCGTCGCTGGACGGCCTC
>DASVPL010000191.1:0-6937 GCA_036382905.1 Thermoleophilaceae bacterium | reverse complement strand
GTGCGAGCCGCCGGCCCGGCGCGCGGCGCCGCGGCCGGTGGCTCAGCCGCCGGCCGGGTCGCCTCCGCGCACGTCGCGCAGCGGGCGCACCTCGGCGGGCGGTCGGTGCTCGCGCCCGGTCGCCTCGGCGAGCTGCTGCTCGAGCTCGGTGACCCGCGCGGCGAGCGCCCTGATCGCGTCCGCGACCGGGTCGGGCAGGTGCGCCCAGTCGGCGTCGGGCCCCACGGGGCGGCGGCCGTCCACGCGGACGGGATGGCCCGGGTTTCCCACCACCGTGGAGTTCGGCGGCACGTCGTGGATCACGACCGAGTTCGCGCCCACCTTCGCGCCGCGACCGACGTTGATCGGCCCGAGCAGCTTCGCCCCCGATCCCACCACCACGTCGTCCCCCACCGTCGGGTGGCGCTTGCCAGGCGCGAAGCCGGTCCCGCCTAGCGTGACCTGCTGGTAGAGGGTCACGTTGCGGCCGACCTCGGCGGTCTGCCCGATCACCACGCCGGTGCCGTGGTCGATGAAGAGGCCCTCGCCGATGCGGGCGCCGGGGTGGATCTCGACGCCGGTGATCGAACGCGCCAGGTAGGCGATCGCGTGCGGCACCAGCGGCACGCGCGCTTCGTGCAGCACGTGGGCGACGCGGTACGCGAGCAGCGCGTGCACGCCGCCGTAGGTGAGGAGGATCTCCACTCGCGCGAGCCCGCGCGCGGCCGGGTCGCGATCCTGCGCGGCGCGCACGTCGCGGCGCAGCTCCCGTGCCACCCGGGTGAGCGCTCCCAGTCGAGGCATCAGGCGGATTGTGCCGGAGCGGGCACGGCGCACGACGGACATTCGTCACGCCTGGCGACGGGGAGCAGGGCCTGCTCCATGGTCTCGCCGTCGAACTGGAGCAGCGTGTCGAGCAGCGGCCGCCCCACGCCGCTGAGCTGCTTTAGCGCTTCGAGCGCCTGCATCGATCCGACGATACCCGCCAGCGCGCCCGGCCCGCGGAGTCGCAGCGGCAGCTCGGAGGGGTATACGCAGCGCAGGCAGGCCGACTCGCCCGGGCGGACCGCGAGCACGTGCCCCGTCGTGGCTCCCCACACCAGCGGGATCCCCGCGGCGCAGCACGCGTCGTTGACCTCGGCGCCGCCCGTGCAGTCCACCACCACGTCGGCGCCCGCCACGATCGCGAGCGCGTTGCCGGCGTCGACCCGCGCGGGGTAGGGCTCGACCACGATCTCCGGGTTCAGGGCACGCAGCTTGACCGCGGCGTTCTGCGCCTTCGGCACGCCGAGGTCGGGGGTGAAGTGGAGCGGCTGGCGCGAGAGGTCGCCGAGCTCGACCACGGCCGGGTCGACCACGCCGAGACGACCCACCCCCGCGGCGGCGAGGTAGAGCGCGACCGGCGAGCCGAGCGAGCCGAGGCCCACGACGATCGCGTTCGCCTCGCGCAGGCGCGCCTGCGACTCCTCCCCCCACCCGGCGAGCTGGCGCGCGTAGCGCTCGCGCTCGAGCTCGGTCAGCGTCACGGCGCGAAGAAGGGGGTGCTCACGTAGCGCTCGCCCGAGTCGGGAACGACCGCCACCACACGTGCACCCTGGTGCTCGGGCCGGCTGCCGACCGCGACCGCCGCCCACAGCGCCGCCCCACCCGAGATCCCGGCGAGGATCCCCTCGCGCGCGCACACGCGGCGGGCGGTGTCGAGCGCGTCCTCGTCGTCGACCCCGATGACCTCGTCGATCACCTCGAGGTTCAGCACGTCGGGGACGAAGCCGGCGCCGATGCCCTGGATCTTGTGCGGCCCCGGCAGGCCGCCAGACAGCACCGGCGAGGACTTCGGCTCGACCGCCACCACCCGCAGGTCCGGGTTCAGCTCCTTCAGGCGCTCGCCGGCGCCGGTGATCGTGCCGCCCGTGCCGACCCCGGCCACCAGCACGTCGACCGAGCCGCCCGTGTCCTCCCAGATCTCCTCCGCCGTCGTGCGCCGGTGGATCTCCGGGTTGGCCGGGTTCGAGAACTGATCGGGCCGGAAGCAGTGCGGGCAGTCCTCGGCGAACTGGAGCGCGGCCTCGATCGCCTCGTTCATGCCGCCCATCGACTCGGTCTCGCGCACGTCGGCGCCGTAGAGGCGCAGCAGCCCCTCGCGCTCGCGGCTCATCCCCTGGGGCATGAACAGCACGAGGCGGTAGCCCTTCGCCGCGCACACGAACGCGAGGGCGATCCCGGTGTTGCCCGACGTGGCCTCGACGATCGTGCTCTTGCCGGGCTCGATGCGGCCCTCGGCCTCGGCGGCCTCGATCATCGCCACGCCGATCCTGTCCTTCACGCTGCCGGCCGGGTTGTAGGCCTCGAGCTTGCCGACGATCTCCGCGCCGCACTCGGGCGCGAGGCGCGTGAGGCGGACCATCGGGGTGCGGCCGACCAGGTCGGCGAGGTTCGCCGGGATAGCCGCTCGCGCCTGCCCGGCGCTCGTCTGGCTCATGTTCAGAGGGTAACCGGCGCCCCGGTGGCCCCAGAACGGTCGAAGCCGGCCGGACCGTGGTAGTTAGGGCCTGGTCCGGCCGGCTTCTGAGTCCCTGGAGACTGAAGGTGTCCCCTGCCTGGTTATCAACCTACGGCAGGTCGCCCGAAAGCGGAACCCCCTCCGGACGTATGTATTAGCCCCCCGCCGGTCGGACGGCTAACCGGAGGCGCCGGCGTCCAGCTTGAAGTCCTTGGGGGCCGAGTTGGGCTTCCCGAACATCACGACCACGCGGTCGCTCTGCTTCATCTGGAGGCCCGGGCCGTTGGGGACCTTCTTGCCGTTCAGGTAGGTCTCCAGCACGAGGCCGTTGCCGGCCTGGAAGGCGCCGAGCGTGGTCGGCGTGAAGCGCACTCCCCATATCGTGAAGAACTCCCCGAGGGTGAACGGGAACGGCTCGACCGCCTCCATGTGGATGATGCCCTTGTCGTCGTGCGTGTGCAGCGACACGGGGCCCTTGGCGGGATCGATACCGATGTTGTTCGGCACCGTCATCGGCTTGCCGTTCACGAAGACCTTCAGCTGCGCGTGGACGTGGTAGATCGTGTCGCTCGGCGCCGGTAGGCCGAGGGCGTTCTCGCGATCCTCGAGGCCCGCCGTCAGCGGCTCCCACGGGCCGGTGGTCGCCTGGAGCCCCTTCTGCGCCTCCTCGGGCGACTTCTTGTCGCTGCCGGAGAACGCGACGAACGCGATGATCGCGAGGGCGAGGACCAGCAGAGCGGCCGCGCCGAGCATGCGGGCGCGGCGCTTCTTCTTCTTGGACTTCTCCTCCTCCTGGCGCTCGCGCTCCTCGCGCTCCTGGCGCAGGCGTTCCTTCTCTTCCTTGCGACTGGCCATGCGGCGCGCGAGTCTAGCGGTGGGTGCCTCTGGCGCGCCTAAAGACGGACCGCCGACCGCCGCTCAGATTCTGAGCTGCCGGTTACTAGTCGACGCGACCCAACGCCATGCGGATGAACGAGCCCACCGCCGTCATCAGGCGCAGTCCCATCATCTTCCGGCGCAGGCTGTGGACGTCCGACCATCCGGTGGTCATCGAAGAGCGCACCGACCTCATCCACCGGCCGAGCGCCAGCTTGATTTTGCGTGGCGACATGGACTTGTCATCGGTTGCCGTGCGTGCGCTCTTGAGCGCCGGCGCCGGCGCCGCGCCGCCCTAGATGTAGTACATCTGCGCGCCGGCCTCGCGGGCCTCGCGCTCGGCGATCGCGGCGATCGTCGTCGCGCGCAGGCGCTCGCGCAGCGCCTCGATCGCCTCGGCCCAGATCGGGTCGGCGCTCGCCAGGTCGCCGTCGAGCGAGCCCTCGAGCGCCTCGACCACGTCGAGCACAGTCACCTCGCGCGGCGGGCGGGCGAACAGGTAGCCGCCCTTGACGCCGCGCTGGCTCTGGAGGATCCCGGCGCGGCGGAGCGTCGCGAACATGCCCTCGAGGAACTGGACCGGGATGTCGCGGCGGCGGGCGATCTCGCCGATCGGAACCGGCCCCGCGCCGCCGACGCGAGCCAGCTCACTGAGCGCGCGCACCGCGTACGGGGACTTGGAGGTTATGGCGAGCAAGCCCTGGCGAGTCTAGGTTATGTAGGTGACGCGAACCCGCCGCTCACCGCTCGCGCTCGCGCTCCTGTGGGCGCCGCCGCTCGTCCTGATGGGGGTCATCTTCGCCCTCTCGGCGCAGCCGGATCTCTCGTCCGGTCTCGGCACCATCGACCTCGTCCTGCGCAAGGCCGCGCACATGACCGAGTACGGCCTGCTCGTGTTCCTGCTGTGGCGCCCGCTGCGCACGATCGCGGCCGACCGCGCCGCGCTCGTCGCCGCAATCGGGGTCGGGGTGCTGTACGCCGCGAGCGACGAGTGGCACCAGACGTTCATCGAGGGCCGCCACGGCACGCCGGTCGACGTGGGGATCGACTCGATCGGCATGACCGTCGCCGCGCTGCTGATCGTGAGGAGCCTGCGGTGACGATCGGCCGCCGCCTCCCGCTCCAGTCGGCGGAGCCAGCGGTCTGGTTCGCCTACCTGCGCGCCGCGATCGTCGTCGCCGGGCTCGTGGCCGTGGCGGCCTTCGACGTCCCGCACCGCGGCCGCCTCGCGCTCGCGATAGCCCTCCTCGCCCTGCCGTGGGCGCTGTGGCTCGTCGCGGCGGCCCGCCGCAGCTCCACGCTGGTCCTGAGCCCGGCGATCGCCGCCGGGGACCTGCTGATCCTCGGGCTCGTGCAGGTGGCCGAGCCCGCCTCCTACGCCGGCGTCCGCTTCGTCGGGCTGTTCCTGATCGCCACGCACGCGTACTTCCAGGGCGAGCTGCGGGGGCTCGCCGTCGCCGCCGCGGGCATCGCGTTCCTCGTCCCTGTCACCGCGCTCGTGGACACCCCGATGGACGGTGGCATGCTCGCGTTCTCCGAGGGGCTGTTCGCCGTCTCGGCGCTCTGCTGCGGCCTGTTCGTCGCGCGGCTGCGCACGGCCGAGTCGGTCGAGCGGCTGCGCTCGCGCGAGCTCTCGCGGCGCGCGATCGAGGCCGAGAACGAGGTGCGCCGGCGCCTCGCGGAGGCGCTTCACGACGGCCCCGTGCAGGAGCTGATGGGGCTCGACCTCATGCTCGCCTCGCTCGACACGGCCGCGGCGCGGGGCGACTCCGACGGCGTGCGCGAGCGGGTCGCCGAGGCGCGCAAGGTCACCGAGCGCAACATCGTCGCCCTGCGCGACGAGCTGGTCGGCCTCGGCCCCTACGCGTTCGACGAGCTGTCGTTCGACGCCGCGATCGAGCAGTGCCGCCCGGTCTGGCAGCGCCGGCACAGCATCGGCATCGAGCTGGCCGTGGACCGGCTCGACCTGACCAACGAGGTGTGCGGCGCGCTGTTCGGCATCGCGCAGGAGGCGGTGGCGAACGCAGGCCGCCACGCGGGGGCGAGCCGGGTCGTGGTCACGCTGCGGGCCGTGGACGGCGAGGTCGAGCTGCGGGTCTCCGACGACGGCCACGGCTTCACGGGGCCGAGCCCCCTGTCGAGCACGACGGCGGGGCACATCGGGCTCGCGAGCATGCGCGAGCGCGCGGAGCTGATCGGCGGCCGGCTCGAGATCGAGACCGGCGAGCGCGGTACGAAGGTGCTGGTGCGGGCGCCGCTCGCGCGGCCCGTCGCGACGGCCTAGATCCAGCCGCGCTCGGTCGCGAGCAGCACGGCCTGCGCGCGGTCGACCGCTCCGAGCTTCGCGTAGGTGTTGTGCAGGTGCGTGCGCACCGTGCTCGTCGAGAGGTTCAGCTCGAGGGCGATCTGCTTGTAGACCTTGCCCTCGGCGAGGCGCTTGAGCACGTCCACCTCGCGCGGCGAGAGCGGGCACGGATCGACCTGGCGGCGCTCCTGCCCGCCGCCGTAGGGCAGCTCGTACATGATGCTGCGCAGGCGGTCGGCGTCGAGGTCCAGCTCGCGGGCGACCTTCAGCATGCGGGCCGGCTCGATCGGATGGCCCTGCGCGTAGTGCGCGAGCATGTCGCCGAGGCGGATGACGGCGGCCTCGCCCTGGGCATCGTCGGAGTGGTGGCGCTCGATCGCGGCCGCGAGCCGTGCGGGCAGGCCCCAGCGGCGGGCGAGTACGCCGCCGACCAGCGCGTGGTCGACGCCGAGCTCGCGGCGCTCCTGGTGCAGGCGCTCGTCGGGCGTGCGGGCCTCGCGATGCACCTGGGCGGGGTAGCCCGGATAGGCGTGGACCAGCACGAGCTTGCCGATGTCGTGGAGCAGCGCGGAGACGAGCAGCTCGTCCTTGTCCGGGAAGTCGATCTCGCGGGCGATCCGGTCGGCGGCGCGCTGGGTGGCGACCGCGTGGAGGCGGAAGCGCTCGGGCGCGGCGTCCCAGCCGGGGATGCGCTCGAAGAAGTCGAAGACCGCGGTGCGGCTGGCGAGGGCCTCGACGCCGCTGGGCGTGAGCAGCTCGATGGCCTCGGGGATGCTCGAGATGCGGCCGCGCTTGGGGGCCGGCGCGCGGTTGGCGATCCTGAGGACGGCGATGACCAGCGAGACGTCCGACTCGATGGCGGCGACCACGTCGCCCGCGGCGGTGTGCTCCTCGCGGACGAGGCGCAGCACGCGGTTGCGCGACTCGGCGAGCGCCGGGAAGGCCTCCAGAGCCTCAAAGGCAGCGGTCAGCCGGCGGCCGTGACCCTCAGCGGCGGGGCGCTGGGGCTGGGCGGACGCGGCTCCGCTGGTCCGGTCTGCGACCGGCTTGAGTGCTCTTTCCACTTGGGTGGGCCTTCCGTGGCGTTGCGAGTTCGTAAGGGGGGCGGCTGGCGGGCGGGTAGGTAATCCGTCCGGTGACTCTTTGTCGGCAGAGCAAGTTCCGGAGTTGAGCGCCGAGGCCGGTGCGCGAGCGGGATTGGGGCGTGGACCCTAACCCGAGCTGGTGGGGGCGCCACCCTTATCGGGGACAGCGCGGGCAATGGCGCTGTCGATCCG
>DASVPL010000190.1:0-12679 GCA_036382905.1 Thermoleophilaceae bacterium | reverse complement strand
CAGGATGTTGTTGACGAGGTCCGTCGGGACGGTGGAGGTCGTGCGCTGGACCGGGATCGGCTGGCCGTCGGGCTGCTTGGCGGGCTTGTTACCGGGCTGGCAGTCCACGTAGTACTCGCCGATCAGCGACTGCTGGCGGATGTCGCACTGCGAGTCGACGCGGAACGACTTGAAGCCGTCCTCGGTGATCTTGGCGATCACGAGCGCGCACGTGCGCGGGCGACGGCCGGTCTTCTTCGTCTCCTCGGTCTGGCACTCGGGACCGCGCGAGGTCTTGAACTCGGACGTCTGGCCCGCGCGCACGCCCGCCACGCGCAGGTCGCCGCCCTGGGTGAGCCCGAAGGCGTTGTCGAACGCGATCTTGATCGTCTTGCCCTTCGGGCCGTCGTCGTCCGCGCCCGTGGCGATCACGGCGAACGCGCACACGGCGACGAGCGCGAGGAGGGTGCCGATCCGCCGCATCACGGGCTCGGCCCCGTGGCTCGGTCGGCCTCGACACAGTCGAGCGCCTGCTGCTCCGAGGCGGAGAAGACGTTCGACCCGTCGGGGGCGGGCTCCTCGGAGCCGCCCGGGCAACGCCGGAACTGGCCGGTCTTCGCGAGCTGCCCGAAGACCTGGTCGCGCTGGCCGAGGTCGATCAGCTCGGGCACGGCGCTGGCGACGTTCTGGATGTTGAAGACGATCTGCGCGCGCGAGAAGCCACCCTCGGCGTCGTAGGGGCCGCTGGTCGAGAAGTCGTCGAACCAACCCCACAGGTCGGGCGTGAAGGGGCGGCCGTAGCCGATGATCGGCGCGGCGTCGTTCAGCGCGTCCACCGTCTGCGGGAACGCACCGGGGACATTGCCCACGCTCTTCGGGCCGGTGCCGAAGTCGGGGCGGCGCTCCTTCTTGTCGAGCGCGGTCGATGCGAGCGCCGGCAGCGTGTTCTGGAAGTCCAGGAGGTCGTTGTCGGCGCCCCGCTGGAGCAGCGTGTTGCTGAGGTCGCGGATCGTCGGCCGCGCGTCGGCGGCGAGCGGGCGCAGCTCGCCGAGGAACGGACGGAGCTGGCGCGCGACCGGCTTCGAGGCGTTCACCAGCGGGTCGACGTCGTTGAGCGCCGCGCGCAGGTTCACGAACACGGTGTTCGAGGTGCGCATGAAGTCGGGCAGGCGGGCGATCGACTCACCGAGCGCCTCGCGCTCGGAGCTCAGCGCCTGGAAGGTGCGGTTGGCGTTGGTGACGAGCCCGGTGAGATCGTCGCGGCGCTCGGCCAGCGCGGTCACGACCTTCTCGCTGTCCTGGAGGAAGTCGGCGAGCAGGGGGGAGTCGCGGTTGAGCTCGCTGAAGAGCCGGCTCGAGGTGGACAGCGCCGGGTTGAGGTAGCGGAAGGCCTCGCGCTGCTGCTCCTCCTTGCCGCGGAACTGGTCGGCCGAGTTGCGGAAGAACTTCGAGACGGCGTCGCGCGTGTCGGGGTCGAGCGTGTTGAAGAGCTGGTCGAGCTCGACGAGCGTGACGGTCTTGGTGATCGGGATGCGGCCGCCGTCCTCGAGGTTCTTGCCCGAGCGCTTGTTCTCCGGCGGGAGCTGGAGCTCGACGTAGCGGTTGGCGATGCCCGACTGCGACGCCTGGCGGATGACCGCCTGGGTCTCGACCGGGATGTCCTTGTAGTCGTCCTTGATCGAGAGCTTCACGTCGGCGCGCCCGTCGTCCGTCAGCTTGATGTCGGCGACCGACCCGACCGGCGAGCCACCGATCGTGACCTGGTTGCCCTTCACGAGCTGCGAGGCGTTCTGGAACTCGGCGGTGAGGGTGTGGCCGCCGCCGCCACGGAACAGCAGAACGGCCACGACCACGATCGCGATCGTGACCGCCCCGATGGCAGCCACTCGTCCCACAAGACTTCCAGATCGCATCCCTTGCCCTGATCTCCTCCCGAAGCCGGGGGGTCCGCACCAGACCCTCCGGGGCTACAGGGCGCGGAAATCTACCGGAAGAAGAGGCAGATTTGCCGCACTTTCATTGCCTGTCGAAGAACGGCTGTTAAGACAGTGTTGAGGCGACTAACGCTGAATTAGCGGCTTAGCGCCAACTCACTCCGGGTCTGGACGCTCCTGCCCCGGCCAGGTGCCCGTGAGGCTCTCGAATGCGCCGCGTGAGCTGCGGTCCACCGCCACCTTGGTCGCGCGGAAGATCGCGCCCTGGAGCGCGGCGGCCGCGATCACCTTTCCCCATGTGGCGTCGCGGTGCTCGGACTCGGGCGGCTCCTCGTTGTCGATGACGCTCCAGATCTGCTCGAAGACCTTCTTGCCGACGAACCCCGCGAGGAGGCCGCTGATGACGCTGAACGGGATGAATAGGAATTTCATGACGCCAGGAAACGTATACCGCGCGGGGTCGGCGGGTAACCGAAAGCCACCATGAACGCACAAGCCAACACGCCCGATCACCCCGGCCAGCTCGAGAAGCGCTCCTGGATCGAGGTCGCCAAGCGCACGGTCAAGGAGTTCCGTGAGGACAACCTCACCGACTGGGCCGCGGCGCTCACTTACTACGCCGTCCTCGCGCTGTTCCCGGCGCTGATCGTGATTGTCTCGGTGCTCGGCCTGATCGGCGAGTCGGCCACGCAGCCGCTGATCGACAACCTCGGCAAGGTCGCGCCGGGCCCGGCGAAGGACATCTTCACCAACGCGGTCACGAACCTCCAGGAGAACCAGGGCACCGCCGGCTTCGCGTTCGTCACTGGTCTCGCGGCCGCGCTCTGGTCGGCCTCGGGCTACACCGCCGCCTTCATGCGCGCGTCTAACGCGATCTACGAGGTCGAGGAGGGGCGCCCGATCTGGAAGAGCCTCCCCGTGCGCGTGGGCGTGACGCTGGCGCTCGTCGTCGGCACGCTGATCTGCGCGGTGGCCGTGGTCTTCACCGGCGGGCTCGCGCAGGCGGCCGGCGACGTCATCGGCCTCGGCGACAGCGCCGTGACCGCGTGGAGCATTGCGAAGTGGCCGGTGCTGCTCCTGATCGTGAGCTTCATGTTCGCGCTCCTTTACTGGGCCGCGCCGAACGTGAAGCAGCCGGGCTTCCGCTGGATCACCGCGGGCGGGCTGTTCGCGGTCGTGGTGTGGATCCTCGCGTCGACCGCGTTCGCGTTCTACGTCGCCAACTTCGGCTCCTACAACAAGACCTACGGCACGCTCGGCGGCGTGATCTCGTTCCTGGTCTGGCTGTGGGTCTCGAACATCGCCGTGCTGCTCGGGGCGGAGTTCAACGCCGAGCTCGAGCGCGGCCGCCAGATCGAGGCGGGCATGAAGCCGACCGAGCGCGAGCCGTTCCTGCCCCCGCGCGACACGAAGAAGATGGACGACCCGCCCGACACCTCGGGCATCCCGGACCCGACAGAGCGCGGGAAGAAGGAGGACGACGACGTGGACGACGACAAAGAGGACAAGGGCGGCCGCTTCGCGCGCGGCGAGGGGTCGGAGGGCTCGGAGGGCTCCGAGGGCAACGGGTCGGACGGCGAGGGCTTCGAGCCGCGCAAGGCGAGCGATGCCGACCTACGGCGCGAGGACCGGCCGAACCTCGCCGAGGGCGGTGGCTTCGAGCCGCGCACGGCGGCGCCGAAGTCCGGTCGCGTGCCGGGCGGCGGCGAGCCGCAGCTTCCCGACCGCGACTAGCGCGGGAGCAGTGCCCGGGGTGGGATTCGAACCCACACGCCCCTGAGGGGCAAGGGCTTTTAAGGCCCCGCTGTCTACCAGTTCCATCACCCGGGCCAGGAGGCGCGAGTTTAAGTGCGAATCCCGCTGTAGATGCGCAACTTCCCCGGTGCTAGCGTGTCGAAACGGTCGGGCAACGGCTCGCTCGAAACCTTGGAAGCAGGCGCTCTACAGCACAGCTCGCAGCTCCCGGTGCTCGCCGGGCGCTCTCCCCTGCTCAGGCTCCAGAGCGACGAGAAGCTGATCGCGATGACCCGCAGGGGTCAGCACGGCGCCTTCGAGACCCTGGTCCAGCGCTACCAGTCGCGCCTGCTCGCGTTCTGCCGCCACATGCTCGGCTCGACCGAGGACGCCGAGGACGTACTGCAGGAGGTCTTCACCGCGGCGTTCAACGCGATGCTCGCCGACGAGCGCCCGATCAACGCGCGCCCGTGGCTCTACCGCATCGCGCGCAACCGCTGCCTGAACCACCTGCGCCGCCCGTCGGCCTCGGGCCAGGACTCGATGGACGTCTTCGAGCGCGACGGCGGGACCACCACCGCCGACACCGTGCACAAGCGCGAGGAGTTCCGGCAGATCGTCGCCGACGTGCAGGAGCTGCCCGAGACGCAGAAGACCGCGCTGCTGCTGCGCGAGATCGACGCGCTCTCCTACGAGCAGATCGCCGAGGCGATGGACACGACGGTGCCGAGCGTGAAGTCGCTCCTCGTGCGCGCCCGCGTGTCGCTCGGCGAGGCCGCCGAAGCGCGCCTGCTGTCGTGCTCCGAGGTGCGGGTGGAGCTCGGCGAGGTGGCCGAGGGCCTGGCGCGCACGTCCGCGCCGGTGCGCCGTCACCTCAAGGGCTGCGAGCGCTGCCGCACCTTCCGCGCCGAGCTGCGCCGGACCAACCGCGCGCTCGCCGCCGTCTTCCCGATCGGCCCGCTCGTGGCGCTCAAGCTGTTCGTCGCGAAGCTCGGCGTCGGCGCCGCCGCGAGCGGCGGCTCGACCGCCGGCAGCGGCATCGCCGCCTCGGCGGGCGGCGCGGGCGCCACCGCCGGCGGCGCCACCGCGGGCGGCGCGCTCTCCGCGGGCGTGGCCGGGCTGGCCTCGAAGGCGGCCGCGGGCATCGCCGCCGCCGCGCTCGTGACGGCCGGCGCCGTCGAGGTCCGCGAGGTGGCCACCCACGTGAACGACGAGCGCGGCAAGCCCGCCGCCGTCGCCGTCGTAGCACCGCGACCCGCCGCTCCGGTGCAGGCGCGCGCCTCCGCGGCTCCGCGGCCGGTGGCCGTAGCCGTCGCGGCCGGGCCGGGTCCGAGCGCGAAGGAGCCGATCGAGGCCGAGCCGGCGGTGCCCGCCACGGCCGCCGCGACCACGGCGCCCGTCGCGGACCAGACCTCCACCACCACGCCTCCGGCAACCACCGCTCCGGCGGCCGACACCACGGCCCCCACGCAGCCCGAGGACCAGGGCTCCACGCAGGAGGACGGCTCGACCGTGGTCCTCACCCCCGGCGACGACGAGACCGCCGGCGGCGGCCCCGGGTCGTCGAGCGGATCCGGCGGCCCGGCCACGCCCCCCGGCGAACGCGCACCGACCGGACCGGCCTCGTCCGGCTCGGTCCCGACCGCGGGCGAGTAGCACCCCGGCGCTTCGGCGCCGCCCGCGGCTGCGGCCGCGGCCCTCTCCGCTCAGCCGACCGGCGTGAGCCCGATCACCTTGAGGCGCCGCTCGAGCGCCTTCGCCGCGAAGTTCCGCGTCTCCTCGGGCGAGACCCCGAAGAGGTCCTCCTGCTCGTCGGCCCACTTCGGCCGCAGCACGGACTCGGCGATCGGCGCGACCTCCACGAGCACCCGCTGGATGGCGTCCACGTAACGCGGGTCCTCGGCGGCCATGTCGCGCAGGAAGCGCGCCCCGAAGGCCACGTGTCGGTGCTCGTCGCGCGCGATGTTGTTGAAGCCCTCGATGAAGCCGGGCAGCGTGCCCACGCGCTCGTTGTACTCGAGGATGAAGTGCTGGCCGGTGAGGGCGAGCATCCCCTCGATGACCATGTGGTAGAGCGTGATCGTCTCCACCAGCAGCTCGAGGTCCTCCGGCTTGCGCGCGAGCCGATCGACGCGCCCGCCGAGCATCTCGTCGAAGATCACGTTGAACTCGGGGTTGACGTGCTCCTGCGCGGCCTCGAGCCGGCCGTGCAGGTCGGGTGAGTCGAGCACCCCGACCTCGTCGTAGAAGCGGTTGAACAGCTCCACGTGCCGCGCCTCGTCGGCGATCTGCGTGCACATAAAGATCCGCATCTGCTCCGTCGGCGCCGCGCGCATCATCGGGCCGAGCTCGTCGGCGACCTTCTGCTCACCGATGAAGAACGACGACAGCCCGTACATGCGCTGGAAGCGCTCCTGCTCGGGGATGCGCTCCCACCAGTCGTGGCGGTCCTGCGTGAAGTCGATCGCGTGCGCGCTCCAGTGCTGACGCTCCCAGAGCCGGTAGAGCTCCTCGTAGCTCAGCAGGTTGGCGTGGCCGCTGTCCGACGCGGACTGGACCGCCGGGTCGCCTGTCGCCTGGAAGTCCTCACGCTCCATGCGGTCGCTGGCGGTCTCGCTCACTCTCGTCCTCCCCTTGGCTCGACTGGCTGGCCAGCCAGTCTAACCGCTAGGTGCTGTGCGTGGCGCCCGGATCGAGCACGACCACCTCGGCCGACGTCCGCGACTCGACCTCCGACTTGAAGGCCTGCGCGTCGGTCTCGATCGGCGGGAAGGTGTCGTAGTGGCAGGGGATCACCTGCTTGGCGGCGACCAGCTCGGCGGCGATCACCCCATCGTGGCGATCCATCGTGTAGTGGCCGCCGATGCACATGAGCGCCACGTCGATGTCACTGCGGCGGGCGGGCAGGGCGAGGTCGGAGAACAGCCCGGTGTCGCCGAGGTGGTAGACGGTCTTGCCCCCGAGCTCGATCACGAGGCCGGCGGGCATGTGCGCCGTGCCGCTCGGCGAGACCGCGGTGTGCCAGGCGGGCGTGAGGCGCACGCTGACGCCGTCGAACTCGACCGTGCCGCCGATGTTCGGGTCGGCCACGTTCTCGACGCCCGACTCGCTCAGCTCGTTGGCCAGCTCGACGATCGCCACCACCTGTGCGCCGCTGCGCTTGGCGATGTCGACCGTGTCCCCGATGTGGTCGGCGTGCCCGTGCGTGAGGAAGATGTGCGTCGGGTCGAGCTCGTCGGCCTTGGCCGCGGCCTTGGGGTTGCCGGTGAGGAACGGGTCGATCAGCACGCGCGTGTCGCCGTCGGTCAGCTCGAAGCAGGCGTGGCCTAGAAAGCGGATGTCCATTGGTTCTCAGTCCTCCTGTTGGTGTGGGTCGAGCTCGCGGGCCAGCTCCCAGCCCACCGCTACGCCGATCATCATCCCCATGCGGGTCTCCTCGGCGACCAGCGTGCGCACCAGCCGCAGCCGGGCCTCCTGGTCGGGCTCCGTGGCGGCCTTGAGGAGCTGTGCCTCGTGCGCCTCTCCGAACCAGCCGCCCTCGGCCAGCGCCTGGTTGAGGATCCGCTGGAGCTGCGGGGCCACGCGGGCCACGCGCGACTCGGCTGCGCTGAGGCGCTTGGAGTCGGTGAGCGCCTCGAGCGCCGCGTCGATTGCGGCGTCATCCAGCGGGCGCTCCGGCACGTCACCGATAATAGGCCGGTGCTTCGCCTCACCGAGCTCTCCCACGGCGCCGGCTGCGCTTGCAAGCTGGACCCCGGCGTGCTGCATCCGCTGCTCGCGCAGCTCCCGCGCAGCGCCGACCCGGCGCTGCTGGTCGGCAGCGAGGACGCGGACGACGCGGCCGTTTACCGGCTGACGGACGAGCTGGCCCTGGTCTCGACCACCGACTTCTTCACGCCGATCGTGGACGACCCGTACGACTTCGGGCGCATCGCCGCCACCAACGCGCTCTCGGACGTCTACGCGATGGGCGGCACGCCGCTGGTCGCGCTGAACCTCGTCGCCTACTCGCTTGAGCAGCTCGGGTCTGAGCCGCTGCGCGAGATCCTGCGCGGCGGCGGCGACGTGGCCGCGGCGGCGGGCGTGGCGATCGCCGGCGGACACTCGATCGACGACAGCGAGCCGAAGTACGGCCTGGCCGTCACCGGGACCGTGCACCCGGACCGCGTGCTGCGCAACTCGACGGCCCGGGCGGGGGATGCGCTGTTTCTCACGAAGCCGGTGGGTGGCGGCGCCATCACAACGGCACTGAAGCGGGGTAAGGGGGAGGCGTTTCTTGCGGGGGCCGTCTCCGTCATGACCGAGCTCAACCGCGACGCGTCCTTGGCCGCGGTGGACTGCGGCGCCTCCGCGGTGACCGACGTGACCGGCTTCGGGCTGCTCGGCCACCTGCACGAGATGTGCCTGGGGAGCGGCGTGGAGGCCGAGGTCGCGGCCGGCGCGGTGCCGGCTATCGAGGGCGTGGTCGAGCTGCTGGCCGGCGACGAGCCGCCGGTCGCCGGGGGCACGCGCCGCAACCGCGCTTGGGTCGAGCCGCACGTCATGTGGTCCGACGGCGTGCCGGAGCACCTGCGCTGGCTCGCCTGCGACGCGATGACCTCGGGCGGGCTCCTGGTGGCAGCGCGCGAGGACTCGGGCGCTCCCGGCGTCCAGATCGGCCGGCTTGCAGCGGGCGAGCCGGGCCGGATCACGGTCTCCGCCTGAAGCTTTCCTGACTTAGGGGGACACTGTCCCTCCAAGGCAGGAAACCCCACCGAGAAGAGGACCGCGCGCGGCCGATCCCGCCCCTCCTAAGTGCCGCCGTTGACCTAGCGGCGCAGCGGCGAGATCAGCGCGCCCAGCACCGCGCCCGCCGCCAGGCCGCCCGTGCCCGCCGCCCACGAGGCCGTCTCGTCGGCCAACGGCACGAGCATCAGCACCGCGAAGATCACGAAGACGCCGAGGAGGTCGTTGCCGCGCTCGTCGCCGCGGCGGGCCGCCAGGCGGTCGTCCACGTACCAGGCCGCCAGCAGGCCGGCGGCGGCGCCGTTCGCGCTCCGCGCCGGGTAGGCCTCGAGCAGCTCCGTGAGCGCGCCGCCGGCCGCGCCGGCCAGGAGGAAGATCGCCACGACGGCGACCGGGCCGAAGCGCCGTTCGAGCAGCGATCCGAAGATCCCCACCGCCACGAGCGTGATGAACACCGTGCCGAAGTTGTCGAAGACGAACGGGTACGCGGCGATCCGCCACCAGTCGCCGTCGAGCGGGCCGTAGATCCCGCCGAGGTCGATCAGCGACACCTCGCCGCTCGCCAGGACGAGCGTGGCGAGCAGGCTCAGCGCTATGAGCCCGATCGTCGCGTACGGGCGCGTCTCCGGCGCGATGCCCGGGATCTCGTCCGAGCGCAGCTTCGGGAGCTTCGGCTGCTTGGGCCGACGGCGCCGGCGCGGCTGCGTTGCGTCGTCCTCGCTGCGGTCGATCTTCGGGGCGCGCTTGCGGACCCGGTTGCCGCAGTACGGGCACTCGGTGACGTACGGGCTGACCTCCGACCCGCAGCTCTTGCAGACGACGAAGAGGTCCGCCTCGCTCACAGGTCGAGGATACCCCTGGGCTACGCCGCGGTCGCCCCCACTATCTCGCCCATGACCTCGCGCAAGTCGTGGTTGGCCTCGTACACCACGATCTGCCGGGTGGCGCCGTTCCCGCGCTGGAGCAGGTCGTCGATGCCGGCCAGGTCGTCGACGGAGCCCAGCTCCTCGGAGTGGCCCCGGATGCGGTCGCGCACGCGCCGGACGAGCTCCTTGGTCGACACGCGGTCCTTGCTCGGCAGGTCCACCAACTCGCCGTCGAGGCCGTGGCGTGCGGCGAGCCACTTGTTCTCGTCGAGCATCTCGTAGGGGTACTCGGACAGCTCCTGCCCGGATTCGAAGTGCTCGGCCAGCTCCTTCACGAGAGCCTGGACGAGCGCGGCGAGGGCGAGCGTGTGCTCGAGCCGCGTCTGCCCGTCCATCACCCGGATCTCGACGGTGCCGAAGTTCGGATGCGGGCGCACGTCGTACCAGAGGTAGGTGTAGTCCTCGATGGCGCCGCTCTCGATCATGAAGCCGACACGCTTCGAGTAGTCGTCGAAGTCGGCGTAGCTGGGCGGGATCCCGACTCGCGGGAACGCGCGGAAGATCGGCGTTCGGGTGGAGAGCAGGCCGCTCGGGTCGGCCCGCCAGAACGGCGAGTTGGCCGACAGCGCGAGCAGCAGCGGCACGTGCACGCGCATGCCGTTGGCGATGTGGATCGCCTTGTCCGGGTCGTCGACGCCCACGTGCACGTGGACCCCGAAGATCAGCTCCTGCCGTGCCACGAACCTGAGCGCCGCGACGAGGTCGCGGTAGCGCGGGCGGGCGACGATCCGCTGGTCCTCCCACATGGCGAACGGGTGCGTGCCCGCCGAGCCGATCGCGAGGCCGTTCTCACCGGCGGTCCGCTGGGTGAGCCGCCGCAGGTCGCGGAGCTGGGCGCCGGCCTCGCGCGTGTTCTTGCACGGGGTGGTCGCGATCTCGCACACCGACTCCATCAGCTCGGGCTTCACCTGGCCCTCGGCCTGGGGCATCGCCTCGAGCATCGTCTCGATCGAGTTCTGGAGCTCGAACGTCTCGGAGTCGACGATCATGAGCTCCTCCTCGATCCCGAGCGTGTAGCTCGGGCCGGTGAACCGGTGCTCCATCCGGCGGCATGGTAGGTGGCGTGCCGGTCGGGGGTATCCTGCGGGCCGTCAACAACCAAGGCAGGTAGCGACTTCACATGGCACTCGGCTACGACGGCAAGCTCTTCATCCTCGCGTTCGACCACCGGGGCTCGTTCCAGAAGAAGTGGTTCGGAATCGAGGGTGAGCCGGACGCCGACGAGACGCAGACCATCGCCGACGCCAAGCACCTGATCTTCGAGGGGCTGCTGAGCGCCGCCGAGGGCGACATCGACCCGGCGGTGACGGGGGCGCTCGTGGACGCGCAGTTCGGCGGCCCCGTGCCCACGCAGGCCAAGAGCCGGGGCTTCAAGCTCGCGATGCCGGTCGAGAAGAGCGGGCAGAACGAGTTCGACTTCCAGTACGGCGACGACTTCGGCAAGGCCATCGAGAGCGCCGACCCCGACTTCTCGAAGGTGCTCGTCCGTTACAACTCGGACGGCGACGCCGAGATGAACGCCCGCCAGCTCGAGCGCCTCAAGCGCCTCTCCGACTGGCTCCACGAGAACGACCGCAAGTTCCTCTTCGAGCTGCTGGTGCCGGCCGAGGACGCCCAGCTCGAGCAGGTCGGCGGCGACACCGACCGCTATGACGCCGAGCTGCGCCCCGAGCTGATGCGCCGCGCCATCGAGGACATCCAGGACTACGGCATCGAGGTGGACATCTGGAAGATCGAGGGCGTGGACGAGCGCTCCGACTGCGAGATGCTCGCCCAGACGACCCGCCGCGACGGCCGCGACGGGGTGGTCTGCGTGCTGCTCGGCCGCGGTGCCAACGACGAGAAGGTCGACCACTGGCTCACCCAGGCGGCCCCCGTGGACGGCTTCGTCGGCTTCGCGATCGGCCGCAGCATCTGGGGCGATGCGCTCAAGCAATTCCTCGACGGCTCTCTCGACCGCGAGACCGCCGCGAAGCAGATCGGCGACAACTACACGCGCTTCGTGCGTGTGTACCAGGACGCCGAGTCGGCGGTCGGCGCCTCGTAGAGAGGCGCCGCGCCGCCACGTAGTCCCCGTTCATGGGGACGCGCGGCGGGATAGGCTCTAGCCCAATGCGAATGCGTCAGTCGCTTGCCCAGTTCGAGGCGGCCTTCCACGAGGAGACCGCCGAAGAGCGGGCGATGAGGGAACGGCTGCGGCGTGAGGCCGCGGTCCGCTCGCGCCAGCGCCGTCAGGCGCGGGTGCAGCGCGGCGGCACCTTCCGCTTCCTGGTGCTGCTGCTGTCGATCCTGGCCACGTCGGTCCTGGTGACCGTCGTGATGTTCAGGATGCTGGCGCTCTGGTTCGGGCCCTAGGCCGGGCCCAGAGCGGACCTAAGCGGCGCCCGGGCCCTTCGACTTCATCTGGTCGAGCGCCTCGTCGACGGCCTTGCGGTCCTCCTCGGGCCGGCTCGAGTCCTGCTGGATCTCGAGGTAGACCTCCTTGCGGAAGACGGGCACCGAACGCGGCGCCTCGATCCCGATCCGGACCTTCTCGCCCATGATCGCGAGGACCGACACCTCGATGTCGTCCCCGATCATGATGCTCTGATTGCTCTTCCGCGTAAGGACCAGCATGGCGCCTCCGGGCAACCCTAGCCGCCGGGCCGGTCGCTCGTAAAGTGGAGCTTCTCCGCTACTCAAGGAATCCTTTCCCGAGATCGGAAGATTGTACGGGTACACGCAAGCGGACGCGAGTCACCCGTTCGGGGGGAGCCGGGAGGTTGAAGCCCGCTGGTAGGGTTCCGCGCCCGATGGCGCGTCGCTCTCTCAAGCCGCAGCTGAACCAGATCCGGAGCTGGGTCCAACAGGGCCGCACGGACGCCTGGATCGCCCACCAGCTCGACGTGAGCGTGGGCGAGCTCGTGGGCTTCAAGCGCGAGCACGAGCTGGCGCCGCCTGAGGTCGACCCGGATGACGGGGGCGCGCCGGGTAGCGCGGGCGAGGAGGAGCAGGACCTGCGCGCGCAGGACGAGGCGCTGATCGCCGCCGCCCTCGACGCCGAGCCCGACGAGGAGCCGGAGGACACGGCCGACGGCGATGGCGACGCGGAGGGCGAGGACCGGCCGCGCCGGCGCCGTGGCCGCCGCGGTGGGCGCTCGCGGCGCGGCCGCCGGCGCCCGCTCGAGGGAACCTTCGACCACGGTGACGAGGGCTACGGGCTCTGGCTCGACCCCGCCGTGCAGGACGACCCGATCTACGCCGAGCACTGGGCCGGGCACCGGCCGGTGACGATCAGCGTCGAGCGCGACCAGATCGTGATCCGCCGCGCCGGCGAGGAGGCCGGCGAGGGTGACGACGGCGCGGGCGAAGGCGGGGACGACGGGGGCGGAGGCACGGGCG
>DASVPL010000189.1:0-4398 GCA_036382905.1 Thermoleophilaceae bacterium | reverse complement strand
CGCGCGCAGCTCGCGGCGGGTCGCGCGCACGTCGTAGGAGAGCTCGAGGAAGCGAGCCGACTCGGCGCCGCCCTCGCTGTCGAACACGAGCGCGCGCGCAACCGGCCGCGCCTCGCGCGACTGGCCGACGCTGCCGGCGTTCAGCAGCCACGGGCCGCGCGCGGGGTCGAGGGCCAGGCCGCCCTCGCGGGCGACCGCGGGCGCACCGCGCGGCGCCGCCATGGGCCGGTGGGTGTGCCCCAGCAGCAGGGCGCGGGCGCTCGGGTCGCGCTCGCGCAGGTTCTCGAGCTCCGCCGCCGCCGCGGGGCGGTCGCGAACGTAGCGCTCCGGGTCGCCGAGCCCGCCGTGGGTCACGAGGAGGCCGTCGGGGGTGCGCAGCTCGAGCGGCAGGTCGGCCAGCCAGCTGCGGGTGGCCTCCGAGATCGCCGAGCGGGTCCACTCGATCGTGGTGCGCACGATCCCACCCGTGCGCTCGATCGGCAGGCGCCCGATCGCCATCAGGTCGTGGTTGCCGGCGACGACAAGGGCCCCGGCGTCGGCGAGCATCTCCACGCACTCGTCGGGGCGCGGCCCGTAGCCGACCACGTCGCCGGGGCAGACGATGCGCTCCGCCCCCGCGGCACGCAGCGCCTCGAGGACCGTTCTCAGCGCGTGGACGTTCCCGTGGACGTCGCCCGCAACGCCGTAGCGCATCAGCCGCCGGAGCCGGCCCTCGAGCGCAGCCGCTTCAGGACCATCCCGCCGACGAACGGCATCGGGTCGTCGAGCGAGATGTTGTGGTGGGTCTCGCAGCGCGCCTGCCACGCGGCCCAGCGGACCAGCGACGTGCCGTCCTCGCGAGCGGCGCGGTAGTCGTGCCACGGCACAGACCAGCGCACGCCGGGGCGGACGGGACCGACGCTCGGGCGCGGCAGGCCGACCAGGTCCGCGTACACGACCGCTGGGATGTTCACGCCCGCGGCGGCGCCCGGCAGATGCCACAGGTTGAAGCGCGGGTTGACCTCGAGCAGGTGCAGGCCGCCGCTCGGGTCGCGCTTGAAGTCGAGCTTGGCCACCCCGGTCAGCCCCATCCGCCGCACGCAGTCGCGGCCCATCTCCAGCACGTCGTGCTCGGCGGTGATGACGCAGGCCGTCGTCCCTCCGAAGCGCCGCGGATACGTGCGCAGTTTGCGGCCGGTGAACTCGGCCGCCGGGTCGCCGTTCGGATCGACGTAGCAGTGGTAGCTCTCGATTCGCTCCTCGCCGCCCGGGATCAGCTCCTGCACGACGAGATCCACCCCCGCCTCGGCGAAGCGCGACCACTCGCGCTCGAGCTCGTCCAGCGAGTCCACCTCGATCGCCTTCGCTCCGCCGGCGAGCGGCTGCCACCAGTCGTCGCGGCGCGTGAGCGGCTTGAGGATGAGCGGCGGCTCGAGGTCGAGCTGCGGTAGCCCGGTCTGGACGGCCGGCCAGAGCACGGCGGAGCGCGGGATCGGCAACCCGATCCTCTGCGCGAGCACCACGAAGAGCGTCTTGTCCACGCACTGCTCGATCAGCTCCGCGTCGGCGATCGCGAAGCGCACGTGCTCGCTGAGCGCGGCGCGGTGGCGCGACACGAACATCAGGTCACCGTCGTGCTGGAAGAAAAGCGGTGGCGGCTCAGGCATCGCGGCGGCGAACCGGACGACGTTGTCGAGCAGCCGCTCGGGGTCACCCCAGTTGTCGGCCCACTCGATGCGCTCCGCGGTGAAGCGCGAGCGGTCGGCTGGCCATCCGGGCCGCGTGACGCACGCCGAGCGGATGCCGGCCATCCCGAGCGCCCGGACCAGGTCCACGTCGCCCATCACGCACGCGAGCGGTCGCGTGCCCCCCTGTCTGTCGATAGCCCTCAGCACGCCCCTCTGCAGACAGGATGCCCCGCGGGCCGTCATCTCACGCCGGTAGCCACACTCCGTCGGCCCCGGCCGCGGCGGCCACGCTGCGCAGCACCTCGTTCTCGGCCGCGGTGCGCGGGAGCGCTGGAATGCCGCCACGCGCGCGGCAGGCCTTCAGCGCCGACTCGGCGGGCAGCGACGAGGTGGTCAGCACCCAGCGTCCGTCGGGGCGGCGGCAGGCGGCGCGGTGTCGCTTCGTGCAGCGGCGGGCGATCCAGCGTCCGTCGCCGCGCTGGATGGTGCAGTCGCCGGCGCGCGAGGGCTCGTTCTCCGCCCAGCTCCACGCGAGTGCGTCGAGCCGGCCGTCGCGCGGGAGGATCTGGTCGAAGCCGAACAGATCCACGCCGCAGCGCGACATCCGCCGCGCGATCTCGGGGGTGAGGCCCTCCCCCTCGCCGGTCAGCGTGGCGCTCAGCCAGGTGCTGTCCTCGAAGAACCGCACCAGCTTCGTGGCGTAGGTCTCCCGATTGAACTGGGGCCGGCCGTCGCCGTCCGGGTCCTGGTCGCAGACCGGCGCGTCGCGGTAGCCGTCGTTGCCGCCCTCGACGTGGACGTCGTTCCAATCGAACACGAGCCCGTGCCACGCGGCCCCTGACCCGCAGCCGCTCACGATCACGACCTGGGCGCCGGCCGCGCGCACCTTCTCGCGCGTGAGATCGAGCGGCAGGTCGGTGCAGGCGCCTCCCGCCGGGGGCCTGTAGACCAGCGACCGCCCACGCTCGTCGCGCAGCCCCTGGTCGAGCACCGCCGTGGTCGGGTCGTAGCCCTCCGGCGCGTCGACGGCATCCTCGATGTAGAGCAGGATCACCTGGTCGCCGTGGTCGCGCAGCCAGGTGGTGATCTCGGTGAGCGTGTCGGACAGCAGGCGCTCGGTGGTGCAGCCGGCGTGCAGCTCGTCCGCGCCGCGGCCGTGGCAGACGACCGGCGCCGGCTGGCCGGCCGCGTGCGGGCTCGGCAGCCAGTGCACGTCGAGCTCGAGGCTGCGCACGTCGATCCGGAGCTGGTGCGTGAGCGAGAGCTGCTGGTTCGAGTCGGTGTGCGAGACCGTCGGGAACTCCGAGGTGCTGTTGAACGAGTTGTGCGTGCCGATCCACGGCGCGTCGCGGAATGGCACCCTGCTGCCGAGCTCGTACTGAAAGTCGAGCGTGCGGTGCAGCCAGGAGGACGCGTGCGCCCTGACCTCCTCGCGCATCACGCGCCGGGCCATCGGTGCGATGCAGCTCTCGTCCGGGACTCCCGCGCGGCGGCACTCGGCGGCGGCGCGCTCGGTGATCTTGGAGATGCCGACGCACGCGCCGGGGACCAGCTCGGCGCTGGCGCAGGTGTCCTCGAGCGTCTGGGCGTGCGCGCCGGCGGTCGCCCCCGCTAGGGCGATGAGTCCTGCTGCGAGAACCGCGGCGAGTCGTCCCACTGGCCCATCCCTATTCCCCGCGGCGCCTCCTGCCAACCGGCTTTGTGGCGAGAAGCTGCGCGGCCGCGGTCTGCGCGAACCACTCCTCCCACTGGTCGGCGCTCCAGCCGCGCCGGCTCACGAGCGCCCGCCAGACGTCCGGGTGGTTCAGCGTCCAGAGGATGTCGGCGCCGCGAGCGGCGTCCAGGCCGGGATGCAGCGCGTCCATCGCGGCGAGGGTCTTAACGATCGCGAGCTGGTTGTCGTAGAAGTCGCTCTCGATCCGCTCCCAGAGCGCGGCGACGTCGGTGTCCGTCGGCGCCCCGTCCCGGATGACTCCGAAGAGCGGGCCGATCCGCTCCTTCACGACGCGTGCGTTGCGCGCGGTCAGGCGCAGCTTGCGTGCGGGATCGGGCTCGTCGAGCATCTCGCGGTACCACTCGCGCTGCGCGACGGCGGCCTCCGCCTCGTCGCCACGCAGCCGGAGGTTCCACAGCGCGCGCAGCAGCCCGCTCTTGGACTCGAAGCCGAGGTAGACGGTCTTCTCCGCCACGCCGGCCTCGGCCGCGATGGCTGCGATCGTCGTGCGCGCGAACCCGTCGCGCTCGAAGAGCCGCTCGGCGGCGAGCAGCATCGCGCGGCGGGTGTCGGCCGCCTGCGCGCGGCGCCGCGGCGAGTCGTAGGGACGCTGCTTGACCGGGCCCGCCACTTCAGTTCCGTGTTACTGTAATGAATATACGGGCACTGTAGCCAAGGCAGCGGACGAAGGGGGCAGGGGTGAACACCGAGAGCACCGCGACGCAGGGGGACGGGCCCGGCGGCGACGATCTGCGGGCGGGCCTGCGTCAGATGTGGAACGCGGTCGCGCCGGCCTGGGGCGAGCACGCGGAGTACATCGACGAGCTCGCGTCCGGGATGACGGGTCGCATGCTCGACCTGACCGAGCCGCGGCCGGGCGAGCAGGTGCTCGAGCTCGCGTGCGGGACGGGCGGGCTGGGCATGGCCGCGGCGGAGCGCGTGGCTCCCGGCGGCGAGGTGGTGATGTCGGACGTGGCGGCGGGGATGACGGCCATCGCGCGCGAGCGCGCCGACGCG
>DASVPL010000188.1:0-32086 GCA_036382905.1 Thermoleophilaceae bacterium | reverse complement strand
CGTTGCTGCGCCAGGTGCAGGGCGGTGCGCTGGCGCTGCTGGCCGAGGCGGCACTCGACGGCGCGGTGGCCTCCATGCTCCCCGCGTCCGGCGAGCGCGCGACCGTGGAGCTGCGGGTCGACTTCCTGCGCAAGGCACCGGCCGGCGAGGGCCCGCTCCAGGCGGACGCGACGCTCGCCCAGCGCGGGCGCAACTTCACCTTCGGGTCCTGCACGGTGTCGTCGGCCGATCGCGGCCGGGTCGCGGCCGCAACCTCGGTGCACCGCCACTGATGGCCGTCGCCGGCGACACGCGCCGCCCTGCGGGCGACTGGCTGCGCTCGCTGCGCGAGCTCGTGCCGATTCCCGAGCCCTACCGCGACGAGTCGATGGACCGGGCGGCCGCGCTCGAGGTCCTGCGCTGCCCGGAGGAGGTGCTCGACCGCGTGGTGGCGGAGGGCTTCCCGTCGAGCGGTGAGGGCGAGGCACAGCGCTTCGATCGCCGCGACGTCTACAACCTCGCGCTGCACTCGGGCTCGGGGCGCTCGCTGCCCGAGCTCGGGGTGGCGTTCCTGGGGCGCCTCGGACGCGAGGGCGAGCAGGCCTGGAGCGAGCCGCGCACCTGGCGTATCGGGGCGCAGATCCGCTGCCCGCGCCGCGAGGGCTGCGGGGCCGACCCGGCGTGGGCGTTCGGCCGGCCCGTGCCGGAGGAGCTCGGCGGCGAGCTGGCCGAGAGCGCGCCGCCCGGCGGCTCCGACCCGGACGCGGACGTGTACGAGTGGTCCGGCGAGCCCGGCTCCGCCTCCCTGTCGGCGACCATCGCCACGCGCGGGTCGGTCGAGCGCCTCGTGTCGGACGAGGTGCGCGACGCGTTCATGGCGGTCGTCGAGGACTACCGCTTCCAGGTCCTGCCGCCCGCGCTGCGCACGGACCTCGACTCGGTCGAGCGGATCCGCGCGGCCGATTGCATCGCCGCCACGGGGGTGCTCGTACGCGACTGCCGAGCCGCAGGGCTCGAGGCCGAGCCGCAGTCGGGCTTCCTGCTCGGACTGTTCGGCTTCGGCGGGCACCGCTGGGTGCGCGTGCGCGACTCCGACGGCCGCTGGAAGAGCCTCGACCCGACGCTCGCGATGATCGCGGCGCTGGGCGGGCACGACAGCGGCGACTTCCTCGAGTACTGCCGCGGCTCGATCCTGAACCGCGTCGTGCCTTGCAACACCACCCCCGACGGCGAGGTGGCCGGGCACAGCTGCGACGGCGAGTCGCGGCTTCCCGACCTGGCGATCCGCGCGCGCAGGCACGACACAGATTGAGCGCCGAGCCGGCCGTCCTCCAGCACCTGTTCGAGGGCGCGGTCGAGCGGCACGCCGGCCGCCCCGCCGTCGGGCTCGGCGACGACGTCTGGACCTACGAGGAGCTCGACCGCCGCGCGAGCCGGGTGGCCGGCTGGCTCGCCGAGCACGGCGTGGGCAGCGGCGATCTCGTCGCGCTGCTCGTCGAGCGCTCGTCCGACTACGCCGCCGCGATGTGGGGCGTGCTGAAGGCCGGCGCCACGTGCCTGCCGCTCGACCCGACCGACCCGTGGTCGCGCGTCGCGGCGACGCTGCGCCTGGCCGGCGCGACGGTCGCGGTCGCGCGCGCCGAGCAGGTGCCCGGGGCCGCCGGCGAGCTCGGCATGCGGGTGCTCGACCTGCGCTGGGACTCCCCCGAGCTGACGCGCCAGCCCGACCGGGTCGATCCGGCGCCCGGGGAGCCCGGGGACCTCGCCTACGTCTTCTACACGTCGGGCTCCACGGGCGAGCCCAAGGGCGTGATGCTCTCGCACGCCACCTGCTCGGCGTTCATCCCGTGGGTCGCGGAGTCCTACGACTTCACCCCCGAGGACCGCCATTTCCTGAAGACCACCGTGAGCTTCGTGAGCGTGGTGCGCCAGCTCGTGTGGCCGAACGTGACCGGCGGCTACGCGGCGATCCTTCCGGCCGGGCGTGAGCGCGACCTGCGCGCCGTCGCGGAGATCGTGCGCGACGAGCGCGTCTCGATCCTGGGCTTCATCCCGTCGAGCTTCGCGCACTTCCTCGCGCAGGCCGACCCGCGCGACATGGGCGCGGTTAGGCACGTGCTGTGCGGCGGCGAGCCGCTGACGAAGTCGCTCCAGCTCACGGCGTTCGACCGGCTCCCGGCCGCGGAGATTCACAACCTCTACGCGCTGAGCGAGGCGCCGCTCGTCATGCACTGGCGCTGCACGCGCGAGGACGAGCGGCCCGTCGCTCCGATGGGCGACCCGATCCCCGGCGTGGAGATCGCGTTCGCCGACCCCGACACCGGCGCGCCCGCGAACGGCGACGGATCGGCCGAGCTCTACGTCGGCGGCGTGGCCCCCGCGAGCGGCTACCTGAACGCGCCGGAGCTCACCGCCGAGCGCTTCGGGGCCCAGCCCGGGGGCGGCGGCGAGGGCTGGCTGCGCACGCGCGACCTGGTGCGCCGGGCCGGCGACGCGCTCGAGTACGCCGGCCGCGCCGACAGCCTCGTGAAGGTGCGCGGCTTCCGGATCGAGCCCGGCGAGGTCGAGGCCGCGCTGAACGCCTTCCCCGGGATCGCGCAGTGCCTCGTGACCATGTGGGAGCCGGACGAGGGCGACCGGCGGCTGGTCGCCTACCTGGTGTGCGACGGCGACCGCGTGCCGGAGACCGCCACGCTGCGCGACTTCCTGCGCGAGCGCGTGCCGGCGTACATGGTCCCGTCGCTGTTCATCGGCGTCGGCGCCTTCCCGATCGGCGCGCGCGGGAAGGTGGACCGCGCCGCCCTGCCCGATCCCGCCACCGCGACCAGCTCGGGCGAGCGCGTCTTCGTCGCGCCGCGCGACGAGCTCGAGCAGGAGGTGGCCGACCTCTGGCGGGAGGTGCTGAAGGTGCCGTCGGTGGGCGCGTTCGACGAGTTCGTGGACATCGGTGGCGAGTCGCTGCTGGCGCTCCAGATCCTCGAGGAGCTCGAGCGCCGCGCCGGGGTGGAGATCCCGCTGGAGGAGTTCGCCGAGGCGTCCACGGTCGCGGAGCTCGCCGGCGTGGTGCGCGCCGCGCGCGGACCGGCCTAGGCGGGCTCGGGCCGGGCGGCCGCCGCCGCCCGCTCGGGCTCTGCCTGCTCGGGCTCTGCCGCCGCCGCCCGCTCGGGCTTCGCCGCCGCCGCCAGCTCGCGCAACCGCCTGCGGTCGGGCTTCCCGCTCGGCGTCGCGGCGATCGCGCCGACCACCTCGATCGCCCCCGGCACGTAGCGCACGCCCTTGCGCTCGTGCACCAGCCGCGCGAGATCGTCCACCGACACGTGCGCGCCCGCACGCGGGACCACCGCGGCCATGACCTCCTCGCCGGCGGTGCCGTCGGGCACCCCGAAGACCGCCGCGTGGAGCACGGCGGGATGGCTCGCCAGCACCGATTCGACCTCGCGCGGGTAGACGTTGAAGCCGTTGCGGATGATCGCGTCGCCCCTGCGGTCGATGATCGTCACGAACCCGCGCTCGTCCTGGAAGGCGACGTCGCCGGTGCGGTACCACCCGCCGCGCAGCGCGGCCGCGGTCAACTCGGGACGGCGCCAGTAGCCCTCCATCAGCGAGCGCCCGCGCACCGCCACCTCTCCCACCTCACCCGGGGCCAGCGCACGGCCGTCCTCGTCGTGCACCTCGACGTCGAGCGCGGCGGCCGGCCGGCCGCACGACTCGAGGCGGCCCGGAACCGCCGGGTCGTGGTCGCGTTTCGGCAGCACGGTCACCGTGTGCGTCGCCTCGGTGGAGGCGTAGATCTGGCACATCACCGGCCCGAACGTCTCGAGCGCCTCCTCGAGCCGCGCCGGTGCGATCGTGGAAGCGCCGTAGAAGATCGACTCCACGCTGGACAGGTCGGCGTCGCCGATCCCGGGGTGGTCGAGGAGCGCGTAGATCATCGACGGCACGAGGTACATGCAGGTGATGCGCTCGCGCTCGATCGTCCGCAGCACCAGCTCGGGATCGAACATCGAGTAGTGGACCGACCCGCCGAGCAGGCGGACGGGGACGAGCAGCACCTGGGCCATCTGCGTGCACGCGAGGAAGCGGACCTCGGCCGGCCAGTCCCACTCGGCCAGCACCATGAGCGCGCCGTGGACCATCGCGGCGTGCGAGACCGCCACGCCCTTGGGCCGGCCGGTGGTGCCGCCGGTGTAGTGGACGAAGGCGAGGTCGCCCTCCTCGGCGAGCGAGCGCGGCCGGCACGCGGGGAGCCGGTCGGCGAGCTCGATCAGGTCGGGCGCGTCGGCGGACGGGCCGAGCGCGAGCAACCGCTCGACCCGCGGCACGCGACTCGCGAGGTCCGCCGCGCGGTCGCCGAGGTGGACCGGGTCGTAGACGAGTGTCGAGATCTCGGCGTCGTCGAGCACGAACGCCTGGTCGTCGGCGGAGGCGAGCGGATGCAGGGCGCTGACGCGCGCTCCTGCCGCCAGCGCGGCGGCCGTGGCCGCGCTCGCGTGCGGGTTGCCGGTGGCCAGGAGCGCGACCCCCTCGCCGCGCTCCACCCCCGCGCCGATCACCGCCTCGACGAGCTGGCCGGTGCGGTCCACAGGCTCGTCCGGGTAGCGCCGGCGCGCCGCGAGAATGAGGTCCGCGTAGGTCGCGCCGCGGTGGACTCCGGCCATTTCGAGCCGCACTCTACTGCTGGTAAGGTCGCGCGCCGCCGTGTCCACGAGCTCGACCAACGCCCGGCCGGGGGGCACCGAGACGGTGGCGCGAACCGGGCTGCTCGACTGGCTCGAGGAGCCCCGCGCGGGACACGGACTGCGCTTCGCCGAGGACGGAGGCGGCTGGGCGATGTGGGAGTACCCGCGCCTGGCGGCGCTCGCGGGCGGCACCGCGGAGCAGATCGCCGAGCTGCGCCACGCACGCACGGGCGTGGTGTCGATCGTGACCCGCAGCGGTCCCGAGTTCATCGCCGCGTTCGTGGGCGCGCTGGCCGCCGGCAACACGCCGAGCCCGCTGGCGCTGCCGCCGTTCGTGCGCGACCGATCGCAGTACGTCGAGCACGCGGCGTCGATCCTGCGCGCGGCCGAGCCCGTGCTCGTGCTGGTCGAGGCGGGCTTCGAGGAGCTGATCGAGGAGGCCGCCGAGCTGGCCGGGGTGCCCGGGCGGGTGGCGCGCATCGAGGCGAGCGAGGGGCCCGCGCCCGCGCCGCCGGGCCGCGACCGCGCCGAGCTGGCGCTGCTCCAGTTCACGTCCGGCTCGTCGGGCCGCCCGCGCGCCGTGCGGGTCACGTGGGAGAACCTCGAGGCGAACGTGGCCATGATCCGCCGCTGGCTCGGGATGCGCCCCGAGGACGCGACCGCCACCTGGCTGCCGCTCTACCACGACATGGGCCTGATCGGCTGCATGGTCACACCGATGGTCAACCAGAGCGACGTCTGGGTGATGCGCCCGGACCAGTTCATCCGCGAGCCCGTGCGCTGGCTCGAGTGCTACGGCGTGCACGGCGCGCAGCTCGGCGTGGCCCCGAACTTCGGCTTCGGCTACGTGAACAAGCGACTCAGCGACGAGCAGCTCGAGCCGATGGACTTCTCGCAGTGGCGCGTGGCGATCGTGGGCGCCGAGCGGCTCGACGCGGACGTGCTCGGCCGCTTCGCCCGCCGGCTCGAGCCGCGCGGCTTCCGCGCGTCCACGTTCCTGCCCGCGTACGGCCTGGCCGAGGCCACGCTCGCCGTCACCGGCGTGCCGCTCGAGGACGTGCCGCGCGCGGTGCGCCCCGACTGGGACGACGCGCGCTTCGGCGAGCCGCTGCCCGTGCTGGCGAGCGCCATGCTCACCGACGCGGAGCGGATCGGGTCCGGCGAGGGCTGGCTCGTCGGCTGCGGGCCACCGCATCCGGAGGTGGGCGTGGCGATCGTGGACGAGGACGGCCGCGACCTGCCCGAGGGGGCGCTCGGCGAGATCGCGGTGACCGGCCCGACGGTCGCCGACGACTACCTCGGCGAGCCGGGCGCATCGACCCGCTTCGAGAACGGCAGGCTGCTGAGCGGCGACGCCGGCTTCGTGTACGAGGGCGAGCTCTACGTGATGGGTCGTCTCGGCGACAGCGTCAAGGTGCGCGGGCGCACCGTGTTCGTGGAGGACGTCGAGGCGCGCATCGCGGCGCTCGGCGTGCCGAAGGGCAAGTGCGTGGTGCTCGCCGGGACGCACGCCGGGGCGAACCTGATCGCCGCGCTGGCGGAGGCGCCGGCCGGCCCGTGGGTGGAGAAGGCGGCGGCGATGCTCGAGCGCGAGGGCGACGCCTCGTCGCGCGTGCTGGTGCTCTCGGGCGATCCGGGCTCGATCGAGCGCACCTCGAGCGGGAAGCCGCGCCGCCGGGTGATGTGGCAGCGGATCGTCCGGGGCGAGCTGCCCGGCGAGGTCGTGCACGAGGGGTCGGGAACTGGCTAGTCGGCGGGCGCAGCGCTCGGCGCGAACGCCACGCCGTCGGCCTCGAACAACAGCTCGTCACGCGTGAGGCGCGAGCGCACCATCAGCATCGGCACCTCGGGCGGGACCATCCGGGCGCACACTTCGACGGCCGCGGCCTCGGCCTCGTCGGTGGCCGCGTACACGACGATGTGACTGAGCGTCGCGAGCCCGCCCTCGGTTACCGGGGTGCCCGAGCGCGCGAGGTTCTCCGCCGTTATCAGCGTGTCGATGTTGTTGAGGGTCTGCTCGGCCTGGGCGGCCGGGTCGCCCACGTGCGCCGTCTTCGCCCCCACGGTGCTGGCCGTGCCGGCGACGTAGGTCATCACGTGCGTGCCGAGGTCCACGGCGATCGCCCGCGAGAACAGCGCCGGCTTGTCGATCCGCTCGGTCGGGTAGCGGAAGGCCGAGACCTGGGCGGGGTTCTCGACCTGCACACCGCGGGCGCCGCCGGCGAGCGCCACGCCGCTGAGCGGCGCCGTCGCGTCGAGCGCTCCCACGCCCGTGCTGGCCGGGTAGCGCGGGGCGCCGGTGCCCTCGCTGAGGTGGAAGTCGAGCGCGTCGAACACCTCCACCCGCCCGCGGTTGAACTCGTTGAACGCCTGCTCGGTGCCGAGCTCGGGCGTCGAGGGGAACACGGTCCAGAGCTTGATCGCGTCGGCGAAGCGCAGTCCGAGGCCCTGGAGGCGCGTATCGAAGCGGCGCAGGCCGGCGGCGAAGTCTCCGGCGGTCGCGGCCGGGGGCTCGCCGGCCGCGTGCCCCAGCACGGCGAGCTCTACCTCGGGCGCCACCACGCGTGCCGCACTCGGCTCCGCGCGCTCGACCCGCACGCCGTCGCCGGTCACGGACCACGTCAGCGCCGCGGCGCCGCCGCCCACGACCGGCTGCACGAACAGCTCGAGCGGCGGGCACGGCTCGCCGAGCACGCGCGCAACGATCGGCTCCGCGTCCTCGAACCGGATCGGGGCGGGCAGGAACAGCCCGACCCGTGCGAGCGCGTCGGCGCCGGGCGGGCCGAGCCGGCTCGCGACCGCCTCGACCAGCGCCTCGACGGCCGCGGCGGGATCGCCCGGCGCGTCGCGCAGGACGTCGACGGCGAAGTGGTGGCGCGCGGCTCCGGCGTCCGCGGAGCGCGCCGCTGGGCGCCCCACGTCAGGCCGCGACGGCGCGCTCAGGGAACCTCGTACTTCCGCTTCGGCCCGCCGATGCCGATCGCCAGGAAGCGCAGCTTCCCATCCGCGTTCGCCTCGATGCCGTGCGACTGGCCCTTGTGGAGCGTGACCACGTCACCGGGACCCACGTCCCAGCGGTCGTCGTCCACCCACGCCTGCCCGGTGCCGTCGAGGACCAGGTAGATCTCCTCGGAGTCGATGTGCCGGTGGGTGCCGAACGAGGCGCCTGGGTCGAGGGTGTCGTCGTGCACGAACTGGATGCCGTTCTCGTTCTCGCCCTCCTCCACGAGGTATCGGCACTCGAATTCGCCCTTCCCCTTCGCCCTCCCCGGCTTGCGCTCCATGCGCACTTCGTCTGCTCGTCGAAGCATCTGCGTGCCCTCCCCGGTCCCGGGTGATTTGACCGTGCAAGATACCTGCGCTCGCTTCGGCGCGCAGGTCGCGTTTTGTCTCTATCGTCTCGGTGGGATGAGGGGGAACCGGATGCTCATGCTTGCCGCGGTCGCTCTCACCGCGCTCGCCGCCACCGCCTCTCCCGCCCTCGCCGCCGAGCCCACCAAGAAGGCGCTCACCTTCGATGTGGTCGTCGGGCCGCAGGACGACACGGAGTGCACGGTCACGGCGAACCTCTTCACGCCGGCGGGCGCGTCCAAGGACGATCCCGTCGCCGCGGTCATGGCCACGAACGGGTTCGGCGGAGGCAAGTCCGACTACGACGCGCTCGGGCTCGCCTACGCCAAGCGCGGCTACGTGTTCCTCGCGTACTCGGGCCTCGGCTTCGGCAACAGCGGCTGCAAGGTCACCCTCGACGACCCCGACTGGGACGGCAAGGCGGGCAGCCAGCTCGTGTCGTTCCTGGCCGGGACCAAGGCCGCCAACGACGGGACGAAGATCGACTTCGTCCGCGCCGACGCCCCCGGCGATCCGCGCGCGGGCATGATCGGCGGCTCCTACGGCGGTCAGATCCAGTTCGCCATCGCGGGCATCGACAAGCGCCTCGACACGATCGTCCCCTCGATCACGTGGAACGACCTGTCGTACTCGCTCGTCCCGAACAACACCGACTTCGAGCGCGGCGTGACCTACCGGACGCCGGGAGTGACCAAGTCCGACTGGCCGGCGCTGTTCACCGCACTCGGGTTGAGCGTCGGCTTCCAGCAGGCGGTGCAGAACCAGGACCCGAGCCACCTCGGCGCCTGCCCGAACTTCACTGACCAGGTCTGCACGTCGCTCGTCACGTCCGCCTCCACCGGGTACGCGGACGAGGCGACGCTTGCGCTGCTGCGCCACGCCTCGGTGGCCACCTACATGTCGAAGATCAAGATCCCGACGTTCCTCTCGCAGGGTCAGAGCGACACCCTCTTCGACATCCAGGAGGCCGTCGCCACCTACCAGGCGCTGCGCGCACAGGGCACGCCGGTGAAGATGCTCTGGCGCTCGTCGGGGCACTCGGGCGGCAACATCGGCGGTGAGAGCAACTCCACGAACCTCGAGTCCGCGTACGAGAGCCGCATGGCGCTCGAGTGGTTCGACTACTACCTGCGCGGCATCGGCGACCCGCCGACGCTCGACTTCTCGTTCCTCCGCGACTGGGTGAAGTACGAGGGCGACGCCGCCCCCGCGGTGGGCAACACGCGCGGCTATCCGGCGAGCAGGGACGAGACCGTGTTCCTCTCGGGCACCGACCAGCTCGTGCCCGACAGGGCGGGCGTGAAGCCGGGCAGCGCGAGCTTCGCCGCGGCGCCGGGCGCCACGGGGACGGGCGGCGCCGCGATCGCTCAGCCCCCGGCCGGCAACGCGGCCGGCACCACCGCGAGCTACACCACCGCTCCGCTCACCGAGGACGTCGACGTGGTCGGCGTGCCCAGGCTCACCGTGAAGCTCGACGCGCCGACGTTCGCGGAGTCGCAAGCGCAGGGCCCGGCCAGCAAGCTCGTGCTGTTCGTGAAGCTGCTCGACGTGGACGCGAGCGGGGCGGAGGTGCTGCCGCGCAACCAGCTCTCGGCGGTGCGCGTCGCGGACGTGACCAAGCCCGTCGAGATCGAGCTGCCGGGCATCGCCCACCGCTTCGCCAAGGGCCATTCGATGCGCGTCGTGATCGCCACGAGCAACTCGACCAACCACGGCAACAACCTCGCCGGCCCGGTCACCGTGGTGGCCGACCCGGCGGCGCCGAGCACCCTCACGATCCCGCGGCTCGGCGCGCAGGCGGGACCGGTCGGAAGCGCCCCGTCGGGGACGACCCCGTTCGCGCCCCCCGCCGGCGCCCCGGCGGCTCAGCCCGCGGGCAGCGGCGCGCGGGCGCGGGCGCTCACCGCCGCCTCGTTCTCCACGAACAAGCGCTGCGTGAAGCGGCGCGCGGTCGCGTTCCGCATCGTCCGCCACGCGGGGTCGAACCGGGCGGCCTCGGCGGTGGTCACCGTGAACGGGAAGACCGTGAGGAAGCTGCGCGGCGCCGCCCTGCCCGCCAAGGTCAGGCTCGAGCGGATGCCGAAGCGCGGCGCCTACCGCGTGCAGGTCACCGTGAAGACGGTGGGCGGCAAGACGCTGCGCAGCGCGCGGACCTTCCGCGCCTGCTAGCGGCGACGCGCCGACCGAAGGTCCACGCGGTGATCCGCCCGCGCGGGCGACCCGTATCGGTGGCATGCGCGATCAGACAAGAGCACGGCGGCGCGGCCTCGTATACGACGCCCTCCGCGTGGTGGAGATCGACCCCGCCCGCCCGCTGGCACTCGACGACGTCGCTCGGGAGATCGCGGCCTCGCGCCGCTCCCTCCAGCGAGCCTTCGAGGACGAGGGCATCACCTTCCGGCAGGCCGTCGCCGTAGCGCGGATACGACGCGCGCGGGCGCTGCTCGCGGAGGGGTCGCTGCCCGTGTACGTCGTCGCCGAGCGGGTCGGCTACATGTCGAAGGCCGAGTTCACCAAGGCATTCAAGCGCCACGTCGGCGTGAGGCCCTCCGAGTACAAGCGCACGATGCGCGAGGAGCGCATGCAGCACGCCGACCTGCGGGCGCCGATCGCGCCGGTGCGCCGCGGCTTCGCCACGCCCGCCCGGGCACCGGCCGCGGCGGTCGCGCAGCACGCGTCCGTCTGACGCGCCCTACCCGACGAGCTTCTTGATCACGTAGCTGCGGGTGCCGCGCGGCGTCTCGACGCCGACCGTGTCGCCGGGCGCGCGCCCGAGCAGAGCCTGGGCCACCGGCGACTCCGAGGACAGCTTCCCGGCCTTGATGTCGGCCTCGGTCGGGCCGACGATCGTCCACTCGTGGACCGTGCCGGTCGCCTCGTCGAGCACCTTGGCCGTGCGCCCGAACGCGAACGTGGCGTCGTCCGCGTCGGCCTCGACCACCTTTGCCGCGAGCAGGCGCTGGCGCAGCCGCTTGATCTTGGTCTCGAGGTGCGCCTGATCGTCCTTGGCGATGTGGTACTCGGCGTTCTCCTTCAGGTCGCCGAGCTCGCGCGCCGCCTTGATGCGCTCCGACATCGCCAGGCGCCCCGCTGTCTCGAGCTCGTGGAGCTCGGCCTCGAGGGCGCGCAGCCCCTCGGCCGTGATCGCCTCTGATCCGGGACCGGTCATTGCGGCGAGGGTAGAGCCAGCTCGCAGTCGCGCAGGGCGAGGACGAACGCGCGCACGTCGGCGGCGATCGCGTCGCGGTCGCCGGAGAACTCCTGCGCGAGGCGATCGACCAGCTCCGACAGCGAACGCGGCGACTCGAGCAGCTCCCAGATGCGCACGCCGGCGTCGTCCACGCTCACGCAGCGGCCGCTCGTCAGGTGCATGATGAAGTTCTCCGGCGGGCCCGGTGCGAAGACCGCCTCGGGGCTGCGCGCGATCGGCGCCGCCGGGTCGAGCTCGGCGCTCGCCATCACGCCTCTGCGGGGTGCGCCGCGAGCACGTCGAAGGCGACGACGATCCGGTCCTCGTCCACCCCGGTCGGCCAGGTGCGGTGCGCGTACGACGACGGGAACAGCAGCATCTCGCCCGTCCGCGGCGCGATGCGCCAGGGGGGCCACGACGGCACCTCCTCGACGCCCGTGAACGGGAACGGGCCGAAATCGATCGCGCCCGGATGCTCCGCGGCGCTGGCCGTCATGTCGGGTACCTCGACGTAGTAGACGCCGCTCAGCCAGCCGCTCGGGTGCATGTGCCACTCCTCGTGGCCGTCGCCGCGCATGGCGAGCGCCCAGGCCCCGAGCGACAGCTCGTCCGGCAGCCGCCCTCCGAGCTGCTGGCCCAGCAGCTCGTCCGCGAGCGCGTCCTCGCGCTCCGCGAGATACTCCTCGATCGCCGCGCGCAGAGCCGCGAACAGCTCCGCGACAACGGGGTTCGTCCGCGCCACCACCTGAAGCTGGTCGATGCGCCGGCCGGTGCCGGTGCTCGCCTTGCGCCGCGGCAGGTCTCCGGTGCCCATCAGGTCGAGCAGCTCCTCGGCGAGGCGGCGGCTGAACTCGGGCGCCAGGCCCAGGTCGCGGCGCAGGAACCACGCCTCGCGGCCGACGAGCCGCTCCACCTCGCGGTGCTGCTCGCCGGTGCGCGCGCACACGGCCATCGCGGACGGGAGGTAGGCGCCCCAGCCTCCGCCCCGCCGGATCTCCTGACACAGCGACCACAGGCGCTCGCGCTCGCCGCGCTCGAGCAGGATGCGGGCGACAACGCCGCTCGCGGAGTGGTTCGAGGGATCCAGCTCGAGCGCTTGCAGCGCGGCCGTGAGCGCCTCGTCGTCGCGCCCGAGGTCGCGCAGCACGTTCGCGAGCGCGCCCAGGCTGTGCGTGAACCCCAGGTCCACGGCCCGCCGCAGCGCGCGCAGGGCCAGCTCGGGCCGCTCCGTAGCCAGCGCTCCGAGCCCCAGGCAGTGCAGCACCTCCGGGTCCGCGCCGGGATCGTCGAGCGCCGGGGTGGCCAGCTCCTCCAGCTCCTCCAGCTGCTCGGTCTGAAGCAGCAGCCGAGCGAGCCGGCGCCTCGGCTCCGGCCGGTCCGGAGCGGCCTCGACGCCGGCACGCAGCAGCGGCAGGAACCGCTCCCGCGGGCGCAGCTCCAGCTCGCCGTCCTCCCAGCGGACGCGCGCGCCGCTCGTGAGCCCCTCCCTCATCCGGCACCCCCTCCGTGCTCGTCGAGCTGCTTGAGCCAGACCTCCACCGCGATGCCCGCGACCAGCAGATGGTCCCCGTGCGTCTGTCCCACGCTCGCCTGCTTGATCGCCGTCCGCCAGCGTTCCGCGTCCGCGATCCCGTGCTCCGCGATGCGCGGGCGCTCGCACAGGTAGTCCTGCCACTCGCGCGAGCGCCGCAGCCCCTCCACCAGCGCGCGCGTGCCGGTGGCACTGCTCACCCGCCGGCGGACCGAGTCGGGCACCACCCCGCGCAGCGCCCGGCGCTGGAGGTAGCGGTCGCAGCGCGGCAGCAGCTTCTGCTGCCACGGGATCGCCCACTGGAACTCGAACAGCGGCCGGTGGAACAGCGGGTGGCGCACCTCGTGGCCGATCGTCGCGGCGGGCTCCATCTGCGCGCTGCACAGCCACAGCTCGTCCAGCAGCATCTGCCGCCCCGGCGTGCGGCAGCGCGGCGACGGCGAACGCTGTGCGCGTGCGCGGACGCGCAACGTGCGCTCGTAGTCGGGCCGCAGCCACGGCGCGGTCAGCCGCTGCGTGTGCACGCGCGCGCGGCGCCCGCCCAGGTGCCGCAGCGACGGAGCGATCAGCCCGCGGCGCAGCCAGAACGACAGCGAGCGCACGTCGTCGGCCGCCGCCTTCCACGCGAGCGTCTCGCGCAGGGCGGTCAGCGGGCGCGCCTCGAAGAGCGCGTCGGCGAGGTGCGCGGGCACGTCGCCCGACGAGGCGCCGGCGAACCCGTCGCCGCCCTTGCCCGTCAGCAGCACGCGCGAGCCGCTCGCTCCGAGCACGTCCTGGACCGTGTCGATCAGCCCCAGGTTGACGATCGACTGGTTCGGCTCTCCGCAGAACTCCGTGGGCATACGCGCGAACGGGAGCACGTCCTCGGCATCGATCGGCTGCCAGGGCAGGCCGAGCGCGTCCACGGTCTTGCGGATCCAGCGCGACTCGTCCGACTCCTGCCAGCGCGGCGCGACGACCGAGTACGCACGCAGGTCGCCGCCTCCGTGGCGTGCCGCCGCGCCGGCGACCGTCACGGAATCGGTTCCGCCGGACAGCGCGATCCACGTCGGCCGGCCGGTGTCGAGCGCGCCACCCACAGCCGAGCCCACGAGCTCCTCGAAGCGCTCCTCGTACTCGCGGTTGTCCCGGAAGCGCACCGGCTCGACGTCGGACGCGCTCCAGGTCCGCAGCTCGGTCACTCGCCCGCCGCTCCACCGCAGGCTCGTGCCCGGCATGAGCCGCCGAATGGCGCGGTATGGCGTCCGCCGGCTCGACGGAACGCCGAACGCGAGGAAGTCGGCCAGGTACTCGTCGTCGAGGTCGGCAGCCGCACGCGCGTCGACGAGGTCGCGCAGGCGCGTGGAGAACTCCAGCCGCCCGCTGCGCTCGCGCCAGTACAGCGGAGCGATGCCGAGCGCGTCGTGGGTCAGCAGCGCCGTGCCCGCGGCGGCGTCGAGCACGACGGCCGCGAACTGGCCGTCCACCCGCGCCTGGAGGCGGTCCCCCCACTCGCGGAACGCCGCCGCCAGCAGGCGCTCGGCGCCGCCCGGCTCCGCACCGCCCTCGTCGGCGAGCCCGAGCCGGCGGCGCAGCGCGGGCGCGTCGGCGACCCAGCCGCGGAACAGGCATCGGCAGCCGGCGGACGGCGGGCCGCCGATCGCCTCGCCGTCGAGCGCGGCGAGCCGATTCGGGGCGCTGAGCGCCCCCGAGAAGTGCGCGCTCGTCACCGCGCGGCGGCGTCGGCTGCGGCGATGCGCGCAAGCGGGGTGAAGCCGCTGACCCGCTCGTCGAGCATGGGCGCGCCGCCGCACTCGACCCACGCGTGCGCGAGGAACGGGAAGCGCCACACGCCGATCACGTGCTCGGCGGCGACCCCCTCGCCGCGCAGGTAGCGGAACAGCGCGAGCGAGCGCAGCAGGCAGTCGTCCGGCGCGCGCTTCGAGGGCCAGACGTTCTCCGCGCGCACGAACGCCCGGACGCATGCGCCGGGCGCGGATGCGGCCGGCGCGACCGGGATGCGCGCGTAGCGCTCGTACGTGGGGCCGAACCCGTCCGCGCGCAGGCTCCGCCACGTCGCCGCCAGCGCGTGCACGGCCCGCCCGACCCGCGGGCCCCTCGGTGCGGAAGCGAGCGGCTCAGCGCTCGGCGGCGCCGGCTCGCCGTCGTCGCGGCCGCGCGCGCCCAGCAGCCCGTCGGAGACGCACGTGTCGGCGAAGCGCGCCAGCTCCGCCCGCGCGGTCTCCGGGTCGATCTCGTACTCGCGGCACCAGCCGGCGAGCTCGGCCTCGGGATCGGCCGCGCCGGTCAGCGCATCCAGCATCGACGTCGCCACCTCGTCCAGCACCTTGTAGGTCGAGGTCCGCAGGTCGAGGAACACGCCCAGCCCGTCGACGCGCGCGTAGCGCACCGACGGCCGCAGGGCGAACTCGCCGGTCAGCGTCCAGTCCCGCTAGTCGCCGTGCGGCAGCTCGGACTCCGGGCTCTCCGTCTTGGTCCTGGTGAAGACCTTGTACTTGGGGGTCGCGTCGCCCTGGTTGTCGCGCAGGTTGCCGTCGTCGTACGTGGTGACGGTCTCGACGCCGCCGACCTCGACGATCTCCGGTGCCTGCCAGGCCTTGCGTCCGTCAGCCGGCTTGTCCTGGTTCATTCCGAACCTCCCTCTCGCGGGATGGGGTGCAGTTGCGCCACCCTAACCGAGAACCGCGAAGCGCTGCAGAAACTTCTGCCGGTGCGCTCAGCCGCGCCGCGCGCGCACCACGACGCGCGCGCCGCGCGCCGGGATCATCGTCACGTTCCGGTGGGCCGCCCGCTCGGGCTCGGGGTCGGCGGCCTCGAGGTCGAGCGTGCGGACCATGGCCTCGAGCACCACGCGCTGCTCGGCCATCGCCAGCGCCGCGCCGAGGCAGCGGCGGATGCCGCCGCCGAACGGGATCCACTCGTATGTGCCGGGCTTGCGACCGAGCCAGCGCTCCGGCCGGTAGGCGAACGGGTCGGGATAGAGGTCGTCGCGGTGGTGCAGCAGCAGGATGCTCATGCCCACGGGCGTGCCCGGCGCCACCGCGTAGGGACCGAAGCGCCACGGCACCGCCACGCGGCGGCCGATCATCGGCACCACCGGCCGCACACGCATCCCCTCGACGATCGCCGCCTCGACGTGCTCCTCGGCGTCCACGCCCGAGCGCACAGCCTCGCGCAGCCGGTCGTACGCGGCGGGCGTGCGCACCAGCCGCTCCCACGTCCACGCGAGCTGGTTGGCGGTGGTCTCGTGCCCGGCGAGTACGAGCACGAGCAGCTCGTTGCGCAGCTCCTCGTCGGTCAGCGCCTCGCCGTCCTCGGTCCTTGCCTGGAGCAGCAGCGAGAGGATGTCGCCGCGCTCCTCGAGGTCCGCGGAGCGCCGCCGCGCCGCGATCACCGCGTACACCTGGCGGTCGAGGACCGCGAGCGCCCAGCGGAGCGGCCCGACCGCCTCGTCACGGCCGGTGTTGATCAGCTCGCCGAGCTGCGCGACGGGATTCGTCGACCCCGCGACGAGGGTCCGCGTCGTGGCGCGCAGCCCATGCTCGGGAGTGCCGCTCTCGGGCCGCCCCTCGATGCCGAAGATCCCGCCCATGATCACGTCGAGCGTGATCGCCTGCATCCGTGGCACCAGGGCGAACGGCCGGTCCACCGGCCAGTCCGCCATCTCGCGCTCGGTCGCGTCGGAAATCATCTGGACGTAGCGCTCGATCGCCTCCCCGTGGAACGAGGGCAGCAGCAGCTTGCGCTGGCGCATGTGGCGCTCGCCGAGGGCCGTGAGCACCGAGTTCGAGCCGACGATCGGCCGCAGGGACGACTCCCCGGTGAGCGACGGAGCCTGCTCCGGCTTCGCCGTGAACAGCGACCGCACGTGGTCGGGGTGGTCGGTGATCACCGGCCCGTTCGGCAGCAGCCCGGTCATCCGGAACACCTCGCCGTGCCTGCGCCGGGCGCCGAACACGAACTGGATCTGGCGCTGGTTGAAGCGCAGGGCCTGGACGAGTCGCGGGAGCGCGATCGTCGGGGGCGAACCGAGGCCCGCGCCGTCGCCGTTCTCGAGCGGGCCGGCCGGCGACGGCGGCGCCTCTCCGACCAGGCCGTCGTGAGGGCCGGTCGTACGGGGCTCGACCGCGGTGCTCATCAGACGGGCGATGCTACTCCGCGCCGATCGCGGCGAACGTAACGTACGGCACGGTGGACAGCCGGTCGGCCACACCAGAGGATCTGCCCCCGCTCACGCTCAGCCTGCTGCGCGAGCTGGACCTCGACGCGTCCCCCACTCCCGGCCGCGCTGCGCACATCTCCGCCGCGAGCGGCGTCGCGCGCCGCGGCGACTACGTCTACGTGATCGGCGACGACGAGCTCGGGCTGGGCGTCTTCCGCATGTCGAAGGAGGCGCCGGGAGAGCTGCGGACCGTCCTGCGCGGGGAGCTGAGCGCCGACCACGACGAACGCAAGCGGGAGAAGCCCGACCTGGAGGCGCTCACGGTGCTCCCGCCGTTCGGCGAGCACCCCTACGGCGCGCTGCTCGGCCTCGGGTCCGGCACCAAGCGCCAGCGCGAGCGCGGCTTCGTCTGGGGCCTCGCCGCCGACGGCTCGCTGAGCGGGGAGCCGGTCGAGCTCGACCTCGCGCCGCTCTACGCGCGGCTGCGCGAGAGCGCTCCGGAGCTGAACATCGAGGGCGCCGCCGCGCTCGGCGACCGGCTCGCGCTGTTCCACCGCGGCAACACCGAGCAGGGCCTCAACATCGTCGCGGAGGTACCGCTCGGCGAGTTCGTCGAGGGCGTGCGCGCGGGCGGTCCGGTCGACTGCGGCGACGTGCGCACCCGCGCCTACGAGCTCGGCGATCTCGACGGCGTGCCGCTCACATTCAGCGACGCGACGCCGATCGCCGACGACCTGGTCGTGTTCACCGCGTCGGCGGAGCCCGGGTCCGACCCCCACGGGGCCGACGGCGAGATCCGCGGCTCGGTGGTCGGGACGATCGACGGCGACGGGCACGTCACGCGCCTGCGCACGATCGACCGCAGGTGGAAGGTCGAGGGCGTCTACGCCTCGGTCGATGCCCGCGTCATCGACTTCCTGTTCGTGTGCGACCAGGACGACCCCGCCGCGGCCTCGCCGCTGCTGTCGGCGGCGATGCCGATCGAGCCGCGCTTCGAGGGGCTCGGCTAGCCCCGGGTCGGGCCGGGCACGAAGCGGTTCACCCGCCGCTGGTAGTCCCGGTAGCCGGGCCGGTGCTGCGCGCTGAAGTACTCGGCCGGGATGGCGCCCGTGTAGTGCACGACGACGTAGTACATCCCCGCGGAGATCGCGGCGAGCGCGGCAGCGGCGCCGACCCACGGAAGCAGGGCGAAGTCGTCCGCGACCGCGATCAGCGACGGCAGCGCGACGAGGATCAGCCCGTGCCACTGAAGCCACTGGAAGAAGTAGTTGGGGTGGCGCGAGTAGCGCCAGAGGCCGTCCTCGCAGGTGCCGGCCGTGCCCTCGGCCGCCGAGCGCTTGGCGAAGCGCGACTTCTGCACGTCGGCCAGCGACTCGAGCGCCCAGCTCACCGCCCACAGCACCGCCCCGGCGACCACGAGCGGACCGATGTCGGCGTGCCGGTCGCCGACCGCCAGCAGCGCCGGCGCCGCGAGGAACGACACGTTGCAGAAGGCCTGCTGGACGATCTCGTGCTGCATCGGCACCGTCTTCGACCGGTAGCCCTCGCGCTTCCAGAGCAGGCGCCGGTAGCGGTAGCGCGGAAGGTCCTCGCGCCGGCGCGTGGTGAACGCGACGACCATCGCCCACAGCCCGCCGCGCAGGCCCATGGCCAGGTAGATGGCAGCGACGACGAGCAGGACCGGGGAGCCCGTGTCGCCGAAGAGCAGCGCCTGCACGCCGAGGGCGACCAGCCCCCACGGCCAGATGCCGTCGACGAAAGCCATCAGGCGCGTCTTGTGCGCCGGCAGGCAGGCTCCGAACAAGAACAGCACGCCCTGCACGAGCAGGTTGACCAGCGCGAAGTCGCGCGTCGAGGGCTCGGCAACGAACGCGGCGAGCATGGCGATCATCGGCAGGTCGAGCGACGCCGCGCTCGCGAACCGCCGCGCGGCGCTGCGCGGTGGGCCCTGCGCGATCGTCTCGGCCGAGACGCTCATGCCGGTCGCCCCGCCGCTAGGTCGCCCGGTTGCCGTAGCGCGCCGAGCAGCGAGCCAGCGCGGCGCGCCGGCGCTTGCCCGACTTGTGCGCGTGCTTGGCCTTCGAGCGGCAGCGCTGGAGCTTGGTGGGCTTGGGGGCGGGCTCCGGCCCGAGCGGCGCGAGGCCAGCGGTCAGGAAGCTCTGGGCGTCCCCGCCGCGGTGCACCGTGCTCATGCCGCCCACGCCGGCCAGGACGGTGTCGGGCGGCGCGAGGATGTGCGGCACGTCGCCGGAGCTGAGCGTCACCCGCAGGCGGTGGCCCGGCTCGAGCACCGCGTCGGTGTTGAAGATCTCGACGGCCATCGAGTCCCTGACACCCGGCTCGACCGGCAGCACGCTCTCGCGCGTGAACGGGTGGTACGGCACGATCGGGTCGCCGTTCGGCGCGAAGGTCGTGCGCGCGGCGTCGAGCGCGCGGCGCGACTGGATCAGCCAGCCGGAGGTGATCTGGTTCGAGCTTCCGTCAGGGCCCACGTCGGTGACGGTCGCGACCCAGGTCGTGTCGCGCGCCGTGGTCGAGCCGTTCAGCGTGAGCGAGAGCGGTCCCGACAGGTGCATCGTGTCGGCGAGCGGCGGCGTGGTGTAGGTGAGCGACGTCGCCTCCTGCGAGCGGTTGTCGGTCTCGCACGGCTGGCCCGGTGGGACGAACGAGACCGACCACTGCACGGTCGAGCGGGTGCAGAGGCCGTTCACGGAGTTGCCCGGCATGTCGTCGGACCCGGCCGACCGCGGCGCGTCGGTGCTCAGCGAGCCGTCGTTCAGCGACTGCGCCGTGCCGCTCTTCTCACCGCTCAGGTAGAAGCGCTTGTACTGCACGTCGCGACGCGGGTACTGCCGGTAGGTCTCCCAGCGGTTCGCGCCCAGCTGGTTGACCGTCACCGGCCCGTAGTTCTCGATCCCGTTCCGCTCGCCCTTCACCCAGCGGTCGAACCACGCGAGCGCGAGCACGTCGATCGGCGGCGGAGCACCGGGCTGCCCGAGCCCCTGGCCGCCGGTCAGGTGGTACCACGGGCCCATCATGAGCTGCTTCTGCCCGGGCGGAAGCTGGAGCTGGTTGTAGATCCGCGGGGTTCCGCGCTGCATCAGGTCGTACCAGCCGCCGACCACGAACGTGGGCACGTTCACCTGGCTCACGACGCGGCCGGGCGAGCGCGTCCGGTAGTAGTCGTTGTCGTAGGGCTCGGTGAGGATCTCCGTCGGCACGATGCTCGGGCTCACGCGCGAGCGCAGCACCTCGATCGCGGCCTCCGGGTCGCTGGCCGAGTACAGCGGCGGCCGCGTCTTCGTGGACGTGATCATCCCGTGCCAGATCGCGAGGAAGGGGACGTCGAGCCCGCCGCCGTGCCACAGCACGTCGCGGTAGATGTCGTCCATCGGGACGATCGGGAACATCGCCTTCAGACCGGGCGGGTGCTGGGCGGCCAGGAACGTCCCGTAGATGGCCATGCACGAGGCGCCGTAGGCAACGAAGCGGCCGTCCGAGAACGGCTGGCGGACGAGCCAGCGCGCGATCTCCACTCCGTCGCGCTGCTCGTCGGGACCGAACATGCTGAACTCGCCCTGCGACGAGCCGGTGCCGCGCGCGTCGACGATCACCTGCACGTAGCCGTGCTTGGTGAAGATCGGCGAGTAGCCGCTGGCGCCCTCCTCGATCTGGCCGGCCGGGGTCCCGTCCAGCCGCGTCGTGCCCTTGTTGAACAGGATCTGGTTGAGCACGACCGGGAAGCGGCCGGGCGCCGCGTTGCCGTCCGCGTCGGCCGGGCGGTAGACGTCGGCGTAGAGCCGGACGCCGTCGCGCATCACGATCGGCACGTCGCTCTCCTTGACGACGTTCGGGTACTCGACCGGACCCGGGTCGAAGCTGCTCGGCGAGAGGTCGCCCGCGCGGGCGAGCGAGGGCATGGCAAGGAGCAGCGCCAGTGCGCCCCACACGACGCAGGTGCGAGTCAACCCCCTCATGCCCCAATTCGAAGCGTACCCCTGGTGCAGGGCCACTAACCACTTCACGAGTTCAGCGAATCGAGTGCGCGGCGGGGGCCGCGGACGACCAGCGGCAGGCCTCGGTCGCCGAGGCGCGGGCCAGCGCGCGCTCGGACGCGAGCACCGGCGGGCCGCCGCGCCGCGCCTGCCCGCAGAGCCGCCTGGCCTCGCTGGCGGGCGCGCAGATGACGAGCGGCTCGAACCGGTGCCTGGCCCGGATCCACCCGGCGCCCGGCGCTCCCACCGAGATGCCGATGGTGAACGCCAGCTCCGGCAGCTCGCCGACCAGTCGATCGCGAAGCTCACGCGCGGCGGCGAGCGCCGCGTCCGCCGCGCACGTGGAGGAGGCGGGATCGCCGAACACGCAGCGGACCGCGCACAGGTCATCGCGCTCGGCGTAGCCGCCGTGCGCTTCGGTGACCTCGGCGACGGTCCTGAAGAACTTCGCGAGCAGCGCGCCGAGCTCCAGCGCGGAGCGGCCGGCGGTCAGGGAGTCCGCGTGCGCGACCTCGACCACCAGCACGGCCGCGTCGGCGTCCGGGCACGATGACCGCGGCCGGTCGGAGAGCGCGTCGCCGAAGGGGATGAGGTCGGCGCCGAGGTCTCCCGACGCCGGGAGACTCGAACGGGCCACCTCGTGCGGTGCCATCGACTGCTCCTCCTCCCTCCGGGGTACGGCGAGCGGTCCGGAGCCGGAGCGTAATCGCGCCCGAGCGCTACGGCAAGACGACCACGGCCGCGGCCACGATGCCGTCCTCGACAGCCCAGCGCCCGCGAAACTCGGTCAGCCGCACGCCGCCGACGACGGGTCCGGGAACGAGCAGCCGCGCGCGGAACGAGCTGACCGGCACGTCGATCGTCATCTCCACGTCCTCGAAGCCGAGCCAGCGCCTGGCCAGCGGGAACCAGGCCTTGTACACGGCCTCCTTCGCGCTGAACATGAGCCTGTCGAGGCAGACGCCGCCGCCGTCGCCGGCGACGGTCGCGAGCTCCGTGCCGAACGCGATCTGCTCCAGCACACCCTCGGGCAGCCGCTCGTGGACCTCAGCGTCGATGCCGACCGACAGCACGTCCTCGACCCTGGCCACGGCACTGGCGCGGTAGCCCGTGCAGTGGGTGATGCTCCCCACGATCCCGCCCGGCCACACCGGCTCGCCGCGCTCGCCGTTAGGGATCGCCACCGGCGCGACGCCGAGCCGCTCGAGGGCCATCCGCGCGCAGCCGCGAGCGGTCGTGAACTCCCGCCGGCGCTTCTCCACGGCGCGGCCGACCGACCGCTCCTCCTCCGCGAACAGCTCCACGTCCGGCAGGTCGCCGCGCGTGGAGACCACGGCGACGGACTCCGGCACGAGGCGCTCGATCACTCGCCGCCCCCGAACGGAACGATCGGGCGAGGCACCGGACGGCGGTTGACCCAGCGCCTGCGCTGGAGGGGGTAGCCGAGCGTGACCTCCTCGAAGCGGACACCGTCGTGCGTGGTGGTGCGTGGGATGTGCAGGTGCCCGTACACCACGGCCTCGGCGCGGAAGCGGGTGTGCCAGTCGGCGGTGGCGAGCGTGCCGCACCACTGGGCGAACTCGGGATGCATCAGGGGGCTCGTGAGCTCGGCCAGCAGGGGAAAGTGGCCGGCGAGCACGGACGGCAGCCCCTCGGCGGCCATCGCCGTAAGCCTCCCCTCCGTGTACTCGACCCGCGCCCGGCACCACTGCTCGCGCGACTCGTACGGGTCGGGGTGCAGCACGAGCTCGTCCGAGCACACGACGCCGGCGTCGTGCGCGCGAGCCAGCGCCTCCTCCTTGGTGGGTGCCACGTTCACGCCGAAGCTGTAGTCGTAGAGGGTGAAGATCGGGGCGACCACCACGGGTCCGCCGGCGCCGGACCAGACCGGGAAAGGATCCTCGGGAGTCGCGATACCGAGCCCCTGGCAGTAGCTCACGAGGTGCCGGTAGCGCGCGTCGCCGCGCAGCTGCACCTCGTCGGCGGGGCTCGTCCACAGCTCGTGGTTGCCCGGGGTCCAGATGACCTTCTCGAAGTTGCGCGCCAGCGTGGCCAGCGCCCACTCGACGTCCGACATGATCTCGCCGACGTCGCCGCACGCGATCAGCCAGTCGTCGTCGTGGCGCGGACGCAGGCCCTCGACGAAGCTTCGGTTGTCGGTGGCCTCGACGTGCAGGTCGCTGATCGCCACCAGCGCGGCCTGCTCGATATCCGGCACTGCGCCATTAGCCTACCGGCCGTTCCATGGCCCCCGAACTCGATCCCGACGCGCAGATGATCCTCGAGGTCGTGATCGCGTCGGGGCAGGGGAGCCTCCACTCCCTGCCGGTCGAGGAGGCGCGCGAGCGCGTGCGTGCGGCCCTCGTCACGAAGGGCGCGCCGTTCCCGCTGCACAGCGTCGAGGACGTCTCCGTGCCGGCGCCGACCGGAGCGCTTCCCCTGCGGCTCTACCGGCCCCGCGAGGGTCGCCTTCCGGTCGCCCTGTTCCTGCACGGCGGCGGCTGGACGGTCAACGACGTGGACACGCACGACGACCTCTGCCGCCGGCTCGCCAAGCGCTCCGGGTGGATGCTCGCCTCGCTCGACTACCGCCGCGCTCCCGAGCACAAGCACCCGGCGCAGCTGGAGGACGCCCACGTCGCGTACCGCTGGCTGCTCGACAACGCCGAGTCGATCGGCGCCGACGCGGCGCCGCCCGCGCTGTTCGGCGAGAGCTCCGGGGGCGCGACCGCGGCGAGCCTCACCCTGCTCCTGCGCGACCAGGGCGAACCGATGCCGCCCTACCAGGTGCTCGCGTACCCGGTCGCCGACGACTTCGACCGCTGGCCCTCCTACCGCGAGCGCGGGACCGGCTACATCCTCGACCGCGCGCTGATGGAGTGGTACTTCGGCAACTTCCGCCCACCGGGCCCGGCCGCGGACCATCAGTACCTCGTCCCGCTGGCGACCGAGGACCTGTCCGGCCTGCCGCCGGCGTTCGTGCTCACCGCCGAGTTCGATCCCCTCCGCGACGAGGGCGTGGCCTACGCCAAGCGGCTGGCGGAGGCCGGCGTGGAGGTCGAGCACGTGCACGTCGACGACCAGATGCACGGCTTCCTGCTGCTGGGCCGGGTCGTGCCGAGGGCGAGCGCCCTGGTCGACCGCACCGCCGATGCCCTTGCCGCGCACGCGCGGCGCGGCTGACCCCTACTCCACGGCGGGGACCGGCGGCGCGACCGGCACGTCCTCGTGGCTGACCACCGGCTGCGCCGGCAGCAGCGACGCCGCCACGACGGCCCCCACGGCGGCTACCCCCGCGGCGACCAGGAGGCCCGAGCTCATGCCGTCGAAGAAGGCGCTGGCCGCTGCCTCGTGGATGCGGTCGCCGAGCGCGGGCCCGGCGCGGCCGGCGAGTGCGAGCGCAGCGCCGACCGAGTCCTCGGCCGCGTCGGCCTGGGGCCCCGGCACCCCCGCCGGGAGCGCGTCGACGAGCCGGCTCGAGTAGACCGACGCGTAGACGCTGCCGATCACGGCCACGCCGAGCGTCGCCCCGAGGATCCGCGTGGCGTCGTTGACCGCCGACCCGACGCCGGCCTTCGCCTTGGGGACGACGCCCATGATCGCCTCGGTTGCGGGCGCGCTGCTGAGGCCCATGCCGATCCCGCTCAGCACCATCTGGCTGGCGATCACGAAGTACCCGGTGGTCTCCGAGTCCGTCGAGACCCAGACGAAGAACACGGCGAGGCAGACCAGCCCGATCGCCACGACGACCTTCGTGCCGTAGCGCACGGCCATCTTGGTCCCGATCACCGACATGGGCGCGAGCGAGAGCGCCACCGGGAGCATGCGCACGCCGGTGGACAGCGGCCCGTAGCCCTTGAAGAACTGGAAGTACTGCGTGATCAGGAAGAGGAACCCGGAGAGCGAGAAGAAGACGACCGTGACCGAGGCGCTCGCGGCGGTGAAGCGGAGGTTGCGGAACAGGCTGACGTCGACCAGCGGGGCGCTCGCGCGCCGCTGCCAGAGCACGAACAGGACGAGCAGCACGGCCGCGACGGCGAAGCCCGCGACGGTGCGGCCCGCGCCCCAGCCGTAGTCCGGGGCCTCGATGATCGTGTAGATCAGGAGCGCGATCGCCGAGGCCGAGAGGACCAGCCCGGGCCGGTCGGCCCGCGGCGCGTCCGGGTCGCGCGAGGTCGGTACGGTCCGCCCGATGAGCAGCGCGGCGAGCGCGGCGACCGGGGCCATCGCGAAGAAGATCGCCGACCAGTCGAACGTCTCGAGCAGCCAGCCGCCGGCGATCGGTCCGAGCGCGACCGCGGCGCCGGTGGTCGCCCCCCACAGCCCGATCGCCCGGGCCCGCTCGTCGCGCTCGGGGAAGATGTTCGAGATCAGCGACAGCGTCGCCGGGAAGATCAGCGCCGCGCCGAGGCCCATCGCGCCGCGCGCGACGATGAGCTGCTCGGGGCTGTCGGTGAGGCCGCCCGCCGCGCTCGCGAGGCCGAAGACGGCGAGGCCCGCCAGCAGGACGCCCTTGCGGCCGACGCGGTCGCTGAGGCTGCCGGCGGCAAGCAGCAGTGCCGCGAAGACGAGGCTGTAGGCGCCAACGATCCACTGGAGCTCGCTCGTGGAGGCGTCCAGCTCGCGCACGAGCGTGGGGAGCGAGACGTTGACGATCGTCGTGTCGACGCTGACCGCGAACGACGCGACCAGGATCGAGGGCAGGGTCAATCGGCTCCGGCTCATAGGCGGACCCTTCAAGGCACCTGCCCGGAAGTCAAGTACCAGGCTCGGCCCCCGCGACCAAGTTCCACGGCGCCGCAAGACATCCCGATGTCGGGAGAATCCAGGCCCGTCATTGAAAGCTCCCTTGAGCGGTCAGCGTCGGGATCGCGCTTGGCGGCCCTGCGCAGAACTCGTAAGGAGCGCGTCCGTCTGGTGTCATTGGCCGTTGTCCCGTGGACGAAGTCCGGTGTCGGTCGGAGGTGGTGTCTGAGAGTGTCGCGCACAAGCGTTGGTGAGCTGTCGGCGAGCATGGCGGTGCTCGGGCTGGTGATCGAGGAGCCCGAGGATGCCTCGTGCGTGGCACAGCGCCTGTCGGAGCGGTTCCGGCCCGCCCGGTTCGCCCCGTCCACGGCGCACATGACGCTTCCGCGCCTCGAGGCGCAGGGTCTCGTGCGCCGCGTGACGGCGCCGGAGGACGCGCGCGACTCCGCCCAGGGACGCTACGAGGCCACCGAGGAGGGCATCGACCGCTTCCGCGAGTGGCTGCGGACGTCACCCGACGGCCTGCCCGCTCTGCGCGAGGCGCTGCACGCCCGGATCGACCTCGCTCAGCCCGAGGACCTCGAGCGGGTCATCGAGATCACCGACCGTGAGCGGCTCGCCTGCGAGCGCGAGTGCGCGGCGGCCCGCGGCCGCCTGGCCGAGGCGCGCCAGGTCGCGCGCTTCAAGGGGACGAACGTCGACTGGTCCGAGCAGGTGCGCGAGGTCGTCATGGTCGACGAGGCGATGATCTGGGCCTACCGCGCCGCGCGGCTCGAGCGCCTGCACGCGCGCCTCGTGGACCTGCGCGGCCAGCACGGCGAGGAGTACGAGCACAGAGGCGAGGCCGCGAAGCTCGCATCGTGACGCCGGAGATGAGGCTTCCGAACAGCGCGCATACGTCCCGGCCGTGGCGGATCCACGAGCTGACCCGCGACTTCCGCCTCGAGGACGTCTGGGCGCTGCCGACGCCGGGCGGCCCGGACGACTTCCCGCGCCTGGTGGAGCGGATGGCGGCGGGCGACCCGGAGAAGGACTCCTCGGGCATCGGCCGCGCGCTCTGGTCGATCCGCTGGAAGGTCGGCGAGCTGCTCGGCTGGGACGACGAGGACGCCGGCGCCCGGTCGGGGAGGCCGACGCTGCGCGACCGGCTCCCGGCGGACCTGCGCGAGGGACCGGCCGGGCCGGAGTTCGAGACGCTCCCCTTCACCTCGCTCTACCAGCTCGACGACGAGTTCGCCGCGGAGATCGTCAACAAGACCGTCCACGGGGTGATGCACCTGAGCTGGGTCCCGGACGAGAGCGGCGGCTACCGCGGCGAGATGGCGGTCTACGTGAAGCCGAACGGAGCATTCGGGAACGCCTACATGGCCGCGATCAAGCCCTTCCGGCACCTGCTCGTGTACCCGCCGATGATGAAGAAGCTGGGGCGCGACTGGCGCCGCTCCGGCGCCTCGACCCCGACCCCCGCCTGATGGGCGCGGGGCGAAACTTGACGGCTCGACGCCGGTCCGGTGAGCTACGGGCATGTTGAACGCGGAAAAGGCAGACGGCTCCACCGTGTCGGACGGCAACGGGTCCTGCCCGCACATGGCGGCGCCCACGCCGCGCCCGACCCAGGACACCGTGGCCGAGTGGGTGAAGGCGTCGAACGCCGAGAGCGGGCTGCCGCCGGGGCCGAGCATGTCCTCCGTGATGCAGACGCTCGGCATCTGGTCGCGTCCGACGGCCTTCTTCGAGCGCTGCCGTGCTCGCTACGGCACCCCGTTCACCCTTCACATCAGGGTCCCTCCGACGCCGTTCGTCATGCTCGCGAGCCCGGACGAGATCAAGCAGATGTTCATGGCGCCCGCCGACGTTCTGTGGGCTGGTGAGGGCTCGAGCTCGATCGAGAAGTACACCGGCCAGACCGGCCTCGCGTGCCTGGACGAGGACAGGCACCTCGCGCGGCGCCGGCTCGTCAACCGCAGCATGCAGGGCGAGACGGTCCAGCGCGCCAGCGCGGACATCGCCGCCATCGCCGAGCGCGACGTCGCCTCGTGGCCGCGCGGCGAGGTCATCGAGCTCTACCCGTGGGTCCACCGGCTGACCCTGAAGGTCGTGTTCCGCATCGTCTTCGGGCCCGAGCCCGACAGGCGGCTGGACGAGCTGCTCGACGTCGTGATGAGCATGATGGACATCAACGACAAGCCGACGTCGGTGGTGCCCGTCCACACCCTGTCGCCGCGCGCGGCGCGGATCCTCACCGCGTTCCGGCCGTCCGGCATCCGCCGCTTCCAGGAGCTGAGCGCACGCGCGGACAAGCTGATCTACGAGGTGCTGGAGGATCGCCGCCGCGACGGCGTCGAGGGCGAGGACATGGTCGGGCTGATGCTCGCCGCGCGCGACGAGGACGGGTCGCCGCTCGACCTCGTCGAGATCCGCGACGAGGTCATGACCAACTTCGTGGCCGGCACCACGACGACCGCCGCTTCGATCTCGTGGGCGGTCGAGCACCTCACGCGCGAGCCGGAGATCCGCCAGCGCCTGGTGGACGAGATCAAGGCCGGTGAGAGCGACGCCTACCTCACGGCGACGGTCCACGAGCTCCTGCGCCGGCGCCCGCCGCTGCCCACCAGCATCCCGCGCCTCGTGGTGAAGCCGATCGAGATCGGCGGCAGGGAGTACAAGCCCGGCGTGCACCTCTGGGGGAGCCCGTACCTGCTCCACCACGACGAGTCGGTCTACCCCGACCCGTACTCGTTCCGGCCCGAGCGCTTCCTCGACAACGCGCCCGGCACCTACACGTGGATCCCGTTCGGGGGCGGCCGCAGGCGCTGCCTCGGCAGGGCCATCGCGGACCTCGAGATCAAGTGCGTCCTGCGCGAGATACTCGGGAACTACGAGCTGAGCCGCGATACCCCGCAGCCCGAGCGGGTGCGGGCGAAGCTCGTGACAGCCGTGCCCTCGCGCAACGCGCGCGTGGCGCTCTCGCCGGCCTAGCCGGCTAGCTCCCGCCGACCACGACGCAGGTGGCCGTGCCGTGCGCGCACAGCTTGCCGTTGCTGTCGTGGATCGACCCCTCGGCGGTCGCGGTCCTGCGGCCCCCGTGCACGACGTGCGCCTCGGCGCGGACCTCCTCGTCGTCCATCGGGATCGGGCGCACGTAGTTGACGTTCATCTGGAGCGTCGTGCAGAAGGTTCCCTGGGGCATGGTGGTGAGCACCGCCGACCACATCGCGCTGTCGAGCAGGGCCGCCGCGAGCCCGCCGTGGACGCCGCCGGCCGGGTTGGCGTGGTAGTCCTCGGTCCGCACGGCCATGGTGACCCTGCCCTCCTCGGCCTCGATGGCGCGGATCCCGATCACCTCGACGAACGGCGAGCTGGGCAGGTCGCCGCTCACGACCGCCTGCATCGCTTCGAGCCCCGTCATCTCGATCAGCCGCGGGACCGACGGGGCGGGGTCCTCCCAGCTCACCGTGCGGGTGCGCGTCTCCCCCTTCACACGTTCAGGCATGTGTCGCTCCTCTCGTCGATTGACTCGTCGCCGTGGCGCCGGCGCGGCTGGGATGTTCTCAGCCCGCGCCGACTCCGCTCGTGCGCCCGGCCAGCGCCCCCAGCCAGCCGCCGGTCGCCTCGGCTGTGGCCGCGACGGCCGTCTCGATCAGCGCGAAGTGGTCGCCCTGGATCTCGGTCACGTCGTCGCTCACCTCCCACGCCGGCCAGCTCGGCTGATCGGCATCGGCGACGCCCAGCGGCACACCGGCGCGGATGAGCAGCGACGGCGTGTCGATCGGGTCCGGCTCCCAGTCGTGCTGAAGGCGGATGTAGGTGCCCATCGCGAGCCAGTTGGCGTCGTCCACGGCGATCGCCTCGTGGGCGCGCTCGAGGATCACCGACACCACGGACGAGAAGAGGTGGTTGTTGACGTCGTCGTCGGCCTCGGGCGTCGGGGTGTCGATCAGGACCAGGCCGGCGGGCGCCGGCCCCTCGCGCTCGAACCGCCGGGCCAGCGAGTGGCTCAGCACTCCGCCGGTCGAGTACCCGACGAGGACGAACGGGTCGTCGCCGACCGCCCCGCGGATCGACTCGGCCAGGACGTCGATCGCCGCGTCCCACGTCCCGGGCACGGGCTCGCTGCCGCGGAATCCGGGCAGCGCGCAGGCGAACACGTCGCGCTCGCCGTCGAAGGCGCTCGCGAACCGCGCGAACTGGTGCGGGCCCGAGCCGACCACGAACGACGGGACGCAGACGAGCTTCGGGCCCTCGTCGCCCGATGCCATCTGCACGACGTAGCCGCCGCCGTCGTCGTCCAGCTCGCTCGCTGACTCGAAGGAGGGGCGGAACCGCGACGCCTCGGTGAGCAGCGGCACCGCGTCCACGAGTGCGCCGCTGTCGAGCGCGTGGCGCAGCAGCGCGGTGAGGGTGCCGTCGCCGTCGCCCTGCGCGACCGGAGCCGACCGCTGGGAGGGCTGATCGCCGAGATGCTCGTGCACGTACTCGGCGATCGCGGCGGCGCTCGGGTGGTCGAACACGAGCGTCGTGGGCAGCCGCATCCCGGTCGCCTGCGTGAGCCGGTTGCGCAGCTCGACCGCCGCGAGGGAGTCGAGGCCCAGCTCCTTGAACTCGCGGTCGGGCTCGACAGCGTCGCTCGACCCGCGCCCGAGCACGGCGGCCACGTGGCCGCGCACGACGTCGAGGATGACCTGCTCGCGATTCCCGTCGGCGGTCGCCAGCCTGCGCGCGAGCGAGGCGCCGCCGTCCTGGTCGCGGCGTGCGGGCGCGCTGACGATGCCGCGCAGCAGCGGCGGCAGCATGCCCGCGGCGGCACCGGCGCGCAGCGCAGCGGTATCGAGGCGGATCGGCACCAGGGCCGGCTCGCCGAGCTGGCGGGCGGTGTCGAAGAGCGCGAGACCCTCGGAGCTCGCTAGCGGCTGCACGCCCATCCGCGCCAGCCGCGCCACCTCCTGCTCGTCGAGGCCGGCGGACATCCCGCCGGCGTCGGCCCAGAGGCCCCACGCGAGCGAGCTCGCGGCCAGGCCCTGGCCGTGGCGGTGCTGGGCGAGTGCGTCGAGGAACGAGTTGGCCGCCGCGTAGTTGCCCTGGCCCGGGCTGCCCATGACCGCGGCCGCCGACGAGAACAGCACGAAGTCCGACAGCGTGCCGTCGCGGGTCAGCTCGTGGAGGTTCATGGCGGCGTCGACCTTCGGCCGCATCACCCGGTCGAGCTGCTCGGGCGTGAGCGCCGCCACCACGCCGTCGTCGAGCACGCCGGCCGCGTGCACGACCGCCGTGAGCGGGTGCTCCAGCGAGCCGATCAGCTCGGCGAGGGCGTCGCGGTCGGCCACGTCGCAGGCGGCGACGGTGCTCTCGCAGCCGAGCGCTGCGAGCTCCTCGACGAGCGTGCCGACCCCGTCGGCCTCGCGGCCGCGGCGGCTGACGAGCAGCAGCCGGCGCGCGTGATGGTGCTCGGCGAGGTGGCGGGCGACGAGGGCGCCGAGACCGCTGGTGCCGCCCGTGACGAGCACGGTCCCGTCGGGGTCGAAGGCGGGCGGGATCGTGAGCACGACCTTGCCGATGTGGCGAGCCTCGCGCAGGAAGCGGAACGCGTCGGCGCCGCGGCGCACGTCCCAGGTCCGGATCGGCGCGTGGCGGAGCACGCCCTGGTCGAACATCTCGACGAGCTCGCCGAGCATCCGCTGGAGCCGCTCCGGCCCGGCCTCGATCAGGTCGAACGCCCGGTAGCGCACGCCAGGGTGGTCGCGGGCGACCTCGTCCGGGTCGCGTACGTCGGCCTTGCCCATCTCCACGAAGCGCCCGCCGCGCGGCAGCAGTTCGAGCGACGCGTCCACGAACTCGCGCGCGAGCGCGTCGAGCACCACGTCGACTCCCTCGCCGCCGGTCGCCTCCAGGAAGCGGTCGCGGAAGCCGAGGTCGCGGGAGGAGGCGATGTGGTCGTCGGCGATCCCCAGCTCGCGCACGGCGTCCCACTTGGCGGGGCTCGCCGTCGCGTACACCTCGGCGCCGAGGTGGTGGGCGAGCTGGACGGCGGCCATCCCCACGCCGCCGGCCGCCGCGTGAATCAGGATCCTGTCGCCACGCTTGACCTCGGCGAGGTCCACGAGCGCGAAATAGGCCGTGAGGAACACGGCCGGCACCGACGCGGCCTCGACGAACGACCAGCCGCGCGGGATGCGGACGAGCGTGCGGTGGTCGGTCACGGCGACGGTGCCGAACGAATCGCCGATCAGGCCCATCACGCTGTCGCCCGGTGCGAACCCCTCGACGCCGGGGCCCAGCTCGAGGACCACTCCGGCCGCCTCGCTGCCGAGCGGCGCGTCGCCCGGGTAGATCCCGAGCGCGATCAGCACGTCGCGGAAGTTGAGGCCGGCCGCGCGTACCGCGACGCGCACCTCTCCCTCCCCGAGCGGCACGCTGCCGCGGTCGGAGGGCACGAGCGCGAGGTCCTCGAGCGTG
>DASVPL010000187.1:0-32092 GCA_036382905.1 Thermoleophilaceae bacterium | reverse complement strand
GCGCGCGATCAGGTAGACCTTCGCCGCTCCCTTGAACGCGAGCCGCATGCCGCGGCCCTTCCCTGACGCGCGGCTGAGCCGCTGGCCCCAGGCGGACGCGTTGCGCACGTGCGACCAGCCGCGCCCGAAGCTCGGCTTGCTGCGCCGCCGCGAGTCGTCGAACGGCACGACCGTCCGGGCGGTGTCCCACGCGCCGCGCTCGCCGAAGCGGCCCACGGCACGCGCCCGGAACTCGTACGCCGAGCCGAAGTAGCCCGCGAACGAGAACACGGGCACGCGCAGGTTCGAGCTGAGGCGCTTCCAGGTCGTGCTGCGCAGGTTGCGCACCTCGAGCTCGTAGTGGTCGCTCGCGCCGCCGGTCGAGCGCAGCCCGAGCCGGAAGCGCGGGTCGCGGCTCGTGTCGCTGGCCAGCCGCGGCGAGCTGAGGTCGACGCCGGGCGGCTCGCTCCCGGCGGCCTCCGCGCCCATCGTGGCCGACGCCTCGCGGACCGGCACCTCGAGCTTCATCCCGGAAATCAGCAGCGCGGAGGGCCGGTTCGACTGGCGCATGTACGGCGCGTCGTTCTGCGTCAGCTCGATGCGGATCCGGTGGCCCGCCGGGAACCGCCAGCCGTTGCCCTGGATCGGGAGCACGGTGGTGCCGTTGGCGTCGGTCACGCGGTGCGCCCCGCGGTCCATCATCACCGCGCTGCCGTCGGGGAAGACGTCGTACATGCGCGCGTTGAGCTGGATGTCGTCGCCGCTGCCGGTGTGCGTGGCGTGGACGCGCGAGAGGCCGAGCATCGTGTAGTCGCGCGGCAGCGGATCGGAGTCGTAGACCGCCGTGCCGGCGCCGGCGGGCGTGGTCGCGACCGGGCAGCGCCCCCCGTTGGCGACACTGTTGCTCACCGGCTCCGCCTGCGCGGCGTGCGGGTCGGCGGCCGCGTTGGAGGTCGCCTGAGCGCCGGCGGCGGCGATCGTGAGCGTGTTCGGCGCGAGCTCGTCGAAGGTCGGCGCGGTGAAGCGCTCGCCGGGCTCGTCGGCCGGGAACTCGGCGCTGGCGTTCTGCGGGCAGATCAGCAGCGAGCCGGTCACGTCGAAGGCCGGCCGTGGCTGGCTCGGGTTGCCCTGCGGCTTCACGTAGTGGTCGAGAAACGCGTTCAGGCGCGTGGTGGCGCCGGTGCGCAGCCGGCCCGCGGGCTCGGCGTTCAGGTCGCCGCTCGGGTAGTCCGCGAAGCGGCAGACGTGCCGGTCGCCGCCGCAGACGTCGCCCCACTCCTTCGGCTTGTTCTGTACGAAGTGGTTGTAGTCGCCGTAGAACTCCTGCACGGGGTACTCGGGGACGAGCGACTTGATCCTGTCCACCATGCGCCGGTGCTCGATCGCCGTGAACAGGTTGTCGGTGAAGGTGCCGGCGCTGAAGATCGGCACGCGCGACTGCGGCTCCGAGGCGATCCGCTCGAAGAACCGGCTCTGGTAGTAGGCCGAGCGGTCCCTGCGGAAGCCCGGCAGCGTGACGTCCAGCGCCGCGCCGCACGTGGGGGTGCTCGCGAGCGGCTCATCGGCCTCGAGGCACGCGAGCGCCTGGTCGATGTTCGGCGCGAACGTGGAGTGGGGGCCGGTCCCGGGCGGGATGCCGGTCCGGCCGCTGGTGTAGAGCGCCGCGACGATGCTCGCCTTCGGGGTCCCGAACGGCTCCGCGGCGCGTTCGGGGTCGGTGGTGGGGAGCACTCCCTCGAAGTGGGTCCCGTTTGGCACCAGCGAGTAGGCGAGGTCGGTCCAGCCGTACTTCGGCGCCGCGGCCACCAGGCGCATGTCCCTGCCGGCCGGGCTGCGCCAGGTCGGGTCGGTGATCGCCATCCAGGTCCACCCCCCGCCGTATGAGCCGCCGGTGGCGACCACGCGGTCGGGGTCGACGTGGAAGTACGGGTCGTCGGCGAGCTGGCCGGCGAGGTGCTGGAAGTCGTTGATCTCGTAGAGGCGCGAGTCGAGCTGGGTCTCTCCCGTCGAGCCATGGTCGTTCTGGTCCACGAACCCGCGCGCCGTGTAGTTGAGGACCACGAACCCGCGCGAGGCGAACCAGGCGTTGTTGTAGTGCCACTGCTCGCGCGGCGCGTCCACGGCGGGGGCCTCCCAGCTCGTCTTGTTGCCCGCGCAGCAGCCGTGCATGAGCGCGACGAGCGGGTATCCGCCGGGCGGGGGCGGATGGCGCGCGGGGTCCGGCAGCGAGACGTCGATGTCGAGCGCGATGTTGCCGTCGAGGTCGGCGCCCGCGTTCGGGTCGGGGGCGACCTTCGGCGGCAGCCCCGCGAAGCCGTCGTAGCGCTGCGGCACCGCGACCGCCTTGACCGCACCGATGTTCGGCGTGCGCCCGCCCACGTCGGGCACGCCGTCGTCGCAGAACGTGAACGGGAGGGTGATGCCGTTCGCGGTGTCGCCGTCGGCGGCGTCACGCTGCTGGCAGCTCGCCTTGAGCGTGTTCAGGTCGGCGCTCGCCGGCATGGCGGCAGCGAGTCCGATCAGCGACGCCGCGGCGGCCGCCAGCGCCGCTCTCGCGATCCCCCTCCTCACCGGCCGCAGGCTACTCCCGCTGCCCCCGCCCGGCGCCACCCGGCGCCGCGTGGTTGACAAAACTCGTATTCGTGTAAACTCTCGCGACATGACGACAGCTTCTGTAAACCAGCCGCTCACCGCCACCTGGACCGACCCGAAGCGCTACCTGTGGCTGCTCGGGCTGATCGTGCCGCTCGCGCCGTTCCTCGCGTTCGGCCTCGCCGAGCTCACCGGGCTGGGGGTTATGTGGTGGTTCGGCCCCGCGCTCGTGTTCGGGCTCTTCCCGTTCCTCGACCACGCGATCGGCAAGGACTCGTCCAACCCGCCCGACAGCGCCATCAAGTGGCTCGAGCGGGATCCCTACTACCGCTGGTGCACCTACGTGTTCATCCCGCTCCAGTACGGCTCGCTGCTGCTCGCGTGCTGGCTGTGGACGAGCGGCGACCTCTCCCTGCTCGAGAGCCTCGGCCTGGCGATGACCATCGCGATGGTGTCCGGGATCGCGATCAACACCGCCCACGAGCTCGGCCACAAGCGCAAGTCGCACGAGCGCTGGCTGTCGAAGGTCGCGCTGGCGCAGACGGGCTACGGGCACTTCTTCGTCGAGCACAACCGCGGCCACCACGTGCGGGTCTCGACGCCCGAGGACCCGGCCAGCTCCAAGCTCGGCGAGAGCTTCTGGGCGTTCCTGCCGCGCACGGTCATGGGCAGCCTGCGCTCCGCGCTGCACCTCGAGCGCGAGCGCCTCGCGGACGCGGGCGAGCGGTTCATCTCGCCCCGCAACGACGTGCTCAACGCCTGGGCGATGACGGTCGTCCTGTTCGGCGCGCTGGTCGCCGTGTTCGGGGTCGAGATCCTGCCGTGGCTCGCCATCCAGGCGGTGGTCGGGTTCTCGCTGCTCGAGGTCGTCAACTACCTCGAGCACTACGGGCTGCTGCGCGAGAAGCGCGACGACGGCCGCTACGAGCGCACGCGGCCGGAGCACAGCTGGAACAGCGACAACGTCGCGTCGAACGTCTTCCTCTACCACCTCCAGCGCCACAGCGACCACCACGCGAACCCGATGCGCCGCTACCAGGCGCTGCGCCACTACGACGGGCTGCCGGAGCTCCCCTCCGGCTACGCGACGATGATCCTGCTGGCCTACCTCACGCCGCTCTGGCGGCGGGTGATGGACCCGAAGGTGGTCGCCCACTACGGGGGCGACGTGACCCGGGCCAACATCCACCCGCGCAAGCGCGCGCGCTACCTGGCGCGCTTCGGCGCCTAGCTCATGACCACCACGCTGGCCGAGGCCACGCGCGGCCTGCTGCGCGACACGGTTCTGGACGCGGTCGGGGAGCTGCTCGCCGGCCGGCCGTGGTCCGACGTGACGATGGGGGAGGTCGCCGAGCGCGGCGGCGTCAGCCGCCAGACGCTCTACAACGTCTTCGGCGGCCGGCGCGAGCTGGCGCAGGCCTACGTGATGCGGGAGGCGGAGCGGTTCATGGCCGCCACCGAGGAGGCGATCCGCGCCGACGCCCACGACCCGCGGGCCGCGCTCGCGAGCGCGACGGAGCTTTTCCTCGCCGCGGCTGCCGAGAACCCGCTGGTGCGCGCGATCTCGTCGTCGGACGAGGGCGACGAGCTGCTACCGCTCGTGACCACCCGGGGCGGGCCGCTGATCGCCGACGTGACGGCGCGGCTGGCCGACGTGATCGTCGCGACCTGGCCCGCCCTGCCGCTGCGCGAGACGCGCACGATGGTCGAGTCGCTGGTGCGCCTCGCGATCAGCCACGCGGCGCTGCCCACCGCGTCGCCGCGCGCGACCGCGGACGCGATCGTCGCGATCCTCGGTCCCTACGTCGACGAGATGCTCGGGGACTAGCTCTCGACTCGGGCGAGCTCGCCCGAGTCAACCACGCGCAGCCACTTCGGGATCACCGGCACCTGGTAGAGCCCGCTCGCGGCGGCACGCGCCTCGGCGATCTCCTCGGAGAACCAGTAGCGGTCGAAGTCCTTCTTGGTCGGGAACGACGCCAGCTGGATGAAGCTCAGCGGGTCGTCCTGCGAGCGGAAGAGCATCCACGAGGTCGCGCCGTAGTCGAGCGCCGCCCGCGCGGCCGGGCGCCAGGCGTCCTCGAACTTGTCGCCGCGGAACGGGTTGATGCTCCAGTAGACGACGGCGATGTTCTCGTCCGCCTGCATCATCAGGCGCCGACCTCCGCGTAGATCGCCCCCGGGCCCTCGGCCGTCTTGCCCAGGCCGGTCTCCTCGGCGCCCACGAGGATCGCGATCTTCCCGAGGTGCTTGTTCTCCTTCATGATCTGGTGCGCCTCGGCCACGCCGTCGAAGCCCATCGTGCGCCACAGCACCGGGCGGATCTCGCCCGACGCGATCAGCTCGTTGGCCTTCGTGCACTCCCACGCGTTGGCGAAGTGCGAGCCGAGGATCTCCTTCTGCCTCATCCAGAGGTAGCGGACGTCGAAGTCGAGGTTGTAGCCGGTGGTGCCGGCACAGATCACGACCTTGCCGAACGGCTTGACCACGAGGACCGAGGTCGGGAACGTGGCCTGGCCGACGTGCTCGAACACGATGTCGGGATCGCCGCCGAGGATCTCCTTGACGGCATTGCCGAACGCGCGCGAGGCCTTGAAGCGGGCCTTCTCCTCCTCGGGCGACTCGCCGCCCTTGCGCATCATCCCGGCGTGGTCGTTGCGGTCGATCCAGCCTGTGATGCCGATCTGCTCGAGCAGCGCGCCCTTCTCCGCTGACGACACGACGCCGCACGAGACCGCGCCCGCGAGGTTGCAGAGCTGCACCGCGAACACGCCGAGGCCGCCGGCGGCGCCCCAGATCAGGACGCGGTCGCCGGCCTGGATGTTGCACCGGGTGATGAGCATCCGGTAGGCGGTGAAGTACGTGAGGCCGTAGGAGGCGGCCTCCTCCCAGGTCAGGTTCTCCGGCTTGGGGATGAGCTGCTGGGCCTGGACCTTCGTGAACTGCGCGAACGAGCCCCAGGAGGTCTCGTAGCCCCAGATCTTCTGGGACGGCGCCGCCATCGGGTCGAGGCCGTGCACCTCGGGGTCCTCGTAGGAGGCCTGATTGCAGTGGATGATGACCTCGTCGCCGACCTTCCAGCGCGTGACGCCGGGGCCGGTCTTCCAGACGATCCCGGAGGCATCGGACCCGCCGATGTGGTGGTCGTCCTCGGGGTGGTAGCGGAAGACCGAGACGGGCTGGCCGAGGGCCGCCCACACGTTGTTGTAGTTCACGCCGGCCGCCATCACGCGCACGACGACCTCGAGCGCGCCGGGCTCGGGAACCTCGATCTCCTCGAGCTGGAACGCGTCGGTCGGCTCTCCCTCGCGCTCCTGGCGGATGACCCAGGCGGCCATCGTCTCGGGCAGCGTGCCGGGCTCGGTGGCGACGTCGGTCACGTTCTTCAGGTCAACGGCCATGCTGTGGATCAGACCTCCGGAAGGTGGGTTCAGGGCCGCAGGATCGTATCGGGCGCCGCGTCCAGAGCCGTGCGGCGCGGTCGCGGCCGGGCCCGGCTACTGCGCCCCGGCGGGCTCGACCGCCTCGGGCTGGCGCGCCACGTCCACGGGCCTGTGCGCGCGCTTCGGCTCCACGAGCACGAGCGCGATCACCGCGCCGGCGGCGGCCACTGCCGCGGACAGGGTGAGGGCGCCGCCGAGGGCGTTGACGAACGCCTCGCGCATGCCGTCGGCGAGCCGTTCGGCGGCGACCGGGTCCAGTCCCTGCGCGATGTCCGCGACCCGGCCGGACCCCACGTTCTCCACCAGCTCGTTCTCCATCGAGCGCGGCAGCCCGGCGGCCCGCGCCGCGTCGGTCACGCGGTCGTGGGCAAGGCTCTGGAAGAGGGCGCCGATCACGGCCACGCCGAAGGTGCCGCCGACCATCCTGAACATCGACAGGATCCCGGAGGCGGCGCCCGCCTTGTCGGCGCTCACGGAGTTCATCGCGGCGGTGGACATCGGCGACATCGTCAGCCCCATGCCGAGCCCCATCAGCGAGAACGACGCGAGCAGGTCCGAGTAGGTGGTGTCGACGGTCACCCGCGACTGCATCCAGAGCGCGACGGCGGCGGCGGCGAGGCCGGTGGCCATCAGCGGGCGCGGTCCGATGCGGTCCGCCAGACGCCCGGCGATCGGCGCGGTGAAGATGATCACGACCGTGCTCGGCAGGAAGCGGATCCCGGCCTCCAGCGGGCTGTAGCCGAGGATGTTCTGCATGTACAGCGCCATGAAGAAGAACATCGCGAGCATCGCGAACGAGACGATGAACGCGATCGCGTTGGCGCCGAGGAACGAGCGCGAGCGGAAGTAGGAGAACTCCACCATCGGGCTGCGGCCGTGCAGCTCGACCCACACGAACGCGACCAAGGCGACGGCCGCGGTACCGAACAGCGCCAGGACCTCCGGCGAGTCCCAGCCCCACTGGTTGCCCTCGACGAGCGCCAGCACGAGCGCGGTGAGGCCGACCGAGATCGTGGCGATGCCGGCGTAGTCGACGGCGCGCGAGACCGTGCGGTCGTAGGACTCGCGCGTGGCGAACAGCGTGACGGCGACCGCGCCCGCGGCGACCGGGAGGTTGAGGACGAAGATCGCGCGCCACGAGACGTGCTCGGCGAGCGCGCCGCCGACCACCGGGCCGAGCGCGAGGGCCAGCGCGGAGACGCCCGCCCAGGTCCCGATCGCGCGCCCGCGCTCGTGCGCGGGGAACGTGTTCGAGATGATCGAGAGGGTCCCCGGCATCATGAAGGCGGCGCCGACGCCCTGGAACGCTCGGCTCGCGACGAGCCAGGCCTGGGTGGGGGCGAGGGCGATCGTCGCGCTCGAGATCGCGAAGACGACAACGCCGAAGAGGAACATGCGGCGGCGGCCGAAGATGTCGCCGAGCCGGCCGCCGGTCACGAGCAGGACCGCGAACGTGAGCGTGTACGCGTTGACCGTCCACTCGAGCGCCGAGAGCGACGCGTCGAGGTCGTCCTGGATCGACGGCAGCGCGACGTTCACGACGGTGTTGTCGAGCATGACCATGAACAGGGCGAAGCACATGGCGGCGAGCGTCCACCACTTGCGGTTGTCCTCGTTGAGGCGCATGCGCTGCGGCATCTCGCTCAGCGCACCTTCCTGCGGAGGGCGGCGACGTCCTCGCGCGCGACGATCGGCTCGAGCGCGGCAGCGAGGCCGGCGCGCTCCTCCGCGCTCAGCGTCGCGAGGAAGTCGGCGGCGCTGGCCACGCGGAGCTCCATCAGCCGCGCGACCAGCGCGGTGCCGTCGCCGGTGGCGGCGATCTGCTTCATGCGGCGGTCGTCGCTGTCCTCGGCGCGGGTGACGTAGCCGCGCTGGACGAGGCCCTCTATGGAGCGGCTGACGGCGGGGAGGGAGAGACCGAGGTTGTCCGCCAGCTCCTTGACCGACGCGCGCTCGACGTCCCGCGCGAGGACGCCGAGGATGCGCACCTGGGTGAACGAGAGGTCGAGCTCGCCGACGGCCTTGAAGAAGTCCTCGCCGTGGCTGTGCATGAGGTACTTGACGAAGGTGGCGAGGTCCTCGGTGAGGGTGGCGGGTGTCGCGGTCGCGGCCCCGCCGCCTGTCGCGGCTCCGCCACCTGTCGCGGCTCCGCCGTCCGTCGCAGCTCCGCCGTCCGTCGCGCCGCCGCCCCGCTTAGCGATCTTCCCGGTTGCTTGCATGAACGCAAGTATTGCAGCGGCGATGGCACTTGGCCGCTCAGCCAGTGTGGCATCCGTCACTCCGTCCGGGACCCCGCTTACCGTGGTCTGCTGCCATGGAAGCCGCTACCCCACTGCGCACCGCAACCATCCGAACGCTCGGCGACGACCGTCTCGTCGTCGACGGCCTCGTCATCCAGGACGAGTGCGCTGTACGGCTCGTGCGCGAGCGCGAGGAGGCGGGGGACGACCCGGTGCGCGCGGTCGCCGACGCGATCGAGATAGGCGCGCGGGTGCTCGACCGCGAGCAGGCCGGCGCGAACGCCGACTTCGTGAAGAGCGAGTTCGACAAGGTCTCGCGTGAGGTCGAGGCCGCGTTCACCGAGCGAGCGCGGGAGGTGAGCGAGCAGCTCGAGAAGCAGATGGACGCCGTGTTCGGGCCCGAGAGCGGACAGCTCACGAAGGCGCTCGAACGCCACTTCTCCGACGACAGCGCCGGGGCTGTGCAGAACCGCGTGAAGGACGTGATCAACGAGGTGATGCAGCGTTCGCGCGAGGACCTGCTGAAGCAGTTCTCGTCGGCTGACGGCCAGAACCCGCTCGCGGAGTTCAAGGCCGGCACGCTGCGCCAGCTCCGCGAGGCCGGCGAGCGCCAGGACAGCAACCTGCGCACGCTGAACGAGCAGCTCACGGCGCTGAAGATCGAGTTGCAGAGCCTGCACGCCGAGAAGGAGAAGGCCGAGGAGGTCGACGCCGAGCGCGAGCGCGGGAGCGCGAAGGGGCGCACGTTCGAGGAGGCCGTGGCCGAGGCGCTCGAGCGGATCGCCGCCGCGCGCGACGACTCGTGCGACGCGGTGGGCGACGTCACGGGCTCGACCGGCAAGGTGGGCGACGTGGTGGTCGAGCTCGACGCGTGCAACGGCCCGGCCCGCGGCCGGATCGTGTTCGAGGCCAAGAGCGGCAAGGCGCTCACGAAGCCGAAGGCGTGGCAGCAGCTCAACGCGGCGCTGGCGCAGCGCGACGCCGACTTCGCGGTGCTGGTCGTGCCGAGCGAGGAGCGGCTGCCGGCCAAGACGCGACCGCTGACCGAGTACAACGGCGACAAGCTGCTCGTGGCGTTCGATCCCGAGGGCGACAGCACGCTGCCGCTCGAGGTGGCCTACTCGCTGGCGCGGGCGCGGGTGCTGATGGCTCGCGGTGGCGACGACGTGGTCGACTCGAGCGCGATCCGCGACGTGGTGGAACGCGCGCTCGCGGTTGTCGACGACGCGCGCAAGATCAAGTCACAGCTCACCGGCTCGAAGAAGGGCATCGAGGTCGCCTACTCGATGCTCGACGAGATGGAGAACCGCGTCCGCGACTACCTGCGCGACATCGAGACGCTCGCGGCGGCGGGCGCAGACGAGGGCGCGGCGGCGGATGGCGGTGTGGCGGCGGGCGGTGCGGCGGCGGATGGCGGCGCGGCGGCGGGCGGTGCCGGCGCGGCCGAGGGCGCGGCGGCGGATGGCGGTGCGACGGTGGATGGCGGCGCGGCCGCGGGCGCGGCGGCGGATGGCGGTGCGACGGTGGATGGCGGTGCGACGGTGGATGGCGGCGCGGCCGAGGGCGCGGCGACGGCGCGGGAGCCCGCGCGCGCCGCGGAGCCCGCGGCGGCGTGGGAGCCCCCCGCGACGGAACCCGCCCGATCGCGAGCGCCGGCTCCGGCCCTCTCCGTCATCCCGGGCCAGGAACAGCTCGTCTAGCGCACGCGGCGGGACGCGACGCGCTCCGGCCCGCGTCGCTCGGCGGAGGGGCAGCTTCGCCAGCGCAGCGGCGCGCACTCGAGCGCCGCGTGGGGAGGAATCTCCCCGGTCGCTCATCGCCTGAGCCAACTGGGCGAAGTTAGCCCCGATATACGGGGCAAAGTTCGCCCAGTGGCCTGAGCGCGGCCCGACACCGCCTGACCCCGAGCGACTGGGCGAAGTTAGGTGTCATATACGACCAAAAGATGGCCCAGTGGAGCCGGGGCCGGCGCCCGGTCGCCAGGGCGGTGCGGCGGCCCGCCGCCTACGGCAGAGGAGCGCCGCCTACGGCAGCAGAGCCCCGTCTACGGCAGCGGAGCCCCGCCTACGGCAGCGGAGCGCCGCCTACGGCAGCGGAGCCCCGCCTACGGCAGCGGCCCGCCGCCTACGGCAGCAGGACGGAGTTCGACGAGGATTCGCGCTTCGGCCCGACGCTCAGCACGGCGGGCTGGATCTCCTCGTCCACGGCCTTGTCCGAGCCGGCCTTGATCTGGTACGAGCCCTGCTCGAGGTTGTGCTGGATGCGACCCGTGTCGAGGGGGTTGATCGGCCCGACCTCCTCGCTGCCGCTCGGACCCTCGAGCGTGACCGTGTGCGACTGCTCGGTCTGGTTCGAGACGATCAGGATGATCGGCCCGGCGCCGATCTTGCGCGGCTCCACCGACACGTCCGAGTTCGTGATCACGCCACTGAGCTGGACGGGCGACGGCGGGCGCGGGTCGTTCGCGAAGTCGTCGTCGTCTCCGCACCCGCTCATTACGAGCAGGCTGAGCGCCCCCGCGAGGAGCGCCGCGGTCCGGTTCCGTCCGACTCTGGTCATCCTCCCCATCCCCCTGCCGAACCCTACCCGAACCACACGGACGTACGAGCAGAGATCATCTGATCGACCTCGCGCTGGATCCGCTCGCGGATGCCCTCCGCGAGCGACTGGACCAGCTCGAGGTCGTCCGCGTCCTCGGCTCCGTAGCCGTCGAAGTGCACGGGCTCCAGGAAGCGGATCTTGAACTTGGCGGGCATGTAGAGAAGGCCGGCCGCGAGGCCCAGGTGCGGGAACGCGTGGCTGACCGGAAAGTAGACGAGGCCCGTGAGGCGCTGAAGCAGAGGCACATGGGCGAAGATCGGCATCGCCTCCTCGGCCCCGACCACTGCAACGGGAACAACGGGCACGCCGGCGCGCAGCGCGGTCTTCACGAACCCGCCGCGGCCGAAGCGGCGCAGCCGGTAGCGCTGCCAGTAGAGCTTGCGCGTCCCCTTCTGACCCTCGGGGAACACGAGCACGAGCCGCCCCTCCTCGCCGAGCAGGCGCTGGGCGTTGGCCGGGTGCGCGGACACCAGGCCGAGCTTGTTCGCGAGCATTCCCACGCCCGGATAGCCCTTGAACCAGTTCTCGCCGAGCATGTAGAGCGGTCGCGACGTCGGATGCTCGTTGCGCAGCGTCTGCATGATCATCGGCGCGTCGGGCGGCAGCGCGCCGGAGTGGTTCGACACGAGCAGAGCGCCGCCCTCGTCCGGCACGTGCTCGATCCCCTCCTGCTCGACCCGGAACCAGTAGCGGTAGTAGAAGTTCAGCACCGGCTCCATGAGCGAGAAGACCCGCTCGGAGCGGCCCCAGTCGTCGAGGTCGCGGCCCGGCTCCGCGGCCGGGATCAGCTCGCGCAGCAGGCGCGGGTCGGCCACCTCGTCGAGAGCGGTGTCGCGCACCTGCGGCCGCGGCAGTTCGTAGAGGTCCGAGCGCGGGTCGTAGTCGACCGCGGTCGGCCGGGGCTCCTCGGCCCCGGCGCCCGTGTCGAGCGATCCGCCTAAGAGCGGGCTGTCGGAGCTCAGTCGCCCGCGACGAGCTGACGCTCGTCCTCGAGCTCCCTGAGCTTCATCTGCAAGCGGTCCCACGACTGATCCTCTGTCTCCTCGTAGTCCCGGCCCTCGAGCCCGCGAACGCTCTCGCTGTACGTCTCCCACGCCTGACGCTCACGTGCGTCGAGTTCGGCGAGCCTCCGTGCCCTCTGGTCCGAGATGTAGGTCGTCATGCGCGGCCCTCGCTCCTGGTCCGGAGGGGCGAGTTGTCGCATCGTACCCCGAATGACGCCTGCTACACCGAGGACGGTCGCGCCTACTTGCTCCTGGTCGAGAACTTCCAGCTCCGGTCCTTGGCGGGGAGGGGATTGTCGCCCAGGTCGACCACGGTGCTGCCGAGCTTCACCGTGTAACGGCGGCGCGGATCGAGCTTGCGCTTGGGGACCAGGCGCGCCCGCCGCTTCGCCGCGTCGTAGCTGACCCGCGCGGAGACGTGCCGGCCGCCGGGGCCGATCAGGTCGAGCGTCTTCGTGCTGATGTTCTGCATCGGCTCCGAGAACGTGACGACGACCGGTGCCGACCGCGCCACCTTCGCGCCGGATGCGGGCGAGCGCTTGCGCACGCGCGGTGGCGTGTAGTCGCTCGACACGTGTGCGAGCACCGGCTGGTTGTCCTTCGAGTAGGCCCAGTCGCCCGTGAACTGGGAGAACCCGTTCTGGGTCACGTCGCCGTTGATCAGCACCGCGGTGATGCGCTCGAAACGACCCGGGTTCACGAGCTCGACGCTCGTCTGGCCGCCGGAGGTGAGCCGCTTGAGCTCGACGACCGGCGTACCGCTGTCGATCGGGCCCTCGCGGCCGACCAGCGCGAACGCGCCGCGCACGCCGCGCGGGAGCGACCCGATCAGCTTGATCCGCTCGTCGGCGGTGGGCGTGACGTTGAGGAGCGCGAACGTCGTGTGGTCGAGCCTGCCCTCGACCCCGGGGCCGCCGGGCGCGAGGTTGGTCTTGCTCGCGCGCTGCACGTCGGGCCAGGTCGGGCCCTCCTCGAACGGCCCGGCCGCGGAGCGCCACTCGGCGGTATCGGCGGCGAAGCGCGTGAACGAGTCGAAGAAGGTGGTGCCCTTCGCGAGGAGCGACGCGTCGTAGGCGTCGGGGGCGAACGAGAGCGGCCGCGTCTCGAGCGAGCGCTCCCACGCGCCGCGCACGGTGTCGGCCCCGTAGTGCTCGTCGATCCAGCGGTTCCAGACCGCGTCGCCGTAGACCTTGACGTTCATCGGGTCCGCGAGGTCGCCCGGGTTGAACGCGGTGAGCGGGACCTGCGTGAGCTGTGTCCACGGCCCGAGGTACGAGACGTAGTCGTTGATGTCGTCGTAGACCTTGTCCTCCATCCAGACCGCGGTCGACTCGAACATCCACGAGTCCTGGAGCACGTCGTAGCCGAACTGGAGCACGTGGTTGTACTCGTGCGCGGCGGTCACCTGCATCGGCGGCAGCGGCTCGCTGTAGCGGGGGAACTCGGCGGGCGTGAAGTCGTCGTCCATCACGAGGTAGGCCGCCTGGGAGTTCGACTCCTGGCCGGGATCGGGCGTCGCGTAGCCGAAGATTCCCTGGTCGCCGAGCTGCTTGATGTAGACGTCGACCTTGTTGAAGTCGCCGCCGCGGGTGTCGTCGGGCGTCGGCTCGCGCCAGCCCATGCCGATGTTCTCGACGGCGAAGACGTTCTCGAACACCTGGCTCATCGTCTGCACGTAGTCGGGGATCGCGTCGCCGTCGTTCGAGTCGAGCGGCGGCGGGTCGGGGTCCTCGGGGTCGGGGCTCGTGACCCAGTGGATGCAGAAGTGCGCCGTGCAGATGCGGTGCTCGGTCGAGCCGGGCCGGTAGGCCTCCTCGCCGGCCTGGGCCTGCCCGACGGTGGGACGGGCGAGGATGGCGCGCGCCTCGCGGCGGTCACCCTCGGGGAGCGCCTTCAGCCGCAGGGACAGGTCCTTCAGCACCGGGGTCAGCTCCTTGCCGCTCTCCACGCCGCGGCCGTCGAGCAGGGCCTGAGCCCTATCCAGCGTCGCGCGCGCCTCGCTCTGGGCGCCGGCGCTGCTGGCGCGCACGGGCGCATCCGCCGCGGCGGGGGCGGCGCAGACCAGGCAGGCGATCAGGGTGAGGATCGGTCGAAGGGGCAAGCGCGCTCCTGTTACGAACAGCGTCGGATGTCGAAAGGCGCGGCTTGAGCCGGTCACCCGTCGGACTTTCGGAACGGGAGCTCAACCACCTGCGCGGTGACGCCGTCCGCCCCGACCTCGAGCACGGCACCCGGCTCGGCCTCGCGGCGCACCAGCGCCAGCGCGATCGGGCCGTGCACGGGCGACACCGCGGCCGAGCCGAGCGCGCCCACCACGCGCTCGCCGAGGCGCAGCTCGACGCCGCGCTCGGCGGGCTCGGACAGCCGCAGCCCGCGCAGGTGGCGGTTCGGCTTGCCCTTGTAGTGCAGCCGCGCGACCGTCTCCTGGCCGACGTAGCAACCCTTCGTGAAGCTCACGGCGCGCTCGTTGAGGCCGGCCTCCTGCGGGATCGTGTCGCCGTCGAAGTCGAGCCCGAAGCGGGGCCGGCCCGACTCGATGCGAAGCACCTCGGCAACCTCCTCGGAGACCGCGGGGATCTCGGGGGCGAGCGCCTCGGGCGGGCCGATCACGTCCACACCGACGTCGGTCGCCACGTGGAGCACTCCGCCGTCGTCCACGAACGCGTGCTCCTCCTCGGGTACGTCGACACCGAGCGCGGCGCGCGCCCGCGGCCCGATCACGGACACGACCGAGCGCTCCTCGGTCACGTCGCGCGAGCGCATGTCGCGCCCGATCCCGTAGGTGCGGATCGTGTGCTGGAGCACCGGCAGTGCACCCTTGGCGCAGTCGATCCAGATCCAGTCCGGCCCGCGCAGGATGCGCATGTCGAACCGGACCTTGCCCTTGTGGCCCAGCAGCAGCGCGTAGCAGCCGGTCCCCGGCGCGAGCCCCTCCACGTCGTTGGTGACCTGGCCCTGGAGGAAGGCGGCCGTCTCGGCGCCCTCGAGCAGGAGCTTGCCGCGGCGGCGCTCGACGGCGCCCGCGTCCTCGCGCAGAAGCTCGTACTCGGAGGCGAGGATCACCTGGTCGAGGGTAGTGTTCGCCGCATGCCGCTGGCGGACGACTTCGACCGCATCCTCGGGTCCCTCCCTCCGGACTGGACCCACCTCGAGCTCGACCTCCGGATCTTCGACGAGGAGCGCTACGTCGAGGCCGCCTCGCTGCTCGTGCAGGTCAACGCGCAGCCGTACTCCAAGCACGACTGGCACTGGCGGCTGCACTCGATGCGCGAGTTCGGCCACGCCGCCGCGCCGCAGACGGTGCACGGCACGCTGGCCGTGCTCGACGGCGAGGGGATCGAGGGCGAGCTCGCGATGCGCGACGCGCGGGTGGGTCGCGTCGAGGTCACTCCGATGTGGGGGCGGCCCGAGTCGGTGCGCCAGGAGCACCGCCGCCGCCGGGCGCAGTGATGGCGCGGGTGGCGCTGCTGTGCCCCGACCTGCTGTTCGGGTCGAGGATCGAGGGCGGGCTCGCCGCCGTGGGGCACGAGGTCACGCGCTACGACCGCGAGCCGGCCGCGCGCGAGGCGGCGGCCGCCGAGGCGGACGTGCTGGTTGTGGACCTCAACGCGGAGGCCTTCGACGGGCCCGCGCTCGGCGCGCTGGCCGGCGTGGGCAAGCTCGGCTTCTATGGCCACACGGACGTGGACACCAAGCAGCGCGCCGAGGCGGCCGGGTTCGACCTGGTCGTGCCGCGCTCGCGGATGGCGCGCGAGATGGCGACGCTGGTCGAGCGGGTGGCCGCGTGAGCCGCACAGCCGTGATCACCGGCGCGTCGAGCGGGATCGGCGAGGCGACCGCGCGGCGGCTGGGGGACGAGGGCTGGAAGCTGCTGCTCGTGGCGCGCCGGGCCGACCGGCTCGAGGGGCTGGCGGGGACGCTGCCGGACGCGAGCGTGCTCGCGCTGGACCTCACCGACGACGACGCGCCGGCGCGGGTGCGCGAGGCCGTGGAGGAGCGGTTCGGCGGGCAGCTCCACCTGCTCGTGAACAACGCGGGCGCGAACTGGCGCGCGTACTTCGGCGACGACGACGGCGGCTGGGCGAACGTGGAGCGGGTGCTCGAGGTGAACCTGCACGCGCCGATCCGGCTGACCGAGGCGCTCCTGCCCGTGCTCAGGAGCTCGGCGCCGAGCTCGATCGTCAACGTCGCGTCGGTCGCGGCGCGCATCCCGTATCCGCGCGGCGGCCAGTACGCAGCGTCCAAGTTCGGCCTCACCGGGTGGAGCGAGTCGCTGCGCTACGAGGAGGAGGCTCACGGCGTGCACGTGGGCGTCGTGTTCCCGGGCTTCGTGGCCACCGAGGGGTTCCCGCAGGAGCAGCTCGTCGGGAAGGCGGCCACGCGCTGGGTCGTGTCGACGCCGGACAGGGTGGCGGAGGCGATCGCGGACGCCGGCCCGGGCGGGAAGCCGGAGCGCTACGTCCCGCGCCCGTGGCTGATCCCGGTCATACTTCGGACACTCGCGCCGGGCGTCGTGCGCCGCATCGCGCGCGGCATGGGCGGGTGAGCGGCGGCCCCGCACGCTCGGCGCCGCCCGCCAAGGCTCGTGGCGACCGCTCCGGTAGCTAGACTGCGCCCGCTTTCGCGGTCCGAGGGGTGGCCCCGGGCCAACTTGACCCGAACCAGGGAGGCCTGACCAAAGATGGCAGAGACAGGAAACGCAGCCGAGGGCAGCGTGGTGAACGCCGCAACGGTGCGGATCCCGGACCGCGGGCCGGCCGCCTACGTGGCCGAGTTCATCGGAACGTTCGCGCTCGTGTTCGCCATCTGCGCCGCCGTGGTGCTGTTCGTCCCGGGCCCGCCCGACCCCAGTCCCACCGGTGCGCCGGCGCAGTCGTTCTTCCAGGACTTCGCGGTCGTCGGCCTGGTCCACGTGCTGGTCCTGTTCTTCCTGATCCAGACGATGGCCGTCATGTCGGGGGCGCACTTCAACCCGGCCGTCACGGTCGCGATGACCGCGGTGCGGCAGATCAAGCCGATCGACTCGGCCATCTACGTGCTCATGCAGCTCGCCGGCGGCACGCTGGGCGCGCTGGCGGTCAAGGGCCTCTACAACGAGATCGGCGACCAGAACGGGCAGAACTTCGGCGCCGTCGGGTTCAACGCGGACCGGCTCGACAACACGCTCCAGGGCATGGGGCTCGAGGCGCTGGGAACGTTCTTCCTCGTCTGGGCGATCATGGGAGTGGCGGTCAACCCGAGCGCGGTCAAGGACTGGTCCGGGCTCGTGATCGGTGGCACGCTGGGCTTCGCGGTGATGATCATCGCCCCGATGACCGGAGCCGGCCTCAACCCGGCCCGCGCGCTCGGCCCGGCGATCGTGGCGAAGTCGTTCGGCGACGAGGGCAAGTGGCTGCTCCTCTACGTCCTGGCGCCCGTGCTCGGGGCCCTGCTCGCGGTGTTCCTCTACTCGTATTTGATGGTGACGCACGGGAAAAAGGGGACCGGGGGAGCGGAACCGGTCGGCTGACCCGGGCGGTCCCCGAGGCCGCCCACCCGCGTCCGTAGACTCCGGCTCCGATGAGGCGCCGGGTCACCTTCTCGCGGAACTTCACGCTGTCGCTGTCGCGGACGTGCCGGTGCTATTGCAAGTACTGCGCGTTCGCGACGCACCGCGCCCACCTGTACGCGCCTGACGAGGTCGAGAAGCTGCTCGACGACGCGGCCCGGCGCGGGGTCAAGGAGCTGCTCGTGCTCACGGGCGAGGCGCCGGACGTCAACCCCCAGGTGGCCGCGAAGCTCGCCGAGTACGGCCACGAGGACTTCACCTCGTATGTGGCCTGGGCCTGCGAGCGCGGGCTCGAGCGCGGGCTGCTTCCGCACACGAACATCGGCGTGGCGAGCAGGGAGGATTTGGCGCGGCTGCGCGAGGTGACGGCCTCGCAGGGGCTGATGCTCGAGTCGGTGAACCCGGACCTGGTCGTCCACCAGGGCTCGCCGACCAAGCACCCCGAGCTGCGGCTCGACTGCATCCGCGCGGCGGGCGAGCTGCGCATCCCGTTTACGAGCGGCATCCTGGTCGGGATCGGGGAGTCGCGCGAGGAGCGGGTGGCCGCCCTCGAGGCGCTGGCCGCGGTGCACGCCGAGCACGGTCACATCCAGGAGCTGATCCTCCAGAACTTCGTCCCGCACCCGCGCTACTACGGCGCCGAGCCGGCCGCGATCGCCGACGAGGCGCAGCGCTCCGGCGCGCACGGCGAGCCGGCCGCCATGCCGCCGTGGGCCACTCCGGTCGAGCTCGACGACATGCGCGAGCTGGTCCGCGAGGCCAAACGCCTGATGCCGGACGTGGGCGTTCAGATCCCGCCGAACCTGTCGGACTGGTGGCTGCCGCTGGTCGAGGACGGCGCGACCGACCTGGGCGGCCTCTCCGCGAACGGCGACCACATCTCGCCGGAGCACCCGTTCCCGTCCCCGCACCGGATGCGCAAGGAGCTGGCGCCGCGCGGCTACGCGCTCACCGAGCGGCTCTGCGTCTACCCGCAGTACATGACGCCGGAGTGGATCGAGCAGGGCGTGCTCGACGTGATCAAGTCGCGCTACTGGAGCTTCATCCCGCGGCGCGGGTCCGGCCGGCGCGAGGAGCGCGCGATCCGGCGCGACCTCGTCCCGGGCGCGATCGCGCGCGGGCGCGACGGCGTCGAGCTGAGCCCCGAGGAGCTCACGGCGCTGTTCGCCGAGACGCGTCCCGAGGCGATCGAGGACATGCGCCAGGCGGCGGACGAGCTGCGGGCCGAGCTGGCCGGCGACGAGGTCACGTTCGTCGTCAACCGCAACATCAACCTGTCGAACGTCTGCGTGGTCGGCTGCGCCTTCTGCGGCTTCGGCCAGGGGCGCCGCTCGCCCGACGCCTACGAGCACGACCGCGAGGAGTTCGCCCGCAGGGTGGACGAGGCGCTCGACTACGGCGCCACCGAGATCTGCATCCAGTCCGGCATCCACCCGGAATGGACGCTCGAGACCTACGAGGACTGGCTGCGCTACGCGAAGGAGCTGGCGCCCGAGATCCACCTGCACGCGTACTCGGCGATGGAGGTCGACCGCATGTGCGAGGTGTCGGGGCTGCCGCCGCGGGAGGTGTTCGAGCGCCTGCGCGCCGCCGGCCTCGGGTCCACTCCGGGCACAGCCGCCGAGGTGCTCGACGACGGCGTGCGCGAGCGGATCTCCCCGAACAAGCTGCCCGTCGGCCGCTGGGTGGAGATCATCGAGGCATCGCACGCGAGCGGTCTGCGCTCGAGCGCCACGGTGATGTTCGGCCACGTCGAGGAGCCGTGGGAGCTGGCCGAGCACATGCGCGTCGTACGCGGGCTCCAGGAGCGGACCGGCGGCTTCACGGAGTTCGTGCCGCTCTCGTTCATCCCGTTCCACACGCTCCTGGGGAGGACGCACGGGATCGAGGAGATATCGCGCGAGGAGAACCTCAAGCACACGGCGGCGTTTCGACTGGCGCTCGGCAGGACCGTGCCGAACCTCCAGGCGAGCTGGGTGAAGATGGGTCTCGACGCGGCCACGGAGTCGCTGCGCTGGGGGGTGAACGACCTGGGCGGGACGCTAATGGAGGAGTCGATCAGCCGGATGGCCGGCTCCTACCACGGCACGATGGTCGACCCCGACGACCTGATCGCCGCCGCTCGCGCCGCGGGCCGCGCGCCGGTCCAGCGCGACACGCTGTACCGGGTTCTGCAAACCTACTGACGGTATGCAAATCCCCTTGGCACCGCGCCGGGGGGTCGAGTCAGGGGCGAGCATGAGCGACTACACGGTGAAGCGGATCGACGAGATGGAGGCCGTCTACGGCGGCGGCTTCAAGCGGGCACGGGCCGAGCTGGGCGTGACTTCGTTCGGGATGCAGGTGCTCGACTTCCCGCCGAACTCCGACCAGCACCCCGAGCACGATCACGCCGAGGAGGGGCAGGAGGAGGTCTTCGTGCCACTCAGCGGCCGCGGCGAGCTGGTGGTGGACGGCGATCGCCACGTGCTCGAGCCGGGGATGATGGTGCGCGTAGGTCCGGCGGCGCGGCGCGCGATCACGACCGGCGATGCTCCGCTGCGCCTGCTGGCGCTCGGCGGGCACCCGGGGAGGCCGTACCAGGGCAAGGAGGTCACGGAGCTCGGCGCTCCGGACCCGCTGGCGCAGTCGCGGGGGTAGCGGACTACCCTCGCCCGCGTGGGGAGGGGTCTCGCAGCAGCCGTGGCAACGGCGCTCGTCGCGCTCGCGGCTGCCGGTCCGGCGGCCGGACAGACCCCGTGCACCGCTGACCTCCCGGCCACGGCGCCGCCGCCGCAGCCGGGCGGCCAGCTCCGCTACGGGATCTACCCGGGCGGGCCGGCCGGGCAGCTCGGTGGGATCCCGTCGAGCTCACGACGCGAGAACCAGGACAAGATCTTCGCGGCGCTGGCCCAGCTCAAGCCGACCGGCGGGCCCTTCGCCGTGCACCTCTACCGGGCGTACTACACCGACGAGGAGCAGGAGAAGGAGGAGCGCACCCACCGCCGGCTCGTCGACCTCTACACGAGCCGCGGTTACGGCACCGAGATCGTGATCCGCTACCGCCGCGACGACGACGTGGCGGGCTTTGCCGCGTTCGTGCGCGGGGTGGTCCGTCGCTTCGGGTCGAACCCGCTCGTCAAGGGCTTTCAGATCACGAACGAGGTGAACTTCGAGGTCTCGCCGGACTCCTCCGACGGGGCTTACAAGGGGGCGCGCGACGCGCTGATCCAGGGTGTGATCGCCGCCAAGGACGAGGCGCGCTCGCTCGGCTACTCGCAGGTGCAGATCGGCTTCAACTGGGTCTACCGCATGGACCCCCAGACCGAGCGCAGCTTCTGGGAGTACCTCGGCAGCGCGGGCGGTGAGCGCTTCGTGAAGTCGCTCGACTGGGTCGGGCTCGACGCCTACCCGGGGTTCTTCGTCCCGCCGCGCCTCGAGCCGTCGCAGACCGGGGACTTCATGGTCCACGCGATGAGCACGCTGCGAAAGTGCAGCATGCCGCTGGCCGGGATCCCCGACACCGTTCCGATTCACATCGAGGAGAACGGCTACCCGACCAGCCCGGACCGCCCGTACGAGGACCAGGCGGTGGCCGCCACGTCGATGCTCGACGCGGTGAGCGACTACGCCCGGGTCTACAACGTCACCGACCACTTCTGGTTCGACCTGCGCGACGCCGAGTCCGACAACCCGAACCCGCAGCAGCAGTACGGGATCACGCGCGACGACTACACGCCCAAGCCGGCGTTCGACGTGCTGCGCGACCGCTTCGCGCGGTACATGGCCCCGGCGCCGGCCGCGCCGCCGGTCACGGCTCCTCCGCCGCCGCGAGCCGCGGTCGTGAAGCTCAGGCTGCGGTGCTCCTCGCGGGGGGTCGTGGCCTACACCACCGGGTCCGATGCCGGGTCCGCCTCCCGTGTGAGGTTCGCCATGCGGGGGAGGAAGGTGGAGGATTCGAAGGCGCCGTTCTCGGTGAAGGTGCGGCTACGGCCGTCGGCGCGCTCGCAGCGCTTCCGCGCGGTGGCGAAGGTGCGCGTCGGGGCGGCGAAGCCGCTCGTGCGCGTGAAGCACGCGCGCTGCACGGTGCGGCGCTAGCCGCCGCGCCGACCGAGGGGGCGCGCCTGCGCGCCGACCCCCGAGGGGCGCCGCGCGCCGACGGACCCGCCGGGCCCCAGGGGGCCGCGCCGCGCGCCGGCGGACCCGCCGGGCCCCAGGGGGCGCCGGCTCCGCGCGGCTACAGCCCCGCCGGGTGGCGGACCTTGAAGCCGCCGGCGGGGCGGCCGGTCGGCCGCCAGCGCGGGCCGCTCTCGCCGCTGCCGTGGGGCGAGGTGTCGAAGCGGAGGCCCGCCACGACCATGAACACGTGGCCTTTGTTCGCGTAGATCGAGATCCACTTGCCGAGGCCGCCCTTGCCGTAGCGCGTGAGCGTGCCGGAGGTTTGCGGGCCGCCGAGGAGGCCGGCGGCGTGCAGGGCGAACGAGACCGAGCCGGAGCAGTCGTAGCCCGAGTCGCTCCAGCGCGCGTGCCCGCCGCCCCACTTGTAGGGCTTCTGCCTGAGCTGGTTGGCGGCCCAGATCGCAAGCTTCACCTGGCGCGGCGCCTTCGACGGCGCGTACGCGGCGCCGTTCGTGCCGAGCGCGGCGAGCCGCCCCTTCACGATCGGCCGCGCGCCGCCGGGCGGGAGCAGCTCGGCGCCGGGCTCGTCACCGCCGCCCGGAAGGAGTCCGCCGCCGTCGATCCAGCCGCTGGGCGGAGCGGGCTCGTCGGCCGGAGCGGGATCGTCGGCCGGAGCGGGCTCGTCGGCGGGCTCGTCCTCGTTCTGATCGTCCCAGCCGCCCCAGTGGCCACGGTCGTCGCCGCGCTGCGCGCTCGAGCCGCCGCCCCAGCCGGCGGGCAGGTCGGTCGGGAGCTGCGCGCTCGCCGGCGCGGCTCCGAGAAGGGCGGCGATCAGGGCAGCCGTGAACGCTGCGGGCATCCGTGCCATGTGACGGTTTTCGGCAGCCGACGCGAGGGCTTGACCCAGGGTGAAGTCAAAAGCGTCCCGTATAGGGACGCAAGTGACTTCGGGTGTGTGCGAAAGCGGGACAAATAGTCCCGCTTTTGCACTCAGCGGCGGAAGAGGTCCTGGTCCGGTTCGCGGCGGAGCGGCGCGGCGCCCGGGCCGTCGTCCTCGGTGACCAGGTGGCCCAGGCCCCTCACCAGCACCGCCGGGCGGCGGGAGTCCTTCGTGCGGGCGAGGTCGGCGGCGCCCGCGATGGAGTCGGCCACCGCGATGGCGGTGGCGTTCAGCTCGCGGCCGACGGAGTCGCGGCGCCCGCGCCAGTCGTCCACCGCCACGAGCCCGGCGGCGCCGATGGCCACGTCGGTCTGGCCGGTGCGCCACGCGCGGCCGAAGCTGTCGGTGACCACGACCGCCGGGCGCACGCCGCGCAGCTCGCCCAGCCGCGCGCGCAGCCGCCGCGCGGACGAGTCGGGGTCGAGGGGGAGCATCACGAGCGTTCCCTCCGGCGCGTTCGAGGCATCCACCCCGGCGTTCGCGCATACGAAGCCGTGACGCGTGACCGAGACGATCACGCCGCGCTCGGCCCGCAGTAGCTCGGCCGACTCGTCGAGCACGACCTGCACGGCGCGCGGGTCCTTCCCGTACGGAGCCGCGAGCTCGACCGCCCGCTCGCCCGGCTCGACCTCTTCGAGCCGGCGCAGCCGGCCCTCGGCCTTCGAGACGACCTTGTGCGCGACCACCAGCACGTCGTCGCTCGCGAGGTCGGCCGGCGCGGCGTCGGCGATCAGCGCTCCGAGGTCGTCGCCGGGACGGACCTCGGGCAGGTCCGCCAGCGCCGCTATCCGGACGCTCAGGCCCGGACCTCGACGGGAGTCGCGCGGCTGTGGTCGATCTGGTGGAGCGCGCCCCAGGTCCGCTGGCCGCGCCCGCGCACGCCGCTCAGCACGCTGCGCAGCGCGGCGAGGTCCTCCGGGGTGTCCACGTCGTGCTCGAGCGACGGGACCGCCGCCACCCGGTGGGCCACGCCCGCCTCCTCGGCCAGGCGCACGTGGCGCTCGAGGCTCCCCGGCCCGAACGCGGGGGCGATTGCGCCGGGCGGCGTGAGCACGAGTGCGTTGGTGCCGGTCCCGTGGCGGTCGGCCACGATCGCGGCGCCGAGGCCCTCGCGCTCGGAGGCGTCGAGCAGGGCGTCGACCTCGGCGGGGTCCATCAGCGGCGTGTCGCCCGGCACGAGCAGCACGCGCGGGTAGCCCGCCGCGACCGCGTGGCGGATCCCGATCTCGACGGCGTCGGACTGTCCGGCCTGCGCGCTGTCGTGCAGCACCAGCGCGCGCCCGTGGGCGAGCTGCTGGGCGGCCTGGTCGGCCGTCACCACCGCCACCGCCTCGACCGAGCGCGCGCGGTCGAGCGCGGCGAGCACGTCGGAGAACATCGCCTGGGCGAGCGAGCTGCGTGAGCCTCGGGCGAGCGAAGCAGCCAGCCGCTGCTTGGCCTCGTCGAAGCTCTTGACCGGGACTATCGCGAGCGTGCGCAAGGGCGGACTCCGTACGGCACGGCGACTCTACCGCCGATCCGGCCCGGCGGACGCTCTCCCGCCGGACAGGCTCCTCGCAAACTCCAGGGTCTCCGTGGCCACGCGGCGCCGCGCGGTGGCGTCGCCCATCAGCGTGTCGGTCACGAGGACGGGTACGGGTGCCCCGCCGAACCCCTCGTCGGCCACGATCCCGTCGAGCACGTCCCCGTACGCGGCGGCCATGCCCGCGGCTCCGAGCTCCAGCTCGAAGTGCTCCATGAACGGCTCGGTCGGCCCCTTCACCGCGTGTCCCTCCACGAACGGGCTGACCGCGACGACCGGCGCGGACGCCGCCCGCAGCGCGGCGCGCATCCCCGGCAGCGCGAGGATCGGCCCGATCGAGATCACCGGGTTGGACGGGCCGATCACGATCGCCTCGGCGGACGCGATCGCCTCGAGCACCTCGGGCCCCGGCCGCGCCGACTCGAGCCCGCGCAGCTCCACCGACTCGATCGGGCCCGCGGCGCGGTCCACGATCATGAACTCCTGGAACGCCCGCGCGCGCCCGCCGCTCCCCACGAACGTCCGCACCGGCTCGTCGCTCATCGGCAGCACCCGCGCGCGCACCCCCATGGCGCGCACGACCGCGTCGTGCGCCGCGGTGAGCCGCTCGCCAGCAGCCAGCAGCTCCGTGCGGATCAGGCACATCGCCAGGTCGCGGTCACCGAGGCGGAACCACGTCTCGCGCCCGGCGGCCTCGAGCGCGCCCATCACCTCCCACGTGTCGCCGTCGATCCCGTAGCCGCGCGCGTCGATCGCGTCGGCGAGCCAGTAGGTGACGAGGTCGGGGTCGGGCGAGACGTGCACGCCGTAGACCTCGGTGTCGTCGGCCGTATTGGCCACCACCGTCAGCGCATCTGCGGCGTCGAGCATCCCGCGTGCGAGCTTCGCGCCGCCGGTGCCGCCGGCGAGGACGACTACCAAAGCTCGTCGGGGAGGCCGGTGAACTTCACCCCGGCGTGCGTCTTGTAGCGCGCGTTGACCGAGATCAGCAGCGGGGTGAGTCCCTCGATCAGGCGAGCGGACTCGAGCAGCCCCGCGTTGACGGGCCGCAGCCCCGGGATGCGCGCGATCAGCTCCGCCACCCGGCGCTTGTCGTCGCGCTTGTCGCCGGCGATCGGGATGTCCTCGTCGAGCTCCACGTCGAGCTCGCCCAGCGTCGCCGCGCTCACCGTGTGCAGCGCGCTCACCACCCGCACGCCTTCGGGGGCCATCTCCTGAGCCTGCTGGCCGGCGGACCCCTGCGGCACCCCGAGCAGGCGCGTGGCCTTGCCCGAGACGGCCGCGGCGAGCGGCACCGTGGCGTCGACCAGGATCTGCCCCGGCTCGAGCGCCTCCTTCAGGTTCGTCAGGTTCTCCGACTGGTTGCGGAACGGGACCGTGAGGAACACGATCGGCCCGCGGCGGACGGCCTCGGCGTTCTCGAGGCCCTCGGCCTGCGCGTCCGGCACGCGCTCGCGCAGCCGCCCCGCCGCCTCCTCCGCGCGCTCGGCGCTGCGCGAGCCGATCACGACCGGCACCCCGGCGCGCGCCCAGCGCAGCGCGAGGCCGAAGCCGAGCGCTCCGGTGCCGCCGACGATCGGGACTGAGGCCGTGTCCTCCATGCGCGGCGAGGCTATCGGTAGGCTCCGCGGCCGTGCGACTCGAGGGACGCATCGCGCTCGTGACCGGTGGCGCCAGCGGCATCGGCGCCGCCACCTGCCGCAGGCTGGCGGCCGAGGGCGCGCGCGTGGCCGTCACCGACCTGAACCTCGACGGCGCCCGGACCATCGCCGAGGAGGTCAGCGGCCAGCCCTACGAGCTGAACGTTGCTGAGGACGAGTCGGTGCGCGCCGCGATCGCCGCCGCCGAGTCGGACCTGGGGCCGATCGACGTGCTCGTCAACAACGCCGGGTACGACGAGTTCGGCTTCTTCGTCAACACCGACCAGGACATGTGGCAACGCGTGCTCGGCGTGAACCTGGTCGGCGTGATCGCCTGCACCCACGCGGTGCTGCCCGGCATGCAGGAGCGCAAGCGCGGGCGGATCGTGAACGTGGCTTCGGAGGCGGGCCGCGTCGGCTCGCCCGGCTCGGCGGTCTACTCGGGCGCCAAGGGCGGCGTGATCGGCTTCACGAAGGCGATCGCCGCGGAGGCCGCCCGCTACGACGTGACCTGCAACGCGGTCGCGCCCGGGCCAATCGAGACGCCGCTCCTGATGGCCGCGCGGCACCTCGGCGACCTCGGCGAGCGGCTGATCAACGGGATGGTCTCTAAGACGGTGCTCGGCCGGCTCGGCCAGCCTGACGAGGTGGCCGCGACGATCGCGTTCCTCGCGTCGGACGACGCGTCCTACGTCACCGGCGAGACGCTCGGCGTCAGCGGGGGCATGGGCAGGATCTAGATGACCGACTCCAGATCCCCGCACCGCTGGATTCCGCTGCAAATCGTCGCGGGGCGGCGTCCTCGGGCTCGGTCATGCACGTCTGCATGACCTTCGCCCTGCGTCCTGGCCCCGCTCGATTTTCGCGGTCCCAGCGGCACGCGGACCTGGAGCCGATCATCTAGCCGTGGCGGACCCGATCCAGGTCCGCGAGGTCGGCCCGCGCGACGGGTTCCAGAACGAGCCCGAGGTCATCGCGACCGACGACAAGGTCCGGCTCGTCGAGATGCTCGCGCGCACCGGTCTGCGGCGCCTCGAGGTGACGAGCTTCGTCCGGCCGGACGTGATCCCGCAGCTCGGCGACGCGGCCGAGGTGCTCACCCGCGCGGACATCCCCGACGACGTGTCGGTCTCGGTCCTGATCCCTAACGAGAAGGGCCTCGACAACGCCCTGCCCCTGCGCGAGCGCTTCCACGAGGTCAACGGCTTCCTCTCGGCCACCGAGACGCACAACCACAAGAACGTGAACCGCTCGGTCGAGGAGTCGCTCGCCGGGCTCGAGCGCGTGTTCGGCCGCGCGCGGGTGGAGGGGCTGCGCTGCGAGGGCGTGATCTCGGTGGCGTTCGGCTGCCCGTACGAGGGCGAGGTCGCGCCCGAGCGGGTGTTCGAGATCGCGCAGCGCCTGGCGGCGGCCGGCTGCGCAGAGGTCGCGTTCGGCGACACGACCGGCATGGCCAACCCGGCGCAGGTGCGCGAGTTCATGGCGGCGGCGCGCGAGCGGCTGCCTGAGGTGGAGCTGACCGCGCACTTCCACAACACCCGCGGCCAGGGCCTCGCGAACGTGCTGGCGGCGATCGAGTCGGGGATCCGCTCGTTCGAGTCGTCGTTCGGCGAGCTCGGCGGCTGCCCGGTACCGCGCGGGGCGACCGGCAACATCGCCACGGAGGACCTGGTCTCGATGCTGCACGAGATGGGGCACCCGACGGGCATCGACCTCGAGGCGCTCGTCGACTGCGCGCGCGAGGCGCAGCGGGTGCTCGGGCGCCCGCTGTCCGGGCATGTGATCGTCGCGGGGCCGGTCGACTGGCACCGGAGCTGAACGCCGCGCTCGACCGCATCCGCGCCGACGTGGAGGCGCTGGCGGCGATGGAGCGCGGGTCGGCCTCGCCGGGCGATGTCGCGGCGGCGGAGTGGGGGGCGAGACGGCTGGCGGAGGCCGGGGCGCGCGACGTGCGGGTCGAGCGCTTCCGCTACCAGCGGACGATCGCCGAGCGCAGCGTCCCGCACCTCGCGGCCGGTATCGCCGCCGCGCGGGCCGGCGGTGTTGCCGGTGCCGCGGTGGCGCTCGCGTCGCTCGTGTCGTTCGAGCTGGACTTCGGCGGCCGCTCGCAGTGGCTGCGCCGGCTCGTGCCCGCCGGGGAAGGCGCCAACGCGGTGGCGCGCGTGCCGGCCGCGGGAGAGTCCAGCCGCACGCTCGTGCTCGTGGCACACCACGACACCGCGCACACCGGGATCGGCTGGCGCAACCCGGAGCTGATCGGGATCGGGACGGGCGACCGGCTGCGCGAGCTGACCGGCCGCGAGCCGGAGCCGGACGTGATGGACTCGCCGGCGACCGCGCCGAAGCTGGCGTTCGCGGCGGTGGCCGCGGGCTCACTGCTGCGAGCCCGCGCCCTTCGCGCCGCCGGCGGGGCGAGCCTGGCCGTCGCGCTGGCCATGGCGCTCGACGTTGCTCGCAGCCCATCTGTGCCCGGCGCGAGCGACAACGCCACGGGCGTGGCCGCGGTGCTCGCGATGGTCGAGCGCTTCGCGGCCGAGCCGCTGCCGGGCACCGACGTGATCGCCGTGCTCACGGGTTGCGAGGAGTCCGGCATGGGCGGGATGGCCCACTGGTTGCGCGGCGACGGCGGGCGGCTCGATCCGAGCTCCACGCTGGTGCTGGGACTCGACACGCTCGGCGCGGGCGAGCCGATCGTCGCGCGCGCCGAGGGCTCGATCCGGCCCTGGCGCTACCGGGACGAGGACCTGGACATCGCGGATCGCGGCGCCGCGCGGGCGGGGATCGAGCCGCCGCGGCGCGTGCAGCTCGGCGGGTGGACCGACCCGCTGCTGGCCGTGCACGCCGGTCTGCCCACGATCTCGCTCCTCTCCGCCACGGGCAACCGCTTCACGAACTACCACCAGCCGACCGACACGCCGGACCGCGTCGACTGGGACTCGGTCGCCGCGTGCCTGCGTTGCGCCTACGGCACGGTCGAGGAGTGGGCGGCCGGCTGAGCCGGCGCTCGCGCGGCGAACTCCTCCACGAGCCCGGCCAACGTCGACTCGAACCGCGCGCGCAGCCAGCGCCGACCGCCGAGCGCGAGCAGCGCCCGGTCGACCCGCGCGGCGCGCTCGACGGCAGCGGCCAGCCGCACGCGCGTGGACCCGCGGTGCTCGGCCAGCGCCCAGCTAACCCGGGCGCGCGTGCCCGACCCGATCTCCGCGGTTCCGATCAGCAGCCGCGGCGCCTTCGACGCGACCACGCGTGTGGTGACCGTGCGGTGCACGCCGAGCGGCCCGCGCAGTCGCACGCGGCCGCCGGCGGCGGGGCCGCCGTCCGGCGTGTGGAGGTCCAGGACCTCGACGAGACGGTCGGCGACGATCCAGTGGTTGCCGAGGTCATCGAGGAAGGCGAAGACGGCCTCGGGCGGGGCGGGAACCACGGCCACGGCCTCGACGTCCGCGGCGGGCTCGGCGTCCATCCAGGGCACGGGGCGGAGGTTACGCGGCGGAGGTTACGCGGCGGGCGGGGGCGCGGCGCGGAGGCCGAGCCGCCGCGAAGGCGCGCCGGGCGCCCGCGTGGGGCGCCCGGCGGATACCCGTCTCTACGCGGCCGCTCCGGTGGCGTCCGTGCGGTGCGCCGTGGTCGGCTTCTCGACCGCCGGCGTGGCGGCGTACGCGCCGAGGCCGGCGAGGCCGATCAGCAGGTGCAGGATGTTGTCCTCGGTGTTGACCGGGATGATCGACAGGATCTGGCCGCCGTCGCCCACGGCGAAGCCCCAGATCGCGACCAGCACGTAGACCGCGCCGAGCCCGAGGGCATAGGTGCGCGCGGCGCTGTAGCCGAGTGCGAGCAGCCCGAGCACGCCCGTCGCCATGTGGACGATGTTGTGCCAGCCGTTCACGTCCAGGATGCCGAGCACCCCGTCCACCTCGCCCGGCGAGCCGAAGCTCGACGAGTAGAACCAGCCGAGGATCCCGGCCAGCACCAGCGTCGCGCCGAAGACGAGCGCGTAGAGCTGCGCGGGCGTCCTTGATGCAGACTTGTCGTTCATTGCAAAACCTCCAGTGATTCGCGTCCGGTCAACCGCCTATACGGAGTGGACGCGGAATCCGATGTCTCGATAGATACACCTGACATGGCAAACGCTTTCAGCACGATCGTCGGAAATCTCGATTACCCGATGTTCGTCGCCACCACCATCGGCTCCGGCGGCGAGCGCGCGGGCTGCCTGGTCGGGTTCGCCACCCAGGCGAGCATCGACCCGTCGCGCTTCCTCGTCTGCGTGTCCGACAAGAACCGCACCTACCGCGTGCTCGAGGGGGCGAATGCCCTCGCGCTGCACGTCGTCCCGGAGGACGCCGAGGACGTGGTCGAGCTGTTCGGCGGCGAGACCGCCGACGACACGGACAAGTTCGACCAGTGCGAGTGGCGCGAGGGACCCGAGGGGCTGCCGATCCTCGAGCGATGCCCGAGCTGGTTCGCCGGCCGGATACTCGAGCGCCACCGGCTCGGTGACCACGTCGGCCACCTGGTCGAGCCGTTCGCGGGCGAGGCGGAGTACGAGGGGAGGGCCTACCCCTTCTCGCGGGCCAAGAGGATCGATCCCGGCCACGAGGCATGAGCCTCGACCCGGCACTCGCCGGCGAGAGCTACTGCTACCTGACCACCACGGGTCGCGTGAGCGGGGAGCCCCGCGAGATCGAGATCTGGTTCGCGCTCAACGGCCCGACGCTCTACCTGCTCGCCGGCGGTCGCGAGCGCGCGAACTGGGTGCGCAACCTCCGGGCCGAGCCGCGGGTGTCCGTGCGGATCGGCGCCGTGACGGCGGCGGCCGCGGCGCGCGTCGTGGAGGACCCCGAGGAGGACGCGCTCGCCCGCCGGCTCGTGCACGGCAAGTACGCGAGCGGGCCGGACGACATGCCCGGCTGGCGTGACACCGCCCTGCCGGTGGCGCTCGACCTGGAGGCGTAGCCTTTGGCGCATGGCGCTGCCCGAGGACCCAGCCGCCTTCGTCGCCGCGGCCGAGCGCGGGATCAACGAGTACGACCTCGACGCGACCGCCGGCGCCTACGCCCCCGATGCCCGGCTCGAGAACTACGTCGACGGCTCGTTCGAGGCATGGGACGGCGCGGACCGCGTCCGCGCCGCGTGGGGCGCCTACCTCGACGCGATGCGCGAGCGCGGCTTCACGCTGCGCAAGACGCTCCTCTCGGCCGCCGACGACACGATCGTGAACACCTGGACCGGCTCGCTCGGCGGCCGCACCGACGCGCAGGGGATCGAGTACTGGCGCTTCGACGGCGCGGGCAAGGTCCGTGAGCACCGGATGTACAGCCTGATGAACGTCAAGCCGTCGGCCAGCCCGTTGGCCCGGGCGCGGATGGCGCTCGCCTATCCGGCCTCGGCGCTGGCGTTCCTGAAGGCGCGCAAGCGCGCCGGGCTCTGAGGCGGCGAGCCGCCTAGCGGCCCGCGAACTCCGGGTTGCGCTTCTCCTGGAACGCCCGCGCGCCCTCGGCGTAGTCGTCGCTCGACGCGAGCAGCTGCTGGCAGGTGACCTCCTGCTCCAGCGTGAGCGCGAGCGCCGGCTTCGCCGCCGCGTCCATCACGCGCTTGGCGAGCCCGACCGCGAGCGGCGCGCACGCGAGCAGCTCGTTGCAGAGCGCCTCGGTGGCGGCGTCGAGCTCGTCCGCCGGGGCGATCCGGTTCGCGAAGCCGATCCGGTACGCCTCGTGGCCGTCGATCGCCTTCCCGGTCATGATCAACTCCTTCGCCCTGCCGATCCCCACCACGGCCGGGAGCCGTGACGACCCGCCCACGTCCGGGATCAGCCCGACGCGCACCTCGGGGATCGCGACCACCGCGTCCTCGGCCATCACGCGCATGTCCGCTGCGAGGGCGAGCTCGGCGGCGCCGCCGATGCACGCGCCGTGGATCTGCACGATCGTCGGCTTGGTCATCTCCTCGAGCAGGTTCCAGACCGCGAGGATCGGCCCCCTGAACGGGCGCAGGTTCTCGGGCTGCTCGGAGAGCAAGCGCAGGTCGGAGAGGTCCATTCCGGACGAGAACATCGGCCCGTCGCCGCGCACCACGACGATCCGGACGGAGCTGTCGTTCGCCGCGTCGCGGAACGCCTCGCTGAGGCCGCGGACGAGCTCCTCGTTCATCGCGTTGCGCTTCTCGGCGCGCGCCATGACGATGTGGCGGACCGCGCCGCGATCCTCGATCTCAACCAGCGGCATGTAGGCTCCTCGCGCTCAGAGCGCTGACGAAAACAGGAAGACGGAGGCTAATGGAGATCTCGAAGGTGGGCGTGCTTGGCGCCGGTCTGATGGGCCACGGAATCGCGCAGGTGAGCGCGGAGGCGGGCTACGACGTCGTGCTGCGCGACATCGACCAGGCGTTCGTCGACAAGGGCCGCGCGGCCATCGAGACGCAGCTGCGCAGGGCGGTCGAGAAGGGCAAGAAGACGCAGAAGGACGCCGACGCGGCGCTCGCCCGCG
>DASVPL010000186.1:0-1571 GCA_036382905.1 Thermoleophilaceae bacterium | reverse complement strand
CTGTCCGACCGCGGTCCGCGCCCCGGGGCCGAAGTAGAAGTTCATCGTCCCGAGCTTGTCGCCGACCGCCGCGGCCAGCTCGGCGAGCAAGTCCGCGCCGGCGAGATCCTCGAGCGGGGTGTGGCAGCTTGCGCACCGGCGAGTGGGAGCACCGTCCGGGTGGCGCTCCAACCGCTCACGGATGTGCGGGTAAAGGCTGGCGATGCACGCCTCGCAGTACCAGCGTTCGGCGCGTGGTAGGCGGTCGCACCGGTCGGCCTCCAAGGGCGGGTCGCGATACGCGATCATCGGCGCTCCCATCCGCGCCGCCCATGGCGCACGACCTTGCGGTCACCGACGAGCAGCCCGAGCGTCGCGCCGGTGACGTTCTCCGGCAGGCGCGCGCGCTCCGCGACCACGGCGAGCGGCGTGATGCCGAGCGGGTCGATCGCCTCGAGCACGCGCTCCTTGCGCTCGTCGACCGTGCCGTAGAGCTCGCGGTTGCGGGCGGCGCGCCGGCGCGAGTCGCGCCGCCGGCGGGTGATCGTGCTCGCGCTCACCTAGCCGCCTCCCGCCCGTCTGCGGTGATCCGAAAGACGGAGGCCACTAGAAGGCCCCCCCCCTCAAGCTCGATCAGCGCGTCGAGCGCCTCAGCGTTCGAGAGGCCCGTGGCCGAGGCGACCTCCGGTACCCGGACGGCGCCGCGGTTGGCCACGAGCTCGAGCACCTGGCGGTCGCGGGCCGTCACGAGTCACCTCGATCGAGCAGCTGCTCGAGGCTCTCAGCAGCCGCGTACGCGGCATCGCCGAGCTCGCGAAGCTCCCGCGGGTCACGCGTCGACGCGGCCGCATGCGACTCGGCGTCCTCAGCGTGGACACGCATCGAGAACCCGACCTTGCGAGCGTCGTCGTGCTGCAGCAGCATGAGCCGCGCGCTCCCGATCCGCACGTGCTGAGCCATCATCTAAGCCGCCGCCTCCGCGACCAGCTCATCCGGCCCGACCCACCGCCGCCAGAACGCCACGGTCGTCTCGTCCTCGGCCGGCGCCTCTTCCCAGCGCTCGCCGGCGCCCACAGGATCGGCGACCTGGCGCATCGCGACGAGGTCGGCATGCGGCGGCCGCGGCAGCTTCGTGTCGACGCGGACGTACTCGATGCCGGACCACTCCTCGCGGATCCCGGCCGGGGCGAGCACGCGCAGCGGCGGCGCGGCGCCGGGCCGGCGGCCGGTCGCGCAGTCGGGGCACTTCGACGGATAGCGGCCGTGCGATCGCGGCACGCTGAACTCGCCGCCGCAGTCCGCACAGACGAGCTGCTTGAGCTCATCGGGTCGCGGAGCCGACGTCTCGCTCCTCCCGGTCGCTTGCGGCACGGCGGCCGTGCGACCAGCGGACGTCGACTCCGCCACCGACTGCGCGGACGCGGCGAGCGGGCGGGTGACAGCCGAATGACGGCGGCCGTCCTTCGAGCGGCGCGCCGCCTTGGCGATCGCCTGGCACTCACCGCAGAGGCGGCCGTAGATCCGAGCTCGCGGCGCGGCGTTCGCCGAGACCTCGACGGGATCGCCGCACTGCTTGCAGCTGAGCGTGACGG
>DASVPL010000185.1:0-3096 GCA_036382905.1 Thermoleophilaceae bacterium | reverse complement strand
CGGCGCGTAGAATTACCCGTGTGACCAGCGGTTTTCCGCGCATGGTGGCGCTCGGGTACGGCAAGTTCGTGCGCGCCGACCGCATCTTCGCCGTCGTGCCGATCGAGTCCGGCGACCGCGGCGACGGCAGGCGTACCTACGTACACGTGGAGGGGGTCGCGGAGCCGCTGATCGCCTCGCGCTCCGAGCGCGCGATCCTCGCCGAGCTCGACGTCGCGCTCACCGACGCGGCCGGCCTCCCGCGCGCCCCGGCGCGCCGCGGCGCCGGCGAGGTCCCGCCCTGAGCGGGCGATGCACGCGGTCCTCTACGACATCCACGGCAACCTCCCGGCCCTCGACGCCGTCCTGGCGGACGCCGCCGCCGCCGGGGCCGAGCGCTTCGTGCTCGGCGGCGACTACGCGCTGTTCGGCGCCTGGCCGGCCGAGACCGTCGAGCGCCTGCGCACGCTCGACGCCGAATGGATCCGCGGGAACGGCGAGCGCTGGACCGCAAGCCCGGGCGACGCGCCCGACAACCCGGTGGTCCAGGGCGCCATCCGGGCCAGCCGCGAGCTGCTGGGCGCGGGCGCGGTGGCCGAGCTGGCGGCGCTCCCGGAGGAGCACGCGCTGGGCGAGGCGCGCTTCGTGCACGGCTCGCCCGTCTCGGACGTGCGGAGCTTCCTCCCCGAGCCCGCCGGTGACGAGGACGAGCTGCTGGCCGGGGTGGCGGCCGACCGCCTGGTCTTCGGCCACACCCACCTCCAGTTCCGCCGCCGCGCGGCCCGCGGGATCGAGCTGATCAACCCCGGTAGCGTCGGGATGCCATTCGACGGGGACCCGCGCGCCGGCTACGCGCTCCTGGGCGACGACGGCGACGTCGAGCTCCGCCGGGTCGCCTATGACCAGGCGGCGAGCGCCGCAGCCGTCCGCGAGCGCTTCCCGGAGTTTGGGGAAACCGTCGCCCGCCGCATCGAGCTCGCGGCTTTCGCGGCCTGAAGGCCGACCGCGGCCCGCAATACACTGCCGCTGCTCCGGTCGCGTGCCGCCGCGCCCCGGGCATCCAAGCCCAGAAACCGAGCCTCGCTGACGGAGGTCGAGCCATGTCGCGCCTGTCCCAGGTTCTCGTGCCGAAGGACCGCCAGTACTTCGACCTCTTCGAGGAGGCCGCCGGCAACATCGTCCGTGCGGCGAGCCTGCTCGACGACATGCTTCGCAACTATCCGGACCGCCGCGAGGAGCTCACCCGCGACATCCTGATCTGCGAGCAGCAGGGCGACCGGATCACGCACGACATCATCCGCCGCCTCAACGAGACGTTCGTGACCCCGATCGACCGCGAGGACATCCTGGTCCTGGCCTCGAGCCTCGACGACATGGTCGACTTCATCGAGGAGGCCGCCGACTACCTGGGCCTCTACAAGATCGAGGCGCCGTTCGAGCAGGCGCAGCAGCTCTCCGCGGTCCTGCTCCAGTGCGCGCGCCAGCTCGAGGAGGCGATGCCGCGGCTGCGCAACTTCGAGGACATCTCGCACTTCACGGTCGAGGTCAACCGGCTCGAGAACGACGGCGACCGCATCACCCGCGGCGCCATGGCGGCGCTGTTCGAGGGCGGCATCGACCCCATGGTCGTGATCCGCTGGAAGGACATCTACGACCGCCTCGAGAACGCGATCGACGCCGCCGAGAAGGTCGCGTACACGCTCGAGGGAGTCGTGATCAAGAACTCGTAGTGGCCGAGGACCTCGTCTTCTACCTGGTCATCGCGACCGCGCTCGCGTTCGACTTCACCAACGGCTTCCACGACACCGCGAACGTCGTGGCGACGTCCATATCCACGCGCGCGCTGCCGCCCCGGACCGCTGTGGCGATGGCGTCGATCCTGAACTTCGTGGGGGCGTTCATCTCGCTCGAGGTGGCCGCGACGGTGGGCAGCGGGATCGTCGAGGGCGAGTTCATCACCCTCCCGATCGTGTTCGGCGGCCTGATCGGCGCGATCACCTGGAACCTGATCACCTGGTACTTCGGGCTCCCGTCGAGCTCCTCGCACGCCCTGATCGGCGGCGTGGTGGGCGCCGCCTACGCGGCCGAGGGCAGCAAGGCGATCCTGGGGGAGGGGCTGCTCGGGAAGGTCGCGGTGCCGGCCCTGATCGCGCCGACGCTGGCCTTCGTCGTCGCGGGCTTCGCAATCCTGCTCTGCTACCGGATCGTCGGCCGGCTGCGGCCCGGCCAGGTGAGCAGGGGCTTCCGCGGCGGCCAGATCATCTCCGGCGGGATGCTCGCGCTCGCGCACGGCACAAACGACGCGCAGAAGACCATGGGCGTGATCGTGCTCGCCCTGATCGCGCACGGCGAGATCGCCGCCGACGACTTCCACGTGCCGACCTGGGTCGTGGTCACGGCCGCCACCGCCATCGCGCTCGGCACCTACTTGGGCGGCTGGCGGATCATCCGCACGATGGGCACCCGAATCATCAAGATGGACACCGCGCAGGGGTTCGCGGCGCAGGGCGGCGGCGCGGCCGTGATCCTGGCTGCATCGCACGCCGGCTACCCGCTCTCGACCACGCACACGATCTCGGGCGCGGTGATGGGCGCGGGCGCCGCACGGCGGTTCTCGGCGGTGCGCTGGGGCGTGGCCGGGAACATGCTGGTCGCCTGGGTGCTGACGATCCCCGCGTCGGCCATCGTCGGCGCGACGGTCTACGGCTTCGTGCGGATCTTCGGCGAGGACAGCGCCGTGGGGCCGCTGCTGATCAGCGTCGGGATCCTGAGCGGGATCGCGTGGACGTTCGCACGCCGGCTGCGGCGCGGGTCGGTCATCTCGGCGGCTGAGGCCTGAGCGCGGTGAGGCTCGGCTCCGAGATCATCGAGTGGGGCAACCTGCTGGAGGTCGTCTACTCGGCGTTCGGAGCGGGAGTGGGGGTGGCGCTGGCGTTCTCCATCGCGGTGGCCGGCTCGACCCGCTTCGCCGACGAGGTGCGCGAGAACCGGATGACGCGGGCGGCGCTGTACGCGGTGGTCGCGGCTCTCGGGCTGCTGGTCTGCCTCGCGGCGATCGTGCTCGGGATCGTCGTGATGACCGCCAAGGGCTGACCCTGAGCGGGGGCGGCCCGCCGC
>DASVPL010000184.1:0-13595 GCA_036382905.1 Thermoleophilaceae bacterium | reverse complement strand
CACTCGCCGGAGTGATAGACGTTGTGGATGACCTCCGCCTTCGTGCGGGCACCCGGCGCGACGTGCGAGGCCAGCGGCGCCGACTCGGTCTCGGTGCCACCGCCGCGCAGGTAGCCCTCCTCCTTGAGCCGCTGCACCTCGTCGCACGCGATCTCCTCGGCGATCTTCACCGGGTCGAAGCTATACGCGCGGGCGGCGTTGTAGCCGAGGATCGCGTTGCGGATCGTGCGCGACGGCCGCGGCGCCTTCTTGCGAGGGTCCTCGACGTCGCCGTTCAGCCCATAGGGCAGCCCGTAGAACTCCTTGCCCTTCTGGGTGAACTCGAAGCGGCGCAGCGCGACGATCTCCGGCTGCGGCGAGCCGTACCAGAGGCTGTCGGTGCCCCAGACGACCCGCTTCGGCCCGACGTGGTTGATCAGCTTGCCGAGCAGGTGCGCGGCCTGGTCGGGGTCGTTCATGACCCCGCGCCAGACGGAGCCCAGCTCCGCGTAGACGTTGGGGACGTTTCCGAACTTCTTGCCCTTCTTCACGAAGCGCGAGGCGTCCCACTGGTTCTCGCGCAGGCTCTTGATGAACCCGTCGACCGTGTGCGTGTCCGAACGCGCCTCGTCGTCGCCGCGGTACGCCGTCTGGCGGTCGCCGGTGTCGTACCCCGAGTGGTAGACGAGGAAGCGCACGCCCGGGAAGGCCTTCGCGGCAGGGCCGATGTCGCGCGGCGTGGCGGCGCGCTGGTCGAACGCCGGCAGCGGGAACCCCTTGTGCGTGGCGACGACGGGCGGGATCTGCGGGTACTTCTTGCTCACCGCGAGCACGTTCTCGAGGAAGCGCTCGCCGACCGGTGTGTCGAACGTCCAGCCACTCGCGTTGGGCACGTCGCCCCAGGCGCAGTAGGTCTTCCAGCCGCGCAGCAGGTCGCCGTACTGATCGGCGCGCTGCATCATCAGGTCCATCTCCTCCTCGAGATAAAGCGGCTTGATGGGAGAGCCACCGGGGTTCGTCGTTCCCGAGCTGCCGCGGTTCGGCATCACGAACGCGTGCAGCACGCAGCGGCGCGCCTTCGACAGGTCGTTCACGAGGCGCGCGGTCTTGTAGCCCTCGGCCAGCGGCAGCGGGTTGTTGGTGTCGGGCGAGGTCGGGACGATCGACAGGACGGTCGCCGTCGTGGCGGAGTCGAGGTAGAGCTCCTTGAGGTAGTGGAAGCGCGAGAGGTTCTGAATCGGGTCGACCTCGCCGCCCTCGCCGCCGCCGCGGATCGAGCCGTCCTCACGGACGCCGCCCGGCTCACCGGTCGCCCAGGACGACTGCGGCCACAGGGCCGCGAAGAACGCATGGAACCCGGGGTTGGTCACGCGCCACTGGCCCTCCGCGTCCACGTGGTGCGACTGCACGTCGAAGATGAACTCGCCGGGCAGGTTCGTGAGCGACTCCATGCCCTTCTTGCCGTCCCACTCGAGGTCGCAGGCGTCGGTCGTGGTGTTGGCCGCCCAGCCGTAGTTGCCGTACTCGCCCTGGCGCACCGCGTCGATCGCCCAGAACCCGATGGCCGTGGCCGCGGCCGTCCGCACGAACGCGCGCCGGCTCATGTTGAACCTGCGCCGGTAGCGCTCGATCTCGCGACTCTGAAGCTGCATGATCCCGATCTGCTCCCGGGTGGGAGGCGGCGGGAAGTACTCGTCGTTCGAGCACGGGAGCACGTCGACGGGCGGCGCCTCCGAGAGGTCGGCCCACCCGTGCCGGTACGGCTTGTTACGGGCCAGAAACGGGATGTCCTCGCCGAAGTTGCTCACTGCTGGACCTCGAATGCCCCACGCATCCCGGGATGGACGCGGCAGAAGTAGGTCACGATCTCCCCGGGCTCGAACCCGGCCTCCTTGGAGACGGGCAGGCTCCAGTTCAGCGTCTGCTTCGTCGGCCCGATGGTGGGCGTGCCGAAGCCGAGTTCGGACGAGTCGAAGTCGAGGTTGCGCCCCTTGCTCGTCTGACCGTCGGAGATCGGGAACGACGTGCCGGTCTGCCCGAGGCAGGGGAACTTGCAGGAGGTGACCGTGTGGTAGATCACCGCGCCGTCGTAGTTCGTGAACTTGAGGTCCGAGCCCAGCTTCACGGTCGGCACGCCGGTCATCGAGATCATCGAGAGGTCACCGGGCGCGTAGAGGAAGTCGGCGATGCCGACGCGGTCGGTCTCCACCCCGCGCTCGGCCTTCCACTCGCCCTGGGGGCCGCCGAAGTTGTCGTTCTCGGTGAGGTGGCCGTGGGTGGGTATGCCCCTGTCGCAGAGCCGCGGCGGCTTCGCGCGCACGCCGCCGGAGTCGCAGGTCGGGGTCGGGTCGTGCGGAGTGACGAACGGGTCCACCCCCGGCGCCTGCGGCTTCCCGTTCTCGTCGTTCGGCACGAACATCGACACGACGATCCCCATGTTCTCGTAGGTGGACTGGTGCGTGGTGTCGTAGGTCGCGTTGCTTCGGATGATGTCGCCCGGCTTCACGTGCACGCCCCAGTCGGGCAGGCCGCCGACGCCCATCGAGAAGTCCCACGAGGTCGGCGGTCCGCCGGCCTTCATGCGGTCCTTGCGATCCCAGTAGTAGGCGTCGCCCGTGTAGATCCGCGCCTGCTCGCGCTTCTCCGTGACATAGACGGTCTTCGTCTTCGTCTTGCGCTTCCTGCCCTTCTTCGACTTCGTCTTGACCTTGATCTTCTTCTTCACGCGCACGGTGTTGCCGGGTCGCACGAGGTCGATCGTATTTTGGAGGCCGCCCGGATGCAGGTGGCCGCCGATGCCGACGATCGTTCCGCCGTTGAAGTTCTCCACCCGTCCCAGCGTCTCGCCCGGCTTCGGGAACGACCAGTCGGTGCCCTTGCCGTTGCCGGGCTGGCCCTGGCCGACGATCTCCTTGCCGAACGGGTCGTGCGCCGCGCACTTCTCGGTCGGCCAGGTGCAGATGCCGTCCGCGCCGCCGAAGTCGCGCTGGACGTTGAAGACCGGGTAGCCGGACGGGCGCACGTCGAACCAGAGCGGGTAGGCCTTCTTCAGCCCGAGCGCCTCGCCCTTGTCCTTGGGAACGAAGTCGATGTCGTAGGTGATGTAGACCTCCATCGGCTGCTGGATGGCCGAGTGGACCATGTAGAGCAGCAGCCAGGTGTCGCTCGGCTTGACCGGCATCCCGTAGCCCTTCGGGAACGGAGCGACGGTCTTCTCCTCCCCGGCGGCGAAGAACGGGCCGCTGCCGTAGTCGGGCTCGGCGAGCCAGGTGGCGTGGTGCAGGTGGACCTGCTCGATCGGCGGGACGACGCCGTCGGCGCGCACGAGGTCGGGCTTGAAGCGGGTGATGTAGCCCTCGCGCAGCGGCTTCTCGATCTTCACCGGCTCGATCAGCACGTCGTTCTGGCCGGGCTTGACGGCGATCGGCCCGTACGAGAAGCGCAGCCGCTGGCAGGCGCCGGGGTAGCGCTCGTGGTCGGGGCCGGGCCAGCCCTCGCGCTCGTAGAACTCGCGCTCGTACCGGTCGCGGCCCTCGACGGCGCACGGGCGCGGCGCGATGTCGACGGCCGTGTTCGGCTCGGGCGTCGGCGGACGCGCGGTGGACTGCGCGGCGGCGGACGGAGCGAGGATCGCGAGCGCGGCAACGGTGGCGAGCAGCGCTCGTCGCGGTCCTCCCCAGCCCCCGGTGTGCCCCCGCACGCTTGGACTATTGCCCCCGCGCCTGGTTTCTAGTCACGAAAGTGTGTAACCGTCCCGCCGGGGGGGGCGCCGGGGGCCACCCGGGGGATGCGACCGCTGCGGCGGCGCTCAGGCGGCCTGCGCGCGGGCGCGGACCAGGCCGCGCTCCACGAGCAGCTCGGCGAGCTGGACGGCGTTCGTCGCGGCGCCCTTGCGCAGGTTGTCGGCCACCACGAACATGTTCAGCGCGCGCGGGTGCGACGGGTCTTGGCGGATGCGGCCGACGAGCACCTCGTCGCGGCCGGCGGCGTCGATCGCGAGCGGGTAGACCCCGTGCGCCGGATCGTCGAGCACGACGATGCCGGGCGAGCGGGTGAGCAGCGCGCGGCAGTCGTCGGCCGACAGCGGCTCGCGCGTCTGGACGTTCACGGACTCCGAGTGGCCCGTGTACACGGGCACGCGGGTGCAGGTGGCCGACACGGCGATGTCGGGCTTGCCGAGGATCTTGCGCGTCTCGTTGACGAGCTTGAGCTCCTCGTCGGTGTAGTCGGAGCCCTCCGGGAAGGTGCCGGCGTGCGGGAGCACGTTGAACGCGATCTGGTGCGCGTACACCTCGGGCTTGGCCAGCTCCTTGGCGGCGAGCACGGCCTCGGTCTCGTCGTGCAGCGCCTCGACGGCCTTCTGACCGGTGCCAGAGACCGACTGCATCGTGGTGATGACCAGCCGCTCGATCCCGGCGACCACGTCGATCGGCTTGAGCGCCACGACCATCTGCATGGTCGAGCAGTTCGGGTTGGCGATGATCCCGCGGTGGTTGTCGAGGTCGTCGGGATTGACCTCGGAGACGACCAGCGGCACGTCGTCCTGCATGCGCCAGCGCGACGAGTTGTCCACCACGACGGCTCCCGCCGCGGCGAAGCGCGGCGCCCACTCGCCGCTCGTCGAGCCGCCCGCGGAGAAGATCGCGATGTCGAAGCCCGCGATCGACTCCTCCGTGAGCGCCTGGACCTCGATCGTGCCGTCGCCGAAGGCGAGCTTGCGCCCGACCGACCGCTCGCTCGCGAACGGCACCACCTCGGTGGCGGGGAAGCGGCGCTCCTGGAGCACCTCGAGCATGATCGAGCCGACGGCGCCGGTCGCGCCAACGAGGGCGACGCGCATCAGGACACCACCGGCCGGTGGTCGCCGCGCGGGTCCTCGCGGCGGATCGCGTCCTCACCGAGGTCGAATGCGCGGTGCAGCGCCCGCACGGCCGGTGCCACGTCGTCCTCGCGCACGACGCACGAGATCTTGATCGGCGAGGTGGAGATCATCTCGATGTTCACACCCGAGTCGCCGAGCACGCTGAATGTCTTGGCCGCGACGCCCGGGTGGCTCTTCATTCCAGCGCCGACGAGCGAGACCTTCCCGATGGCCGAGTCGGTCGCGATCTGGCCGATCCCCATGTCGCCCACGAGCGGCTCGAGCGCCTCGCGGGCGAGCTCGAGCTCGTCGCGCGGCACCGTGAACGACATGTCGGCGCGGTGCCCCTCCGACTGCGGCTCGTTCTGGATGATCATGTCGATGTTCACGTTCGCGTCGGCGAGCGCGGTGGCCACGCGGCCGGCGATCCCGGGCTGGTCGGGGATGCTCATCAGCGTCACGCGCGCCTCCGAGGTGGAGTGCGTGACGGCGGTGACCATCGGCCTCTCCATCGTCTCCTCTTCCATGAGGACCAAGGTACCCGGTCCGTCGTCGAAGCTCGAACGGCAGTGGATGCGCACGCCGTGGTTGCGCGCGTACTCGACCGAGCGGAGCTGGAGGACGCCCGCGCCGGAGGCCGACATCTCGAGCATCTCCTCGAACGAGACGTAGTTCAGCTTGCGCGCCTCGGGCACGATGCGCGGGTCGGCGCTGAAGACCCCGGCCACATCGGTGTAGATCTCGCAGACGTGCGCGTTCAGGGCCGCGGCGAGGGCGACCGCTGTGGTGTCCGAGCCGCCGCGGCCGAGGGTTGTCACGTCGCCGTGCACCTCGTAGCCGCCGCCGTCTCCCCTGAGCGCGGCGGACGTGCCCTGGAAGCCGGCGACGAGCACCACACGGCCCTCGCCGAGCAGACCCTCGATGCGATCGGTGCGCACGTCGATGATCCGGGCCTTGGTGTGCGAGGCGTCGGTGACGATCCCGGCCTGCGAGCCGGTGAGCGAGACCGCGTCGTAGCCGAGGTCGTTGATGACCATCGAGGCGAGCGCGCACGAGATCCGCTCGCCGGTCGAGAGCAGCATGTCCATCTCGCGCGGGTGTGGGCGCGCGGAGACCTCGTGGGCCATCTGGACGAGCTCGTCCGTGGTCTTCCCGCGCGCGGAGAGAACGGCCACGACGTCGTCGCCCCGCTCCTTCGCGCGCACGATGCGCCCGGCGGCGCGGCGGATGCGCTCGGCGTCGGCGACGGACGTCCCCCCGAACTTCATCACGACGGTGCGCCGGGGGTCGCTCGCGGGCTCTCCCGCACGGTCGGTAGCGGGGCCGGCCATCGCGGTCCGAGGATAGCTTTCGGCGGGTGCGCCCCGCGATCGTCCGCCACCTGAGGAACCTGCCGCCGCTCCGGGCGGGACTGGCGCTCGCGCTGGGCGTGGTCCTGGTGGTGCTGCTCGCCTCGGGGGGCGACGACGGCGACGATCGGAAGAAGCCCGCCCCCGCACCGGCACCGCGCGCGGCGGCGGCTCCGGCGGGGTCGTTCCTGGCGCGGATCGTGCCCTCGCCCGCGACCGGGCTGCCCGGCGCCCGCGTGCCGGGCGTGATCCGCCGGCTGGTGGCACGGCTCCCCGCCGAGCGCAAGGCGGCGCAGCTCATGCTCGTCGGCTTCCAGGGCCGCGACCCCTCCGCCACCTTCTTCCGCACCCTGAGGCGCAGCGACTTCGGCGGCGTCGTGTTCGAGCGGCGCAACTACCGCGACTCGGTCCAGCTCGAGGCGATGACGGCCTCCGTCGCCAACGCGACCGCGCGCAAGAACCACGAGCCGCCGCTGATGCTCGCGCGCCAGGCGGGCGGCGAGCAGTCGGCGTTCCCCGACTTCCCGCCGGCGGGCGAGCCGGGCGAGCTGGCCGGGCTGCCGGACGCCGTGGACCAGTTCGCCGACACGACCCGCGCTCTGCGCGCGGTCGGCCTCAACGGCGTGATCGGGCCGGCGGTGGACGTGGCGCCCAACGAGGCCGGGGCGCTCGGCACCCGCGCGTTCTCGGACCAGCCCGACGAGGTGGCGGCGTTCGCGAAGGCGGGCGTCGCCGCGTTCAGGAAGGCGGAGCTGCTGTCGGGGGTCGAGCACTTTCCCGGGATCGGCGGAGCCACGCAGCACACCGACGAGGGGCCGGCGCAGGTCGGGCTCAGCCTCGACGAGTTGCGCGAACGCGACCTGGTCCCGTTCCGCGCGGCCATCGCCGCTGGCGCACCCGCGGTGGTGGTCGGGCACGCGAGCTACGCCACCGACGACTTCGTGCTCCCGGCCTCGCTGTCGCGCACGCTGGCTACCGACGTGCTGCGCGGCGGGCTCGGCTTCCGCGGCATCGCGATCTCGGACGATCTCGCGGCGGGCGCGATCGTGACCACCCAGCCGTCGCTCCCGAAGGCGGCGGTCGACGCCATCGTCGCCGGGGTGGACATGGTCTGGCTGTCCGGGCCGCCGGGGGTTCAGGCGAAGGTCTACCGCACGATCCTGGCCGCGATCCGCAAGGGCACGATCTCGCGCGGGCGGCTCGACACCGCGGTGACCCGGATCATCACCGTCAAGCGGGAGCTGGGCCTGCGGGTTCGGAGGCGGACGCCTCCGCCGCAGTACCCGAACGCGGCGAACCCGGGCTCGGGTCAGGTCGAGCCCGTGGCGCCCGGAGCAGCTCCGCCACCAGCGCCGTGAGCGCAGCCGCGAGGGCGACGGCCACCCCGATGCGCCGCTCCGTGGGCACCTCGAGCCCGTCGAAGGCGAAGCCGAAGTCGGGCGGGACCGCAAGCCTGTAGGCCACCGCGAGCACCGCCATCGCGGCCGCCGCGACCCGGACCCGCGACGGGCCCGCCACCAGCCCGACGGCGGCGGCGACCAGGGCGATCCGCGCGAACCACGTGGCGTCCCAGCCGTTCGGCGTGTAGTCGTCCAGCCGGTACCAGGGGAGCAGGACCGTGGCGAGGGCGAGGATCGCGAAGCCGACGCGCGCGGCCCTGCGGAGCCAGCGCGGCTCGGCCCCCGTCACAGCGCGCGACGACCCTGGAACGCCTTGCCGAGGGTGACCTCGTCGGCGTACTCCAGGTCCGCGCCCACAGGCAGCCCGCTGGCGAGCCGGGTGACGCTCACGTCCGGCGCACGCTCGCGCAGGGTGTCGGCGATGTAGAGCGCGGTGGCCTCGCCGGTGGTGGTCGAGTTCGTGGCGATCACGACCTCGCGCGTGCCGCCCTGCTCGACGCGCGTGACGAGCTCCGCGAGGCGCAGGTCCTCCGGATCGATCCCGTCGATCGGGGAGAGCGCGCCGCCCAGCACGTGGTAGCGGCCGCGGAACTCGTGGGTGCGCTCGATCGGGATCACGTCGCTCGGCTCCTCAACCACGCAGATCACGTCGGATTCACGCCGCTCGTCCTCGCAGATCCGGCATTTGGGGCCGACGGCGAGGTTGAAGCAGATCTCGCAGAAGCCGACGGTCTCCTTCACCTCGCGGATCGCCGCCGCGAGCGGAAGCGCCTCGTCGGTGGGGGTGCGGAGGATGTGGAAGGCGAGCCGCTGAGCGGTGCGCTGGCCGATCCCGGGCAGCCGGGCGAGCTCGGTGATGAGGCGATTGACGGGCGGCGAGAACACCGCGCCGAGGTTATCCGGCGGGCCGGGCGCTCAGTCGGCGGCGAATGCCGACGCGCCGCCGGCCAGCGGATGCCCGAGGCGCGGCTGCTCGCCGACCTCGATCGCCCGCTCGCGCACGAGGCGGGCCATCACGCTGACGGCGCCCTCGTCGAACTGCGACCCGGCGTTGCGCTCGAGCTCGCAGACGGCGTCCTCGGGGGTCATTGGGTCGCGGTACGCGCGCGGGGTGGTCATGGCCTCGAGCGCGTCGGCGACGTGCAGGATCCGGCTCTCCAGCGGGATCCCCTCGCCGCTCAGGGCCTCGGGGTAGCCGGCGCCGTCGACCCGCTCATGCAGCGACCCGACCCAGCCGGCAATCTCGACGAGACCCGCGCCGGCGATGATCGCCCGGCCGAGCTCGGAGTGGCGGCGCATCACCGTGAACTCTTCCTTGGTCAGCCCGGTCGGCTTCAGGAGGATCCCGTCGCGGATGCCGATCTTGCCGACGTCGTGGAGCAGGCCGGCCATCCGGACCTCCTCGACGCGCTCGTCGCCGAGCTTCATGGCGTTCGCGAGCGTGGCCGCGTAGAAGGCGACCCGCTGGGAGTGCATGTGGGTGAAGCCGTCGCGGGCGTCGACCGCGCGGGCGAGCGCGTGGACCGTGTTGAAGAGGGCGCCGCGCTGAGCCTGCGACGCCTCGTCGTCGAGCGAGAGCGGGGTGTCGTCGACCGAGTGGACGGCGGTGGCGCCGGGCGAGGCGCCGCGGGCGCGCTGCATGGCGCTGTCGGCGAAGCGCATCAGCTCGGCGCGCCCCACTGAGTGGCCCGGGAACTCGGCGATGCCGGCGCTGACGGAGATCACGCCGACCGAGGCGGCCATGGCACGCGAGTCGATGCCGGAGCGCAGCCGGGCGAGCACCTCGCGGGCGGCGTCGGCGTCGCAGCCGCTCAGGGCGAGCATGAACTCGTCGCCGCCCACGCGGCCGCAGAGGTCGCCGGGGCGAAGGTTCGAGGCGAGCGCCTCGGAGACGGTCACGAGGAGGGCGTCGCCGTGTGCGTGGCCCTTAACGTCGTTGACCTCGCGGAAGTCGTCGATGTCGACGGCCACGACCGCGACCGGCCAGCTCTCGCGGCGGGCGCGGCGCAGCTCGGTCTCGAGCTGGTCCTGGAAGGCGCGGTGGTTGAGGACGCCCGTGAGCGGGTCGCGCAGGGCGAGGGAGTCGAGGCGGCGGCGGGTCTCCTCGAGCTCGGCGGCCATCGAGGTCTGCGGCTCGCTGCCGCGCGCCCAGCCCACCACCAGGCCGATGCCGAGGGCGATCGCCACGGCGGCCGAGGCCGTGGACCAGCCGAAGAGGACGAGCGACACGGTCAGTGCCGCGGTGATCGAGCCGAGGCGGAAGGCGGTCCGCACGCCGGGCGCGATGTCTCGCGCACGCGCGAGCGATGCGATGAGGTCCTTCATCGAGGCTGCATCGGCAGCCGGGGAGGCCTCCTTGAGCGCTTCCGGACGGCGGAAGCGGCGGGCGCGCGCGGCGCCCGGCTCTACATCCCGGGCAGCCCGAGTCCGCCGAGCGCGCTCTCGAGCCCGCCGGTGACCTGGCCCATCTTGCTCGCGACCATCTCCTGTGCCGAGCGCAACGCCTCGTTGGTCGCCGCCTGGATCATGTCCTGGAGCATCTCGACGTCGTCCGGGTCGACCGCGTCCGGGTCGATCTTGACCTCGAGCACCGAGAGCGCGCCGTTGACCTTGACGGTCACCATCCCGCCGCCCGCGCTGGCCTCGACCTCCTGCTTCTCGGCCTCCTCCTGCGCCTTGACCATCTCGGCCTGCATCTCCTGCACCTGCTTGAGCATCTTGTTCATGTTGGGCGGCTGCGGCACCTGGTCAGGCCTCCTGCTCGGGTTCGTCGTCGAAGATCTCGGTCGCCCCATAATCGCGCTTCAGGCGCTCGATCAGCTCCTCGTCGCTGAGCCCGACCGCGACCGGGCTCTCGGGAGCGTCGTCGTTCATCTCGTAGTCGAGCGCGAAGGCGCTGCCGGTCAGGGCTCGCAGGGAGGACTGCACGAGCTCGCGGTTCTTCTCCACGGTCTTCTTGGAGAACCCGCCCATGACCGGAAAGCAGATCGTGAGGCGGTCGCCCTGGACCTTCAGCGGGCGGGCGGCGTCGAGGCACGCGCCGACCATCGCGTTCTCGGAGCGGACCTGGTCGACGACCGCGGGCCAGAGCGTCTTGAGGCGGTCGAGGTCGGCGCCGGTGGCGTCGCCTGCGGCGGCGACGGGGACCGGCTCGGGCTCGGCGACCGGCTCGGGGTCGGGCTCGGGCTCGGGAGCCACGGCGGCCGCGGCGGCGGCGCCCGCGTGGGAGGCGGCGGCGACGCGGGGCTCCGGGGCCGGTGGCGGCGGGGCCGCGGGGCTCGGCTCGGCAGGGGCCGCGCGGCTCGGCTCGGCGGCGGCCTGAGGCTCCGCGCCGGCCTCGGATTCGGCGCGCGCGCCGGCCTCTGCTCCGGCCGCGGTCTCCGCGCGCGTCCCGGCCTCCGCATCGGCCGCGGTCTCAGCACCCGTGCCGCCCTCCGCGCCGACCTCGATCTCCACACGCGGAGGCGCCACGGGTGGCGCCGTCACCGGTGCGGCGGCGGGCTGGCCCGCCGCCGGCGCCCCGGCTCCCGCCTCCTCCAGCCGGCGCTCGAGCTGCTCGATCCGGAACAGCAGCGCCTGGAGCGAGAGGTCCGCCTGCGGCTGGACCGCCTTGAGCAGCGCGAGCTCGAGCTGGATGCGCGGATCCGAGCCGTCCTTCGCGGCACGCAGCGCGGTGGCGAGCAGGTCGATCGCGCGGAGCAGCTCGCCGCCCGGGATCTGGCCGGCCTGCGCGGCCACCCGGTCGGTCTGCTCGGCGGTGACGGCGAACGAGGTCGGGACCTCGCCGAGCGTCTGCACCACGTACAGGTGGCGCAGGTGACCGGCGAGATCGCCGGTGAATTGCTCGACGTCGCGGCCCGACCGCGACAGCCGCTCCACGGCCAGCAGCGCCGCCTTCGGGTCGTGCGTGGAGAGCGCGTCGGCGCACTCGAAGACCAGCTCGGCGTCGGCCACGCCGAGGATCTCCAGCACGTCGTCGAGCCCGATCTCCTTGCCGCCGTAGGTGACGAGCTGCTCGAGCGTGCCGAGCGCGTCGCGGAAGCTGCCGGTGGCCGCGCGGGCGATCATCGGCAGCGCGCCGTCGGGCACCTCGATCCCCTCCTGCTCGGACACGCGGCCGAGCACGTCGGCGATCTGCTCGAGCGTGGGCCGGTGGAAGTCGAAGCGGTGGCAGCGGTCCACGATCGTCGCCGGCACCTTGTGCGCCTCCGTCGTGGCGAGCACGAAGACCACATGCGGGGGCGGCTCCTCGAGCGTCTTCAGGAACGCGTTCCACGCCGAGGTGGAGAGCATGTGCGCCTCGTCGAGGATGTAGACGCGGCGCGACCCGGACATCGGGGCGAGCGCGACGTTCTCGCGCAGCTCGCGGATGTCGTCGACCGAGTTGTTCGAGGCGGCGTCCATCTCGACCACGTCGAGCGACTGGCCGGTCATGATCGCGCGCGCGGCGGGATCGTCCGGCGGGAAGTCGGCCCGCGGGCCGCCCTCGGCGTTCAGCGCGCAGGCGAGCAGCTTGGCCATGCTGGTCTTGCCGGTCCCGCGCGAGCCAACGAAGAGGTACGCGTGGTGGACCTTCTCGAGGGCGATCGCGTTGCGCAGCGTGCGGACGATGTGCTCCTGGCCGACCACCTCGTCGAAGGTCCTCGGGCGGTGGCGGCGGTACAGCGAGAGCACGGACCGGGGACTTTAGCCACGGGTCCGGAGGGCGGGCGGATAGCGTCCCGCGCCATGGCTCCCGGCCGGCGGATGCTGCTGGACGCCGCGGCGGCGGCCCTCGTCGGCCTGCTCGTGTTCGCGGCCTTCGGGCACTCGTTCCTCAACTACGACACCTTCTACTCGCTCGTCTGGGGGGACGACCTGGTGAGCGGTCGCGGCCCGCAGTACGAGGTGCCGGTGGCCCCGACCCCGCACCCGCTGGCCGTCGCGGTGGGGGCGCTGGTCTCGCCGCTGGGCGACGGGGCCGAGGACGTGCTGCTCGCGCTCGTGATCCTTTCGATCGGGGCCATCGCGGTCGGGCTGTTCAGGCTTGGGCGCGAGCTGTTTGCGTGGCCGGTCGGGCTGCTCGCGGCCGCGATCTTCCTCACGCGCGTGCCGCCGCTGAACTTCGGGATACGCGGTTACGTGGACCTGCCGACGATTGCGCTGGTCGTGTGGGCCGCGGTGCTCGAGGTGCGCCGGCCGCGGCGCGGCGCGGCGGTGCTGGTGCTGCTCGGCCTGGCGGGGCTGCTGCGGCCGGAGGCGTGGCTGCTCGCGGGCGCCTACTGGCTGTGGCTCGTGTGGCCGGCGCGGGCGGGCGCTGCGGCCCCGGCGGAGGGCGCCGGCCGAGCCGCGCCGGCTCCGCTCGACCGCGGCCGCGCGCTGCGCCTCGCCGCGCTCGCGGCCGCCGCCCCCCTCCTGTGGGCGCTCAGCGACCTCCTCGTCACCGGCGACCCGCTCCACTCCCTGCACGGGACGAGCGAGCTGGCCGCCGACCTCGGGCGACCGCGCGGCCTCGACGACGTGCCGCGCGTGATGCCGCGGCGGCTCGGCGAGATCATGCGGCTGCCGGAGCTGCTCGCGGCCACCGCCGGCTTCGGCCTCGCGCTCGCGTGGCTGCGGGAGCGCGCCGCCGTGCCCGCGGCGATCCTCGTCCTGAACGGCGTGGGATTTCTGGTGCTCGCGGTCGGCGGCCTGTCGCTTCTCGGGCGCTACCTGTTCCTCGCGGGCGCGATGCTGTCGCTGTTCGCCGCGGTGGCGGTATTCGGGTCGATGGCGCTCGCGCCCGATGACCGGCGCCGCCGCGCGTGGATGGCCGGCGGGATCGTGCTGCTGGTCACGATGGCCGCGCTCGCGCCACAGCAGGCGGGCCGGCTCGGCGACCTGCGCGACGACATCGCCGACCGCGACCGCGTCGCCGCCGACCTGCACGACCTCGTCGAGAATCCCGCCGCGCGGGAGGCCCTCGATCGCTGCGGCACGCTGTTCGTCCCGAACCACCGCCCGGTCCCGAACCTCGCCTACTGGACC
>DASVPL010000183.1:0-14380 GCA_036382905.1 Thermoleophilaceae bacterium | reverse complement strand
CCGCCTCGCGCGGGCGCCGCCCCGGCCACTCCTCCCGCGTAACCTGACGGCATGGCACTCACCGTCGGACGCGGCCCCTTCGGCCACACCCCCGCGGGCACGTTCAATCGCGAGCTCCCGCCGCTGAAGGGGCTCATCTACTTCGAGGACTTCCCGCGCCGGATCCGCGCGCGCTTCGCGGGCGAGACCGTCGTGGACAGCTGCCGCGCCAAGCTGCTCCACGAGCACGGGCTGCTCCCGATCCTGTACTTCCCGGAGGACGAGGTCCGCACGGACCTCTTCGAGCCGAGCGACCACGCCACGCACTGTCCGTGGAAGGGCGACGCCCGCCACCACACCCTGCGCGTGGGCGACTCCGTCGCCAAGGACGCCGCCTGGAGCTACCCGGCCCCGCTGGAGGGCGCGGCCGGGCTCGCTGGCCATGTCGCGTTCTACTGGGATCGTGTGGACGGGTGGCTCGAGGAGGACGAGCCGCTGATGGTGCACATGCGCGATCCCTACCACCGCACCGACGTGCTCGACACCTCGCGCCACGTACGCGTCGAGATCGGCGGCGAGACCGTGGCCGAGAGCACCCGCGCCCGCGCGCTGTTCGAGACTGGCCTGCCGCCGCGCTGGTACCTGCCGCGCGAGGACGTGCGTGACGACGCGCTCGTCCCCAGCGACACCCGCACCGGCTGTGCCTACAAGGGCTACGCGTTGTACCACTCGGTCCGCGTGGGCGAGACCGAGGAGCGCGACGTCGTCTGGTACTACCCCGAGCCGCTGCGCGACGCCGAGCGGATCCGCGACCGGCTCTGCTTCCTTAACGAGGTCGTGGACCTGTACCTCGACGGCGAGCTCCAGGAGCGCCCGGTCTCGCCCTTCTCCCGGCGCGACTAGCCGCCAGCCGCGCCTCGATCCCGTCGAGGATGCGTTCGAGCCCGTACTCGAACTGCCCCTCCGCGCCGACCGCCTCGGCCATCTGCTCGGCCACCGCCGTCACGGTCGGGAACTCCTCGGGTGGCAGGGCCACGATCGACGCGAGTGCCTCGCGGCGCAGCTCCGGCGAGGGCGGGCGGCGGTTGACGATCGCGTAGCCGAAGACGTAGTCGAACAGCAGGCGGAAGCTGCGCGCCGCGTCCTCGGCGCCCAGCCCGGCCTCGCTGAGGATGCGCACGCCCAGCTCCGTGACCTGGAAGCCGCGCGGACGCAGGATCGGGCCGGCGTCGCGGATCTCGACTAGCGCCGGGTGGCGAACGAGCACCGCGCGCGCGGCGAGCGCGAAGTCGCGCAGGGTGGTGCGGAAGTCGTCGCCTGCCGGCGGCATCTCGAACTCGGAGAAGCCGGCGTCGACCACGGCGTCGAGCAGCTCCTCCTTGCTGCGGAAGTAGCCGTAGAGCGTCATCGTCCCCACACCCAGCTCGCCGGCCAGGCGGCGCATGCTGAGCGCGTCGAGCCCCTCCGCGTCGAGTCGCTGGAGCGCTGCGTGTGCGACCGCGGCGCGCGTGAGCCCGGAGCTCGTACGAGGGGTCATGCGGCGGACCGGCGCTCTTCCGTACGCCATCCCGTACAGTGTACGGAATGGAGCCACGCGAGCGAGAGGACGGGCGGATGGAGCACTCAGGGCGCAAGCTAGCGAGGTGCGCGGTCGCCGCCGCCATCGCCGCGCTCGCAGTCGCGGCGCCGGTCTCGGCGAACGAGCGGGCCGAGCTCGAGGTCGGCTTCACCACGGCACGCCCCGGGGCGAGCACCGGCCTCACGCTGGCGGTCGAGTACAAGAACCCTTCCGACCCGTCCGCGAAGCCGCCGCCGCTCGCGAGCGCGGCGTTCGAGCTGCCATCCGGCACCCGGATCGACAACGCGGCGCTGCCTCAGTGCACCGCCACGGACGCCGAGATCCACGCGCGCGGGCGCAACGCCTGCCCGCCCGAGACGAAGATCGGTGAGGGGCGGCTCGTCGCGCACACCGGCACCCCGATCGACCCGTTCGACGGCGAGGGGGTCTTCTTCAACGGCGCCGGCGAGATCATCGAGATCGTCGTGGTCCGCGGGACCGACGAGGCCGCCGGGTTCGACCGGATTGGCATCGAGGGATCGACGCTGAGGGCGCACCCACCCGCGCTGCCGGGAGGGCCGCCGGACGGGCGCACGTCGATCAAGCGAGTGGAGCTGACCGCCCCGGCGCGCGTGGAGGGCGGGCGCGTGTACGTCACCACGCCCCCGGACTGCCCGGCCGACGGCCTCTGGCGCGCCGCGGGCAGGTTCAGCTTCGACGACGGCGGGAGCACCACCGTCTTCGACTCGCTCAGCTGCGAGCGGCCGGCGGCACCCAGGCTGAAGCTGCGCGTCTCGCCGCGCACCGTCGCGGCGGGCGGGCGCGCGACGCTCCGGGTCCGCGTCAGCTCGGCGACGCCCGGCTGCGCCGCGGGGGCGAGCGTTCGGCTCGGCCGCGCGCGGGCCACCACCGACTCCGCCGGTCGCGCCGTGCTGCGCAAGAAGCTGTCGAAGCCCGCCGCCGTCACGGTCCGGGTCGCCAAGCCGGGCTGCGGTCGCGCGACCGCCCGCGTGACGGTGCGCTGACGCTCGGCGTCGGCTCGAGCCGGGCGCGTCCGCGCTCGCGCCTACGATCGGCGCCGCTCGCCATGGACGCCTCCGCCGTAGCACCCGAGCCTGGCTCGGAACCCGTGGTCGGCGGGCTGATCGTCGATCCCGCCGCGCCGGCCGCCCTGCGCGACTCCGGCAGCTACGCGTGGGCCGTGGCGAGCGCCTGGCGCGGCGACCTGATGCTCCTCGCGCGCACCCTGCGCGCCGCGGTGCTCGCGATCACGCGCGCGGACGGCGCGGTCCCCGGCTGCTTCGTGGAGATCGCCGTGCGCGACGACGTCGAGCTGTTCCGCAGCCCGGCCGACCTGAAGGAATGGGCCACGCCCCGGGCGGCCCTGCGCTTCGATGCGATCCGGGTGGCCGTGCGCGGCACGGCGACCGACCTGGACCTGCGGATCGCGCGCGGGCGGTCGACCGCAATCACGCTTCCGGACATCCCGGGCGTGATGCTCGAGGTCGGCTCAACGGCGAGCGACGGGCGCGCGATCAAGGTACTGAACGACGTCCGGCCCTCCGTGGGTCGCGCCGGGTTCCGCCGGACCCTGGCTCGGGGCCGCATCCCGTTGAACCCGGAGCCGATCACCGGCACGGACCCGGCGGTGCGGGACAGGACGCTGCACGAGCGCGTCGAGCGTCGCATCGGCCGCTTCGCGTGGCCGTACCTCGCGCTCACCTACGGGATCACAGCCGTGTTCGTCGCCGCTTCGGATGCGCTCGCTGGCACGCACTTCTTCGACACGCCGTGGTCCCTGCTGATCGTCGTGTTCGCTCCTCTCCCGGTGCTGTACGGCCTGCTCGCTGTGGCACAGCGCGACGACCTGCCCATCGGCCCGCGGACCTACGCGCTGCTCTTCCCCGCGGTCGAGCTCGCCGAGGTGACCGTGGGGCGGCGCATAGCGCGCTTCGCCGGCCGACTTGCTTTGGCGGCGCCCGTCGCCAGCATCGGCGTGCTGGTCAACGCGGCCCTGACCTGACTACCAGGTGTCCACGAACCCGCGTGGGGGCTCCGCCGCCGCGGCCGGCGCCGCCGCCGCGAACGTGGAGGCGATCAGCCGGCGCGTCTCCGCCGGGTCGATCACGTCGTCGAGCTCGAACAGCGTCGCCGCGTTCACGGCCTTCGCGTTCTGCTCGGCCAGCTCGGTCAGCTCGCGCACCCGCTGGTTGCGCTCGGCCTCGTCGGCGATCGTCTCGAGCTCGCGCCGGAAGCCGAGCCGCACCGCTCCCTCGAGTCCCATCGGGCCGAGCTCGGCCGTGGGCCACGCGACCGTGAGCAGCGGTTCGTGCAGGCTCCCCGCGACCATCGCCTGCGCACCCAGCCCGTAGCCGCGGCGCAGCACCACCGCGACCAGCGGCACGCGGAGCGAGGCGCCTGTGACGAGCAGGCGGCTGCAGTGGCGCACGAGGCCGGTGGCCTCCGCGGTGGGCCCGACCATCATGCCCGGCGTGTCCACGAGCGAGACGAGCGGCAGCCCGAACGCGTCGCAGAGCTGCATGAAGCGCGCCGCCTTGTCGGCTCCCTCGCTCGTCACCGCGCCCGCCATGTGCATCGTGTTGTTGGCCACGATCCCGACCGGACGCCCCTCGATGCGAACCAGCGCGGTGACCATCTCGCGGGCCCACCGCTCGCGCAGGAACGTGACCGAGCCCGCGTCGGCCAGCGTCTCGATGACCGGCTGCACCTGGTACGCGCGCCGGCGCCGCTGCGGGACGATGTCGCGCAGGACCGTCTGGTCGGGCTCCTCGCCGGGCGGCGTCGGACCCTGGAAGTAGGCGAGCAGGCGCTTGGTCACCGCGGTGGCCTCGGCCTCGTCGGCGGCGACCACGTCGATCACCCCGTTGCCAGCCTGCATGTCGACCGGCCCGACGTCGTCGGGATCGACCCGCCCGAGCCCGCCGCCCTCGATCATCGCCGGGCCGCCCATGCCGATCGACGCGTTCTCGGTCGCGACGATCAGGTCCGAGCAGCCGGCGATCACGGCGTTGCCGGCGAAGCAGCGCCCCGCGACCACGGCGATGCGCGGCACCAGGCCGGAGAGCCGCGCCCAAAGCGCGAAGGCGCGCGTGTCGAGCGCCGAGACGACCGGGTAGTCGGTGTCGCCGGGCCGGCCGCCGCCGCCCTCGGCATAGAAGACGGTCGGCAGCCGCATGCGCTCGATCAGCTCGAACAGGCGGTCCTTCTTGCGGTGGCCGAGCACGCCCTGCGTGCCGGCCAGCACCGTGTAGTCGTACGAGAGCACGGCGCACGCGCTGCGCTCCCCGAACAGGTCCTCGTTCACACGGGCGGTGCCCGCCACGAGCCCGTCGGCCGGCGTGCGCTCGATCAGCTCCTGGAGCTCGCGCCGCGCGCGCTGCGCCGCGATGGCGAGCGCCCCGTACTCGACGAAGCTGCCGGGGTCGACGAGGTCGGCGATGTTCTCCCGGGCCGTTCGCCCGCCCCCCGCGTGCCGGCGCTCCACAGCCTCCGGCCGCGCCTCGTCGCGTGTGGCCGCGCGCCGCGCGAGGGCCTCGGCGAGGTCGTCACGGTCGGGCACGCCTGAAGCCTACGACCGACCCCAGAAAGAGAGAGGGGCCCGCTCCGCGGACCCCTTCTCAGCATAGGTACTAGCCCAACCTCCAGCGGCGTCGTGCCTCGGACGAAGAGAACGTCCTTCGCCCTAAAGGAAGTCTTCGTACCGATCATCGGCACGAGCTCCGAAGAGCTTTAGCTCTTTTTTCCAGGACGACCTCGTGCGAAACCTGCCAGGCCGGTTTGGCGCTAGGGCGCTACGCCGATCCCGTCGACCTCGGCGCGACCGCCGCGCGTCACGATCCGCATCGTGTGCGTGCCGCGGCCGCTGACCTTTTCGGCCCAGATCAGCGTGCGATTGCGGACCTTGCGGGAGCGGAAGCTGATCGACCGCCGCCGGCCGTCCACGTAGAGCCAGGCGCGGCCGCCGGCCGGCGAGCGGCGGCCGACCAGGTGGAGGATTGACCCGCGCCAGCGGAACGCCATCGTCGCCCCCGCGCGCGTGGTGCGCCGGAACGAGCCGTTCCAGGCGCGCGCGTCGCTCACGCTCGACCAGCCGCGGCCGAACTTCACCCGCCCGGGCGCAGCGTCGAACGGCACCATCGTGATCGCCGCGCGCGACCACGGCCCGGCCGCGCCCCCGCGCGACACCGCGCGGGCACGGAAGCGGTAGGTCGCGCCGAGTGCCCCGCGGAACACGTGCGGCGCGGCGCCGAGCTGCCCTGCGATCGTCCGGTAGGCCCCCGCGCGGCGCGGCGAGTAGCGCGACACCTGGAGCTCGAAGTGGTCGGCCTCCTCCCTGCGAGCGACCGCGCGCACGCGCACGGGGAACGACCCGTCGGCGCCGCTCGTCTCGGCGGCCTTCGTGACCGTCACCTCCGCGGTCCCATCGAAGTCCGCGGCGGCCGGCGTTACCGCGCCGTCGTCGGCCGTCTTCGCCACGTCGTAGTACGAGTAGTTCGGCGGGCGCCCGTCGTCGGCGCTCAGCCCGGCGCATCCCGTGCGCATGTCCTCGCAGCGGAAGCCCCCGATCGCGAGCCGGGACTTCAGGTAGTGCGAGAACAGGTTGCCGTCACCCGCGGGATCCACCTCGGCGCCGCGCGCGTCCGCGCGCCAGCGCGTGGTCCGCAGCCGCCGCTCCGCGTCCTCGTCCACGCCGCCCTTCACGTAGCGGTCGAACCACGCCTGCATGTACCAGGCGGCCATGTCCATCCCGCGCAGCGTCGCGCCGAAACCAGGGTTCGGGATGTACGCGTACTCGAAGTGCGTGCCGCCGCGGATGTTGAGCTGGGCGCTGTCGACGCCGGCGGCGCTGTACCCGTTCGACGCCGCGTTCTTGGCCTGCTCGTCCGGCGCGGCGCTGTATGGCGTGGGGGTCAGGCTGTAGTCGTTCGACATGCCGAGCGCCGGCTTCGTCAGCGCGATCCGCTCCGGCCGCGGGGACGCGCCGGAGGGGCACGCGGAGGCCGCGATCCCCGCGCTCGAGTCGCGCAGGTTGTCCCACGCCACGATCGCCTTCACGCGCGCGTCGAGCTGCCCCACGTACGAGACCGCCGCCGCGCCCAGCGAGTGCCCGGCCACGCCGACCCGCCGCGGGTCCACCAGCTCGGACAGCGGGTTGTAGGCGGCGTTGAGGCCCGCCCGCACGCGTCGCAGCTGCTTCTCCTCGTGCGAGGTGCCGGTCGAGCAGCTCCTGCGCGGCCGGTACGGGCTCGCGGGGGTCGAGAGCATGAAGTCGAGCGCGTCCTCGGTGCCGTCGTAGAACGGCTGCCCCGCCTGCGAGGGAAAGCCCTCGTCGCGGTCGACCCCCTCGCCGTAGGTGTCCGAGCGACCCTGGCCCTGCACGTCGTAGGTGAGCACCACGTAGCCCGCCTTGGCCAGCGTCGTGGCCGCGAACACGTAGAGCTCCTCCGGCGCCTGGATCGAGCCGGACGTGATCACGACCGCCGGCCGCAGCGCCGGCCCCGAGCGCGTGGCCCACACGTGCCCGGAGAGCACCGCCCCGTTGCGGGCGGTGAAGAGAACCGGCCGCGTGATCCCGTGCCCCTCGGCCGCCCAGTGCTTGGGCCAGAGCCGTATGTCGCCGGCGCAGCCGTCGTAGTGGCTGCGGCACAGGTTGCCGCTCATGTCGCGCTCGGGATCGTTCAGCCGGATGTCGTTGAGCTCGAGCTCCGACTCGATCCCGCGCTCCTGCATCAGCGCGCGGTACTCGGGGGTTCCGTGCTCGTACTGAGCGCGCTCGCGGATCTTCGCGTAGTTGGCCGCCTCGCCGTCGGGCGTGAACTCCGCGGCGGCGGCCGGGGCGCCGGCCACGGCGGCTACGAGCACCGCCACCACCAGCATCAGCGCACCCCGCATGGATGCAGCTTAAGCCGGAACGAGCCTCCACTGGACCGGTACCGGCGGCGCGGCCGCCAGCGCGGCGTGCAGCTCCCGCTCGTCGCGGTAGCCGCCGCCGAGCGCGCGGCCCTCGCAGCGGACGGTGACCGACGGGGCCCGGAACGGCCACGGGTCGATGGCGAGGGCCGAGGGGCCCACGGGCTCGAGCCGCATGTCGACGAGCGCACCGCCGAGTGGGACCCGCTCCGCGACCGTCGGCGCCCAGTCGAGGCAGAGCGCGAGCGACATGAAGTCCCACGTCCAGACGAGCCGCTGGTTCACGAGCACGCCGGCGCGCTCCTGGCCCAGCTCCGCGAGCAGGGCGTCCTGCTCCGTGCGGCTCTCGGCGAGGAAACGGCGCACCTTGTCCGCGTCGCCGGCATCCATGCGGTCGAGGTCGCGCATCTCGTAGAGCGCCGTGCCGTGCATCGACACCAGCAGCGCCGCGTAGGCGCTCTGACGCAGCAGCTTCGCGGGGGCACGCGACCACAGCTCGAGGTGCGTGTCGAGCGGCATCTCCATGAACGAGTGCGGCAGCCCCGTGTCGCGGTTGAGCGTGGGCCGCAGGTCCCACTCGGCCATGCCGATGTCGTGCTGCTCGGCCGCGAGGCAGACCTCCTCATGCGGGTCGAGCTCGTCGCCCCAAGCGCGCGCGAGCTGACCCGACACCCACGCGTGCGAGGGCTGGCCGATGGCGAGCGCCCCGTCGCCGTCGGCGTCGCGGCGGAGGACCAGCGGGCTAGGCGGCTTCGGCGACCGTGCGGAGCCGGTCGAGCGAGCGGCGGATGATGCGCGAGACGTGCATCTGCGAGATGCCGAGCCGGTCGGCGATCTCCGACTGCGTCAGGTCGCGCTCGAACCGCAGCCGCAGGATCAGCCGGTCGCGGTCGGGCAGCGCGGCCATGGTCGGCTCGATCACCGCGTTGTACTCGACCATCTCGAAGCGCTCGTCGTGCGCGCCGACCGTGTCGGCGTAGGCCGAGCTGTCGTCGCCGTTGCCGCGCGGCATGTCCAGGGAGACGGCGTCGAAGGCCTTCGCGGCCTCGAGCGCCTCGAGGATCTCCTCGGTCGAGTGCCCGAGCTTGGCCGACAGCTCCGTCGGCGTGGGGGAGCGGCCGAGCTCGCGCGAGAGATCGTTCACGGCGCGGTTGACCTGCCCGATCCGCTCCTGGATCGGCCTCGGCACGTGCACGGCCCAGCCGGTGTCGCGGAAGTAGCGCTTGAGCTCGCCCACGATCGTGGGCACGGCGAAGGTCGAGAAGGCGTTGCCGCGGGCGGGATCGAAGCGCTCGATCGCCTTCAGCAGGCCCATGCTCGCGACCTGGAAGAGGTCGTCGATCGGCTCGTTCGGACGCGCGTAGCGGCGTGCGAGCTGGCGCGCGAGCGGCAGGAAGCGCTCGACCAGCTCGTCGCGCGCGGCCGCGTCCTTGTTCTGCCGGTAGCGCATCAGCAGCGCGTAATCGGCGCGCGTGCGCTCAGGCGCCGGCTGAAGGTACCTGCGATCGGCGGCGGTTGGGGATTCCATTTGCAGCAAAGCTCTTCTCGTTTGAGCGCACGCCGCGACCTCGACCGGCGTACCTCCGGCCGTTCGGCGACGAGTCCGTCCTGGGCGAGTCCCGAATGGGCCATGGTGGGCCCCCTGCTCGCTTATTCATACATCAGTCGGCGGCAAAGCGCCAGCCCTTGAAATCTCCGGTTTGGACCTACGCGACCGGTGGTACCGCGCGCGGCCGGCCCCGGTCGGGGAGAGGCTAGGCCGGCTCCGGCGGAGCGTCAGCGCGCCCGGCGCTCGGCTGCTCGCGCTCGGGGGGCTCGCCCTCGGGATCGGTCGCCTTCGGCTCGGCGATCAGCGCGGCCAGCGGGTCGTGCCGGAACAGCAGGTACTCGCGCACCGCGATCTGGATCGAGGCCGCGACCGGGATCGCGAGCAGCGCGCCCGCGAGGCCGAACAGCGCGCTGCCGAACAGCACCGAAACGATCACCAGGAACGGTTCGAGCTGCACCGCCCGCGCCTGGATCCGCGGCTGGATCACGTTGTTCTCGATCTGCTGGTAGATGATCGAGTAGACCGTCCAGATGATCGGGTCGATCGGGAGGTCGCCGAACAGCGTCACCACCCCCACGACCACGGCTCCGATGGTGGCGCCGATCAGCGGGATCAGGTCGAGCAGGAACACGACGACCGCGAGCGCCGCGGGCGACGGCGCGCCGATCAGGAGCAGCACCAGGTAGGCGCTCACGCCGGCGATGGTGGCCTGGATGAGGGCGCCGAGGACGTAGTTGCCCACCGCCGCGCCGATCCGGTCGAACATCCGGTTCCAGGCCTCCGCGCGTTCGGGGTCGTGCGCCTGGACCTTTATGAACGTCCTGCGCCAGCGCGGCCCCGCTCCCACCATGAAGATGCTGAGGATCAGGATCGTGACGCCCGCGAAGATGCCGTTCACTAGGCCGATCCCGATGTCCGCGAGCACGCCGGCGGCGTCACCCACCTTGCCAGGCAGCTTCTCGGCCTCGTCCTGGAGCTTGGTGGTGATGTCGTAGTCGGCGTTGAGGTCGCGCAGCCGCTCGTTCTCGTTGACGAACTCCGTGACGTCGTCCGCGTACTGCGGCGCGTCGTTCACGAGCGTGTTCACCTGGTCGACGATCGGCGGGACGAGGAGCGCCAGCAGCGCGACCGGCACGAGCAGGATCCCGAAGTAGACGAGCATGATCGCGAGACCCCGCTTCATCCGCCGCGAGAGGATGTTGACTGGGCCCGAGACGGCGATGGCGATGAAGCCGGCGATGAAGAGCCAGCTCAGCGGCTGGCGCAGCAGGTATATGACCCAGATCCCCGCCGCGGCGGCGAGCACGACGGCCACGGTGCGGAACGCGGACTTCGTGTCGATCGTCGGCCGGATGCGGACCGCGGGCTCGCCGTCCGCCGTATCGCGGGTGATCGGGTCAAGGGGCTGGGTCGCCTGCTTGCCCGCGTCCGGCTTGCCGGCCTCCATGCCGCGCATCCTACGCAGCGGCTAGGGCGGACTCAGGCGCCAGTCCATGCGGCGGTCCATGTACACGAGCGGTTCGCCGCTCCCGCGCCGGCCACCGGTCACGTCCCCGATCAGGATCGAGTGGTCGTAGCGCTCGAACAGGGCGCTGCGGCGGCAGCGCAGGTACGCGAGCACGCCGCCGAGGCTCGGCACGTCGCCGTCCCAGCTCCATTCCAGCCCGGCGAACTTGTCGGTCGAGCGGCTGGCGAACAGCGCGGCCAGCTCGCTCTGCCCGGCGTTCAGGAGGTGCACGCCGAAGTGCTCTCCCTCGACGAGCGCCGGGTGGCAGCGCGAGTTGTGGCCGATCGACGCCAGCACCGACGGTGGAGCGGCGCTGTACGACGAGACCGAGGTGGCGACGAGGCCGCATGGCTGGCCGTCCGCGCGCCGCGCGGTGACCACCGCCACGCCCGAGCAGAGGCCCGCCATCGCCTCGCGGAAGAGCCCCTCGAGGATCGCCGCGCTCACGCCAGCCCCGCCTCGACGACCCAGGCGCGGGTGCGCTCGAGACCCTCGTCCAGCCCCACGCCCGGCTCGTAGCCGAGCAGCGTGCGCGCCTTCTCGATCGAGTAGGTGCCGGGCCGGGTGAAGTAGCGGACGGCGCCGGGGTTCACCTCGGTCTCGCGCCCGGCGATACGTCGTGCGCGGTCGTTGACGCCGGCGAGGAGGAGCGCCACGCCGGTCGGCACGGTGCGGGGGCCGCTCACCCCGAGCCAGCGGTGGTGGTGCGCGAAGAACTCCCTGCACTCGATGCCCACCCCGTCGCTGATCGTGAACACCTGCCCCTCGGCGGCCGGCGCGGATGCCGCCAGCACGTAGCCGTCGACGAGGTTGTCGACGTAGACGGGGCTGAAGATCCCGCGTCCGCGCGCGGGGAGGGCGAACTGGCGCGCGCGGATCGCCTCGAGGATGAGCAGGACCCACGGGCGCGAGCGCGGGCCGTAGACGTCGCCGGGGCGGACGATGGTGCACGGCACCTCGCCGGACAGGTGCGCGGCGAGGACGACCTGCTCGGAGGCGATCTTCGTGTCCGTGTACGGCGCGCCGGTGGGGCGCACGGGGTACGACTCGGCCACCCCGTCGGGGAAGTCGAGCCCGAACGTCACGACCGACGACGTGTGCACGAAGCGGCGCGCGCCCCCGCGCACCGCCGCGTCGAGCGCGAGCCGCGTGGCCAGCACGTTCACCGGCCAGAACTCGTCATGGGTGCCGCCGAGGCCGATTCGCGCGGCCAGGTGGATCACCACCTCGCAGCCGGCGGCGTGGTCCTGCCAGTCGCCGGGCCGGGTCACGTCGCCGGCGACCACACCGCGCTCGGGATCGGCGGTCAGGTCCACGCCGCGGACCGCCCAGCCCTCCGCCGCGTAGCGGTCGGCTATCGCGCACCCGATGAAGCCGAGGGCGCCCGTGAGGAAGACGTGCCCGTCAGCCATCGCCGCGCGAGGTGCCGTGGCCCGCCGCGCGCGGGTCGAGGCCGATGCGGCGCATGTACTCGGCGCGCTCGGCGGGTGAGGTGGTGGCGGTTACCCGCCCGACGTCGAGCGACTGCATCAGCCGGTGGCGGGCTCGCGTCGGCAGCACGCGCGCGAGGCGCGTGGTGAACGCGAACTCGCGCGGCGCGAACACGTCCGGCCGCGGCGTGATGACCGCCTTCAGCACGGCGACGCCCACGTCGTCGGGGGAGATCCAGCGGCTGCCGCGCGGCGGCGCCGTGCCCTTGGCGAGCTCCGTGTCGACGAGGCCGGGGAAGACCCCGGTGAGATGGATGCCGGAGCCGTGCAGCTCCTCGCGGACGCCGTCCGTGAGCGCGAGGACGGCGTGCTTGGTCGCCGAGTAGGTCACCTCGCCGGGCGGCGCCACCCAGCTGGCGCTCGAGGCGACGTTCACCACGTGGCCGCGACCGCGCTCGCGCATGCCCGGCAGCGCCGCGCGCATCCCGTGGACCACGCCCATCACGTTCACGGCGAACTGGCGCTGGGTGGCCGCGTCGTCCTCCTCCAGGAACGGTCCCACCAGGAGGATGCCGGCGTTGTTAACGAACACGTCGAGCGGCCCGTAGCGCTCCTCCACCCCCGCTACGAAGCGGTCCATCGAGCCGCGGTCGGTCACGTCGAGCTGGAACGCGGCGACCTCACCGGGGAGTTCGGCGGCGGTGGCCTCGGCGGTCGCGAGGTCGAGGTCCCCGATCCCGACGCGAGCGCCGGCGCTCGCGAGCCGCCCCGCGATCGCGCGTCCGATCCCGCGCGCACCGCCGGTCACCGCAACTACCCGCGCGTCGAGTTCCCCCATCCGGGTAGCACCCTATTTCATCCCGCTTCCGGCCCCGTCCCGTAGGCAGACCATGACCAAGCTCGAAGGCAGCAACACCTCCATCTGGGTCGACACGACCCCGACTACCTCCTATCCCGCTCTCGACCGCGAGGTCCACGTGGACGTGGCGGTGCTCGGCGGCGGCATGGCGGGCCTGATGGCCGCTCTGTTCCTCAAGCGCGACGGCGCCCGCGTGGCGGTGCTCGAGGCCGGGCGGGTCGCGCAGGGAGTGACCGCCTACACGACCGCCAAGGTCAGCTCGCTCCACGGGATCCACTACCAGTCGGTCGCCTCCAGCTTCGGCGACGACGGCGCGCGCGCCTACGGGCAGGCGAACGAGGCGGCGATCGAGCGGATCGAGGCGCTCGTCGAGGAGCTCGGGATCGACTGCGACTGGCGTCGCAAGCCCGCGTACGTCTACGCCGAGGACGACCGCGGCCGCGAGAAGGTCCAGGACGAGGTCCAGGCCGCGCTGAAGGCGGGGCTGAAGGCGAGCTTCACCACGGAGACCGATCTGCCCTGGGAGGTGACCGGCGCGATCCGCGTCGAGGACCAGGCCGAGTTCCACCCCCGCAAGTTCCTGCTGGCGATCGCCGAGCAGATCCCCGGCGAGGGCAGCCACGTCTTCGAGAACACGATGGCGCGCGACGTCAAGGACGGCGAGCCGGCGCGCGTGGAGACCGACCAGGGCCAGATCGTGGTGGCCGACCACGTGATCGTGGCCACTCACTTCCCGTTCCTCGATCGCGGCGGCTACTTCGCGCGCATGCACCCCGAACGCTCCTACGCGCTCGGCCTCTACGTGAGCGGGCACGCGCCGCAGGGCATGTACCTGAGCACCGAGAGCCCGTCGCACACGGTGCGCTCGCATCCGACGGAACGCGGCGAGCTGGTCATCGCCGGGGGCGAGAGCCACAAGGTCGGCCAGAGCGGCGAGGACACGGCCGACCGCGTGGCGCGGCTCGAGGACTGGGCGCGCGAGCGCTTCGACGTGACCGAGATCGCCTACCGCTGGTCCACTCAGGACAACATGCCGGTCGACGGCGTGCCCTACATCGGCAAGTACTGGCCGGGCGCGACGCGGCTGTGGGTCGCCACCGGCTTCAAGAAGTGGGGGCTCACGAACGGCGTGGCCGCCGCCGAGATCCTCGCCGACCTGATCGGCGGCCGGACCAACCCGTGGGCCTCGCTGTTCGACCCCAACCGCTTCAAGCCCGCCGCGCAGGCCAAGGAGCTCGTGAAGGAGAACGCGAACGTCGGCTGGCGCTTCGTACGCGACAAGGTCGGCGGCGGCGACTTCTCCTCGCTCGACGAGATCGAGCCCGGGCAGGGCGGGCTCGTGCGCGAGGGCGCCGGCAAGGTGGCCGCGTACCGCGACGAGCAGGGGGAGCTCCACGTGCTCTCGCCCACCTGCACGCACATGGGCTGCACTGTCAAGTGGAACACGGCCGAGCGCAGCTGGGACTGCCCGTGCCACGGATCGCGCTTCCACTACGACGGCACCGTGCTCCAGGGACCGGCGCTCGACGGTTTGTCCGTCAAGGGCTCGGGTAGCCGAAGCACATGA
>DASVPL010000182.1:0-11868 GCA_036382905.1 Thermoleophilaceae bacterium | reverse complement strand
GAGCCCGCGCCCGTCCCCGCCGCCCCGCAGGCGGACTGGGGCAGCCCCCCGCCACCTCCGATGGGCGCTCCGCCGCCTCCCGCGGGCGGTCCGCCGCCCCCGGGCGCCGGCCAGGGGTTCGGCTCGCCGCAGCAGCAGGGCTACGGCCAGCCGCCGCAGGCTTATGGAGAGCCGCAGCAGGCCTACGGGCAGCCGCAGTACGGGCAGCCCGGCGGCGCGATGGTCGGGCCGGGGCAGGGTGTCACGCCCGGCCTCCAGCCGCAGGACTCGACGCGGGTCTGGATGCTGAGCGTCGTCACCTTCGGCATCTACGCGCTCATCTGGTTCCACCGCACCAACACGGGCCTCCAGGAGTGGTCACGCGGACGGATCGAGTACAACGCCGGCGCCTCGCTCAGCGCGATGACGATCGGAGCCGTCCTGTTCGTGCCGCCGCTGGTGGCGACCGCGAGCTACATGGGCCGGATCCGGACCGCTCAGCAGATGGCGGGGCTCCCGCCGCAGGCCGGGTTCTGGGGCTACGTGCTCCGGAACTACCTCCTCTTCTACGGCATCAAGTGGGCCCAGGATCAAATCAACGAGATTGCGGTTAGACAGCCGCAGGGGTGAACACGAATGAGCACTGAATCACCGGGCGGACCGCCCGAGCAGCCGGGTTCCGGCCCGCAGTCTCCGGGTGGCCCGCCGCCCGCCGGTAGCGGCCCGCCGCCCGCCGGTAGCGGCCCGCCGCCCCCGCCTCCGCCCATGCCGGGCGGCCCGCAGTCGGGCCCTCCGCCCGGACCGGCGCCCGGCTACGCGCAGCCCGGCCCGGGGCCGGCCCCCGCGGGCTACGGCGCGCCCGGCCAGATGGTCTCGCCGGGCATGGCGCCGCCCATCCTTCAGGGGCGCGAGTTCGCCGGCTGGTGGCAGCGCGTCGGCGCGTCGCTGATCGACACGATCGTCATCATCGTCGGGCTGATCATCCTCGGCTACCTGCTCCAGGCCTACATGATGGGTCGCGAGGGCGAGAAGAACGGGATGACGCTGGGTAAGCAGGCGCTCGGCATCAAGGCCCTGCGCGAGGACGGCCAGCCGTGGACCTTCGGCACCGGACTCTTCCGCGAGTTCGTCATCAAGTACCTGCTCGTGGGCGTGGTCGGCGGCTTCATCATCGTCGGGTCGCTGATCAACTACCTGTGGCCGCTGTGGGACGAGCGCAAGCAGGCCCTGCACGACAAGATCATCAAGGACTACGTCGTCAAGGTCTGACGGCCTGGAACGGCTTGACTCGGGGTCGCGTCCGGCATGGATCGCGGCCCCGAGTCGTCTAGGCTCGCGCTTATGACGTCCGCACAGCCACCTGAGGGCGGCGGCTGGGATCCACCCACGGAGGGCGGAGGCTGGGATCCGCCGGCGCCGGGCGGAGGAACGCCGGGCGGCGGCTCGGAGCAACCGACGCAGGGCGGTTCGGCGCCGCCGACGCAGGGCGGGGAGCAACCGGCGCAGGGGCTGCCGCCGGGTTGGGGGCAGCAGGGCTACGGCCAGCAGCAGGGCTACGGCCAACAGGCGGGGTACGGCCAACAGGCGGGGTACGGCCAGCAGCCGTACGGCCAGCAGGGCTGGGGCCAGGCCGGGTACGGGCAGCAGCAGCCCGGCTACGGCCAGCAGCCGGGCTACGGCGCTCCCCCGTACGGCCAGCAGTACGGGTACGGCCCCTACTACGGCTACCCGTCCTACGAGGCCTACGTCACCGCGACGCAGGGGCCCGGCAACAGTGCGGCGGTCGGCGGCTTCATCGCCTCGATCGCGTCGCTGGGGCTGCTGGTCACGTTCGCCGGCTTCTCGGCCCCGCTGACGATCTTCGGCTCGATCGCGGGCGCGATCGTTTCGCGCAACGGCGTCAAGAAGGTCGACCGCGGCGAGACCCAGAAGCAGCGCGACCTCGGCCAGTGGGGCTTCTGGCTCGGCATCGCGGGGATCGTCCTCGCGGTGATCGCGGTCGCCGTGTGGGCAGCGATCTTCCTCGCCGCGGGTAGCACCGACGACGGCTACGACTCCTACGGCCGGATTCACGACATCACGCGGGTCGCGGCGCGGGTGGCGCACGCGGCGGTACCGCTGCTCTCCTGATGACGCCGGACCCGCAGGGCCCGCCCGCCGGCGGGTGGCTTCCCCCGCAGGCGCCGGGCTCGAGCGGAGATTCCGCCACCGACGCCACATCCGGAGGCGCGCCGATGCCGCCAGTGGACCTCGGTGCCTCGGCGCAGCCGCCCCCGGGTGCGGCCCCGCCCGGCTACGGGCAGCAGGCCCAAGCCGGCCAGCACGGCCAGCAGGGCCAAGCCGGCCAGCAGCCGGCCGCCTGGGGCCAGCCCGGCTACGGCCAGCCCGGCGGCTACGGCCAGCCCGGCGGCTACGGGCAACCTGGTGGCTACACCCAGTCCGGCGGCCACGGACAGCCCGCCGGTTACGGGCAGCAGTCCGGCGGCTACGCCCAGCAACCCGCCGGCTACAACCAGCCCGTCTACGGCCAGCAGCACAACCCGTACGTCCATCAGTCCCCGTGGGCCTCGACCTACACCTACGCCTACAACGAGCCCGACAACTCGCCCGCGCTCGCCGGTTTCATCTGCTCGCTCACCTCGATCGGCACGCTGGTCGTCTTCTTCGGCCTGCTCTCGCCCGTGACCCTCGCCGTCTCGATCGCCGGGATCGTCGCCTCGCGACGGGGCATCAAGAAGGTCGACAGGGGGGAGACCCGCAAGTACAAGGCCCTCGCGCAGTGGGGCTTCTGGCTCGGAATCGTCGGCACCGTCCTCTCGGTGCTGGCGCTGGCCGGCTGGATCGCGCTGATCGCCTCCGACCCAGACGCGTTCGACGAGGAGTTCGACCCGGACAACGGCGACCCCGCCCGCGCGCTCGCGCCCGCGGCGGTCGCGCTCGCGCGAGCCGCCGCAGCGCTCCTCGCCTGACCGCCGCGGCGCTCCTCGCCTGACCCCGCGGCGCGCTCTTCGCCTGACCACCGCAGCGCTCCTCGCCTGACCCCGCGCTCGCGCTCACACGGGCCGCCGCGGCGCTCCTCGCCTGACCACCGCGCTCGCGCTCACACGGGCCGCCGCGCCGCTCCTCGCGCGCGCCGCCGACCCCCGCCGCGGCCCTCCGGCCCGGCGCCAAAGAGGCCCCCGACCCCTTCGGTATTCTCGCCGCTCGATGGCCAACCCGTACATCAAGAGCTACGTGATGACCGCCGGCCCGACGCCGCTCCCGCCCGCGGTCTCGAACGCCATGGCGGAGCCGATCCTCTACCACCGCGCGCCCGCGTTCATCGAGGTCTACGCGCGCTGCCTCGAGAAGCTCAAGGGCGTCTTCCAGACCGAGAACGACGTGCTCACCTTCGCCGCCTCCGGCTCCGGCGCGATGGAGTCCGCCGTCGCAAACCTCGTCGAGCCCGGCGAGCCGGCCTTCGTCGCGAGCTGCGGCAAGTTCGGCGAGCGCTGGGCCGAGCTGGCCGACGACTTCGGCGCCCGCACGATCCACTGGGACGCCGGCTGGGGCAACAAGGTCGAGCCCGCGGAGCTCGAGCGCCGGCTCGCCGAGAACGAGGGCGTGAAGGTCATCTTCACCACCCTCTCCGAGACCTCGACAGGCGTGGTCAACGACGTGCAGGCGCTCACCGAGGTCGCGCACGCGGCCGGGGCCCTGATCGTGGTCGACGCCGTATCCGGCCTCGGCGCCGTCCCGATCCCTCAGGACGAGTGGGGAGTGGACGTGGTCGTGTCCGGCTCGCAGAAGGCGCTCATGTGCCCGCCCGGCCTCGCCTTCGCGAGCCCGAACGCGGCCGCCCTCGAGCGCGCCGCCTCGATCCCCGGCCGCCGCCACTACTTCGACTGGGAGAAGACCGCCAAGGGCCAGCGCGAGGATCCGCCGGACAGCCCGTTCACCCCGGCGGTCACGCTGTTCATCGCGCTCGACGTCGCGCTCGCGATGATGGAGGAGGAGGGCCTCGAGCAGGTCTTCGAGCGCCACCGCCTTCTCGGCCGCGCCACCCGCAGCGCCGTCAAGGCGCTCGACCTCGAGATCTACGGCCCCGAGGACGAGAACTCGAACGTCGCCACGGCGATCAAGCTGCCCGAGACGATCGATGGCGGCAAGGTGCCGAAGCTGATGCGCGATCGCTACGGCATCACCATCGCCGGCGGCCAGGGCAAGCTCAAGGGCAAGATCGCGCGCATCGCGCACTGCGGCTACTTCGGCGCGTTCGACATCCTCACCACGCTCTCAGGGTTCGAGATGACCCTCCGCGAGCTCGGGCACGACCTCGAGCTCGGTGCGGGCGTGGGTGCGGCGCAGGGCGTCTTCCTCGACGCCGGCGTGCCCGTGGCGGCGTGAACGCCGCTCCGCAAGTACTCGTAAAGGAGAAGATCGGCGAGTCCGGCGTGCAGCTCCTGCGCGACGCCGGCTTCGACGTCGAGCTCGGGGTCGACTGGGACGACGGCGAGCTCGAGCAGCGGATCGGCGACTACGACGGCATCCTGATCCGCTCGGCCACGAAGCTCACGGCCGAGCTGCTCGCGAAGGCCGACCGCCTCCGGGCCGTGGGCCGCGCCGGTGTCGGCGTGGACAACGTCGACGTGCCGGCCGCCACCAAGCGCGGCATCGTCGTGGCGAACGCGCCCCAGTCGAACGTCATCACCGCCGCCGAGCACACGCTCGCGCTGCTGCTCGCGCTTGCGCGCAACCTGCCGCAGGCGCACGCGTCGCTCACCTCGGGCAAGTGGGAGCGCTCGAAGTTCAGCGGCGTCGAGCTCTACGAGAAGACGCTCGGCGTGATCGGGTTCGGCCGCATCGGCCAGCTCGTGGCGGAGCGCGCGCAGGGGTTCGGCATGCGCGTGGTCGCCTTCGACCTCTACGTCTCCGAGGAGCGCTTCCGCGACATGGGCGTGCAGCGCGCCGAGACCTCCGACGAGCTCTACGCGGCGGCCGACTTCGTCACGATCCACCTCCCCAAGACGCCCGAGACCGAGGGCTGGCTCAACGCCGAGGCGTTCGCGAAGATGAAGGACGGCGTCCGCGTCCTCAACGTCGCCCGCGGGCCGCTGCTCGTCGACGCCGACCTCAAGGCGGCGCTCGACTCCGGCAAGGTCGCCGGAGCGGCGCTCGATGTCTTCCAGGAGGAGCCGATCACCGACCATCCGCTGTTCGCGTACCCGAACGTGATCGTCACCCCGCACCTCGGCGCCTCCACCGCCGAGGCCACCGACCGCGCGGGCTACCAGGCCGCCGAGCAGGTGGTCGCCGCCCTCACCGGCGGCGTCGTCACGAGCGCGGTGAACGTCCCGGCCGTCTCGGCCGCGGACCTCGAGGAGCTCGGCCCGTTCCTGCCGCTGTGCGCGAACCTCGGGCGGATCGCGGCCGGCCTCGCCGAGAACGGCTCCGTCGACGCCGTCGAGGCCGAGTACCTCGGCGGGATCGCCGGCCGTGACACGCGCCTGCTCACGGTGCAGGTGCTGAAGGGGATCCTCCAGGGCAAGACCGAGGAGCCCGTCAACGACGTGAACGCCTCCACGCTCGCGTCCGAGCGCGGCATCGTCGTCTCCGAGACCAAGCAGCCGTCGGCGCGCGACTTCACCGACCTCGTGCGCGTCACGGTGGTCACCGGCGGCAACCGCAGTCGCGTGGTTGGCACCACCCTCGGCAACCGCCACCGCGGCCACCTGCTCGAGGCGTGGGGATCGCGCTTCAACGTGCAGCTCGAGGACCACCTCGCGGTGTTCCGCTACCGCGACCAGCCGGGCATGATCGGGCGGGTCGGCTCGGCGCTCGGCGCGGCGGACGTGAACGTGGACTCGGCCGCCGTAGGCCACGGGCTCGACGACGAGCCGAGCACCGGCGACGAGGCGATCATGGTCGTGACCACGGACCGTCCTGTCCCGGACGACGTCATGCGGGAGATCGTCGCGGGCGACGGCTTCCACGACGGTCGCGCCGTAAGTCTCTAGGCCGCAACTCCGCGCGCCGTGGCGCGTTCCCACAGACGATGAGACAGCCGCTTGCGCTCATCCTCTGCTCGCTGGCTCTCCTCGCCTGGCCGGCCGCCACGCCCGCCGCCGAGCCGCAGCCGCCGTTCTTCGCTCCGCTAGGCATGTACGGAACGAGCGGCGGGGTCACCGAGCTCAGCCGGCTCGACCCGCTGACGCTCGCGCCAGAGGGCCCGGCCATCGAGATCCCCGAGTGGCACGACGGCTACGCGCTCTCTTCCGACGGCGGGCAGGCCGCGTTCACGATCTCGACCGGCACCCCGGTCAACGGCGTGCCGAGCGGCGGCCGCGGCGGGATCCGGATCGTGGACCTCGACGCGATGCGGGTCACGACCGACGTGCAGGTCGGGGTCGCCACCATGGCGCTCGCCTACCTCGCTCCGCGCCGCCTGATCGGCGTGACCCAGGCGGGAGAGGTGGTCGTGGTGAAGCCGTCCACGGGCCGTGTCCTCAGCCGTCCCGGCCGCGTGCCCGGGCCCTGCATCGACCCGCCCGGCAAGGCCACGACCGGCCGCCTGCTCGTGATGCTGCTCGGAAACAGGCTCGTCACGGTCGACAAGCGCGGGCGGACTCGAATCACGACGCTCGCCGCGATGGCGCCGGAGTGCGGGCGCCTCGGCCTCGCCGTCGACTCCTCGCGCGATCGCGCGCAGATCGCCGGCCCCGGCCCGCGGGTGGCCGATGTCGACCTCAGGACGATGCGCGTCACGTACCGACCGGTTCGCGGCTCCGCCCCCGAGCGCGTCGCGGCCACGCGTGTGGTCGGCATCGACGGCCGGCGGCTCCTCTCGGCGCACCGCGATTCGCGCCGGCCTGCCGAAGGGGGTCGAGGTCGTCGACCCGCGTTCCGGCACCCGGCGCCTGGTCGACCGCGGCGCTGGCGCCGTGCGGCTCGCCCCCGGCCTGGTGCTCACCTACGACGGCCGCAGCGCCGGGTCGCCCGGCGGCTCGGAGGGACTGCGCGCGTTCGACCGGCAGGGCCGCCCGCGCTTCCGGATGCTCGCCGGCGAGGTCGTCCACGACGTTCAGGTGCTGGGCTACCACGCCTACGCCCGCGCCGGCGACACGGTGCACGTGATCGACCTGCGCGCGCACGCGGTGGTCGGCCGCTCCCGGGTCCCCTCGGAGCGAGAGATGCACTTCGTCGTGCAGGGCGGCGCGGGCGACTGATCGCCGGCGCGGTTGCGATCACCCTGTAGAGTGGGAAATCGCATGTCGAACGTGCTCTCCCTACGACTTCTCCTGCTCCCCCCTCGGGGGGAATAACGCGTGGCGGCCGCCAAGCCGCATGACCACAGGAGAACTTCGGAGAGCACTGAAAGGAACGACATGGAGAGCGACGTAGGCAGGCACGAGAGGCGCGACGAGGATCGGGTCCGGATCTTCGACACGACGCTGCGCGACGGCGAGCAGTCCCCTGGGATCTCGCTCAACAAGCAGGAGAAGGTGGAGATCGCCCACCAGCTCGCGCGTCTCGGCGTCGACGTCATCGAGGCCGGCTTCCCGATCACCTCGCCCGGCGACTTCGAGGCCGTCCAGGCGATCGCCCGCGAGGTCCACGGTCCGATCATCTGCGGCCTCGCGCGCACGTCGTTCCAGGACATCGACGCCGCCTGGAGCGCGATCCAGGACTCCGAGCGTCCGCGCATCCATACGTTCATCGCGACCAGCGACATCCACATCGAGCGCAAGCTCCAGACCACGCGCGAGGACGTGAAGGGCCAGGCCCGCGCGGCGGTCGCGCACGCGAAGCAGTACACCGACGACGTCGAGTTCTCGCCCGAGGACGGCTCGCGCTCGGACGTCGAGTTCATGGCCGAGGTGATCCAGATCGCGATCGACGAGGGCGCGACCACGATCAACGTGCCCGACACGGTGGGCTACACGATGCCGCACGAGTACGCCGCGATGTTCGAGGAGCTCTACCGGCTCGTGCCCGACCTGCGCGACGTGGTCGTCTCGGTCCACTGCCACAACGACCTCGGGCTCGCCGTCGCGAACTCCTTCGCTGGCCTCACCGCCGGCTGCCGCCAGGTCGAGTGCGCGATCAACGGCATCGGCGAGCGCGCGGGCAACGCGTCGCTCGAGGAGATCGTGATGCTGCTCCACACGCGCGAGTCGAGCGTGGGGCTGTGGACCGGGGCCGAGACGCGCGAGATCGCGCGCACCTCGCGCATGATCTCGCGGCTGACCGGCTACGCGGTTCAGCCGAACAAGGCCATCGTGGGCCGCAACGCGTTCGCGCACGAGGCCGGCATCCACCAGGACGGCGTGCTGAAGGAGCGCACGACCTACGAGATCATGGACGCCGAGACGATCGGCCTCGAGGCGAACTCGATCGTGCTCGGCAAGCACTCCGGACGCCACGCGCTGCGCAAGGCGCTCGAGGAGCTCGGGTTCCAGGTGGAGGGCGCGGCGCTGAACACGGCGTTCCGCCGCTTCAAGGACATCGCCGACAAGAAGAAGAAGGTCACGGCGCTCGACCTCGAGGCGATCGTCTCCGACGAGATGCGCCAGTCGCCGGTGGCGTTCGGGCTCCAGTCGTTCGAGGTGGAGGCCTCGTCGCAGCGCGCGCCGCTCGCGACGGTGATCGTGCGACTGCCGAACGGCGATCTTGCCGAGGGCAGCTTCACGGGCGACGGCCCGGTCGACGCGTTCTTCAGCGCGCTGAACGCGGCCACCGGCCACGAGGCGCGGCTGCGCGAGTACCACGTGAGCGCGGTCACCGGCGGGCGCGACGCGCTCGGCGAGGTGAGCGTGCTGCTCGAGCTCGGGGGCAGGCTCGCCTCGGGCGCGGGTGTCTCGACGGACATCCTCGAGGCTTCGGGTCAGGCTTACCTGCGCGCGCTGTCGAACGCGCTGGCCGCCGACATCCCCTCCGAGGCTCCGTCAGAAGCCGTCACGCCTTGACGTTCCGCTGGCTCGACGGCGAGCGGACGATCGTCTTCGGGCCGGCGGACGTCGGTTCGCTCGAGCCCGGGTTCGCTCTGGTCACCACTGAGCGGGCGGAACGGCAACTGCCATCACTTGGGGAACGGGCCTCGGCCGTCGTGCATGTGCCGGCCGGGCCCGTGCCCGAGGCCGCCGCCACGGTGCGCGAGGCGCTCCCGCCGGGCCTGCCCCTCGTCGCCCTCGGCGGCGGGCGGGTCATCGACGCGGCCAAGGGCATCGCGGGCGCCGATTCCCTCTCTGTGACCGCGGTCCCAACAACCCTGAGCGGCGCGCCCATGACGAGGATCCACCGCATGCCCGCGGGCGTGGACGCGTGGAACCTCGTCCGCCCGTCGCTCGTGATCGCCGACCCCGACCTGATGTCCTCGCAGGATCCGCAGCCGCGGGCGGCCAGCGCCATGAACGCGCTGGCCCACGCGGCCGAGGCGCTCTACGGCCCGATGGCCAACCCCGTCGCGGAGATGGCGGCCCTGCGCGCGGCGGAGCACCTGTCGGGCGGGCTGGATCTCTCCTCGGAGGACGGCAACGGCGGCAATGAGGACAAGGTTCGGTTGGAGCTGGCTCTCGGCTCTCTCCTCGCGGGTTATGCGGTCGGCTCCGCCGGCTTCGCCCTGCACCACCTGCTCGGCCAGACGCTCGTGCGCGTCACCGGCGTCTCCCACTCCGCCGCCTACGCGGTCCTCCTCCCGTACACGCTCGAGGCGATGCTCGAGCGCGCCACCCCTGCGATCTCGAAGCTCGGCGAGGCGCTCGGCCTCGGCACCCGCAACCCCGCCGCGGTCCCGGCGCGCGTGGCGGAGCTCGCCGCCCTCGCGGGCCCGCGCCGCCTGGGCGAAATCGGCGTCTCCGAGGACCAGATCGACGCGGTGGTGGAGGAGGCCCTGCAGCGCGCGGACCTCGCCAACACGCCCGATCCACCGGGCGCCGACGAGCTCCGCGCCCTCCTGCATGAAGCCCTCTGAACGAGGTGCCCGGAGTTTGTGGCGCTATACGCCACTAAAGCCGGGCACCTCATTAAGGCGAGACCGGATGACGTACAACCGTACGTGATAACGTACACTCGGATGGCAACCGCAACCGCCCCCCTGACCGATGCCGTTCCCAGCGCCGCGGTCGAGATAGGCCCGCGCATCCGCGCCCTGCGCGAGGCCATGGGCCTGTCGCTCAGGGACCTAGGGGAGAGGGCGGGCGTCAGCGCCCCCATGATCGGCCAGGTCGAGCGCGGCGAGACGAGCCCTACGCTCGCCGTCGCGAACCGCATCGCCAGTGGCCTCGAGCTCTCCCTGAGCCAGCTCCTGCGCCTCGACGAGAGCGAGGGCGTCACGGTCATCCGCCGCCACCAGCGCCGCCCCGGGGCATCGAGGGCCAGCGGCCACGCCTACGAGCTGCTCACCCCGCAGCTCCCCGGCCAGCGGGCCGAGGTCTCGCGCCACGTGCTGAAGCCCGGCGCGGCGACTGGCGGGCCTGACGACCCGCCGATCCACGAGCCGGGAAGCCGCGAAACCGCTGTCCTCATTGCTGGTCGTTTGACTTTGATCTGCACTGGCACGAGGTACGAGCTGAACGAGGGGGACGCCGTCACCTTCGACGCCGACCTCCCGCACCGCTTCGAGAACCCGGGCCCCGACGAGGCCCGCTTCATGGCCGTCGTCACGGCCGGACTGAGAAGGAGCTGAGCCCGATGGCCAAGACGATGTTCGACAAGATCTGGGAAGCCCACGAGGTCGCGCCGGGCCTCATCTACATCGACCTGCACATGGTCCACGAGGTCACCTCGCCGCAGGCGTTCGAATCGCTCCGGCTCGCAGGCCGCAAGGTGCGCCGTCCGGACCGCACCCTCGCCACCGCGGACCACAACGTGCCCACCGACGGCTCCACCACCGCCGCGCAGATCCGCGACCAGCTCTCCCGCGTCCAGGTCGAGACGCTCGAGCGCAACTGCCGCGAGTTCGGCGTGCCGCACTACTCGCTCGGCTCCGCCCACCAGGGCATCGTCCACGTGATCGGGCCGGAGCTCGGCATCACGCAGCCCGGCATGACCGTCGTCTGCGGCGATTCGCACACCGCCACCCACGGCGCCTTCGGGGCGCTCGCGTTCGGCATCGGCACGAGCGAGGTCGAGCACGTGCTCGCCACCCAGACCATGGTCCAGCCCAAGCCGCGCTCCATGCGCATCCTCTACACGGGCACGCTCGGCTTCGGCGTGACCGCCAAGGACCTCATCCTCGGCACGATTGGCCAGATGGGCGTCTCGGGCGGCGTCGGGCACGCGATCGAATTCGCCGGCGAGGCCGTCGAGACGCTCTCGATGGAGGGCCGGATGACGATCTGCAACATGACGATCGAGGGCGGCGGCCGGGCCGGCATGATCGCCCCCGACGACACCACGTTCGAGTGGATCGAGGGCCGCCCCGCGGCGCCCGACCAGCTTCCGGTGGACGAGTGGCGCGCGCTGCGCACCGACGACGGCGCGAGCTTCGACAAGCAGATCGAGGTGGACGCCACGGCGCTCGAGCCCCAGGTCACATGGGGCACCACACCGGAGATGGTCGCCCCGGTGACCGCCGCCGTTCCCGAGCCGAGCACGGAGGGCGAGGAGCGCGCCCTGCGCTACATGGACCTCGCGCCCGGCACGGCGATTCAGGACATCCGTCTCGACCGGATCTTCATCGGCTCGTGCACCAACAGCCGGATCGGCGACCTGCGCGCGGCTGCCGAGGTGGTCAAGGGCCGCAAGGTCAGCGCTGACCTGCACGCCATGGTCGTCCCCGGATCGCAGCAGGTGAAGGCGCAGGCCGAGCAGGAGGGGCTCGACGAGGTCTTCCGCGCGGCTGGCTTCGACTGGCGCTCGGCCGGCTGCTCGATGTGCCTCGGGATGAACCCGGACATCGCCGCGCCCGGC
>DASVPL010000181.1:0-2464 GCA_036382905.1 Thermoleophilaceae bacterium | reverse complement strand
AGGTAGGCGGCCAGGCCGAAGCCCTTCGCCTTCGGCGTGGCGAGCACGCGGTCGCCGTACTGCGCGGCGAGGGCATCCTTGACCTGGTCCTTGGTGCGGCAGGCCGCGATCTGACGCGCGATGTAGGTGCGCTCCTGCTTGGCCTGCAGCGAGTTCTCGGCGACGTCGAGCGGGACGCCGCACTCCAGGCACATGACCTCGTGCTCGACCTCGCCCATGGTCGTGCGCGGGCACGCGGCCGCCGCGGCGGGGCCGGCCAGCGCCAGCAGCGCCACGAGCGCGGTCGCCGCCGTGCGCCTCACGCGGGCTCCTCGAGGAGCGGCGGCAGCGCGCGCCGCAGGTCGCGGTCGGTCACCGGGCCGCGGAAGGTGGTGGCGATCCGCCCGCGGCGGTCGATGACGATCGTCTCGGGCTGCCCGTTGACGCCGAACGACTTCCGCGTGGCGCCGTCGCCGTCTCGAACCGAGGGGTAGGTGAGCCCGTAGCGGCGGGCGAACGCGCGGGCGTCGGAGTCCACGTCGGGACGTCGATGCCGAGGACCGTCGCGTTCCTCGGCGCGATCCGCCGGTGCCAGCGCTCGAGGACGGGCGACTCGCCGCGGCACGGCGGGCACCACGACGCCCAGTAGTTCAGGACCACGACCTTGCCCCGGAGCGAGGCGAGCGAGAGCCGGCCGGGCGCGCCCAGCTTCGGCAGCTCGAAGCCGGGCGCCGCGGGGCGCTTGCCGGCCGCGACGGCGCTGTCGATCGAGTCGTCGGGCTCGTTCTGGGCGACGCCGTAGGCGAGCAGCGCCACGAGCGCCGCGACGATCAGGACGGCCGCGAGCGGAGCCGGTGCCAGGAGTCGCTTCACCTCTTTCGAAGGGTACGGAGCGGGACTAAACTGGCGGCCGGCCCGCCAGGGCCGCACGCGGACGTAGCTCAGTTGGTAGAGCGTCGGCTTCCCAAGCCGAAGGTCGCGGGTTCGAGACCCGTCGTCCGCTTACCCCGTCGAGCGCTCGGGCTCCGCGGTCGTCACGAGGTCTTCCGGGTGAACGTCAGGTGGGTCACCCCGCTGGGCGCCGAGACGGCCTCGACCTCGTAGCGCTCCTCCAGCGCCTCGAGTCCGTCCCACACCCGGACGCCGCGGCCGAGCACGATCGGGACCTGGACCAGGTGGATGTGGTCGACGAGACCCGCGGCGATGAAGTCGCGTGCGACGGTCGGGCCGCCTCCGATGCGCACGTCCCGCCCGCCGGCCGCGTCGCGGGCGGCGTCGAGCGCCTCGGCCGGTGAGGCGTCGAGGAAGTGGAAGGTGGTGCCGCCCTCCATCTCGATCGAGGGCCGCGGCCGGTGGGTCAGCACGAAGGTCGGCGTGTGGAACGGCGGGTTCGGGCCCCACCACCCCTTCCAGTCGGCGTCGTCCTGCCAGCCCGGCGGGCCGAACTTGCCCGCCCCCATGATCTCGGCGCCGATGCCCGGCTCGTGCTGCTGGGCGAACGCGTTGTCGACGCCCGCGGAGCCGCCCGTGCGTCCCAGGATGGGCGCGCCGAAGCGGGTCGCGAACATCCACGCGGGCAGCCGCCGGCCGGCGTGGCCCATGGGGGCGTCGAGTGACTGGCCCTCGCCGGCGGCGAAGCCGTCCAGCGAGATGGAGATGTTGTGGATACGGGTCTGTGTCATCTGCTCGCTTCCGTTTTGCTGGGCCGCTCTGCGCAGGGGGAGGCAGCCGCCGGCACCGGCATCCACCGGTCCCGCGCGGCTCGGCGGAACCTAGCGGCTTCGTCCGAGCGGCCGCACGCGAAGGCAACCCCGCCGAGCGGCGCCCGCGCGCGCGAGCGCGGTGTGCATCGCGGCGACTGGCCGCTGCGAGCCGCGGCCTCAGCGCTTGCGCTTGCCCGGCGTGCACGGCGTCGTGGTCCGGACCGCCTCCGTGCGCCCGTCCGCGTACGTGAACCAAGCCTTCGTGACCCACCTGCGCGGGCGCGGGCAGGTGCGCGGCGTCGTGACGTAGCGGCGCGCGCCAAAGGCGAGGTCGGCGGTCGACACGGCGCTCTGCCCGTCCGGCGGCCCGCCCGGGGTCGCGGCGATGTCGCCGCTGATCCGCCGTCCGGTGACGGCCAGGCGGGTGACGGCGATCGTGGTCCTCGGCTCCGACGGCGTCTGCGAGACCTCGAGCCAGCCCCTGCCGTCGTTGAAGACCTCGGTCGGCGAGACGAACGGGTCGAACGGCTTGCCGAACCCGGTGACGACGGTGATCGGCCCGCCGCCGATGCGGCTCCCCGCGGGGCAGGCGCCGGGGCCGCTCGCCATCACCTCGGCGTCGTCGGCCCCGCAGGCCGGGAGCGCGTTGCGGTGGAACACCGTTCCGGCAGGCACGTCGATCACCAGCCTCCGGATCGGCGACGGCTTCGCGTCCGGCTGTCCCGGCTTCGTGTAGCGGAGGAGCAGGCGCATCGTCGTGTGCTTCGCCGGCGTGCGCGCGG
>DASVPL010000180.1:0-4128 GCA_036382905.1 Thermoleophilaceae bacterium | reverse complement strand
CAGGTCGGTCCAGAACGTGATGTAGGACGGCAGCGCGGCCGCCATGATCGTGTCGACGCTCTCCTTCTTGTAGGAGTCGCCGCCGAGCACGTGCTGACCGATCGAGAAGCCCGGCACGTACGGGTTCAGCAGCCACAGGTTGTGCACGAGCTGCTTGGTCTCCGGCGTCCCGTTCTGGAACCAGCTCGGCCCGCGCAGGACCGATTCGAACGGGAACAGGCGGTAGTCGTTGGTCTCGTCGATCTGGAGGGTCACGTCGGGGTGATCGCGACGGATGCGGTCGAGCATCGCGACGAACGCGTCGTGGTGCTCGTACAGGTCGTTCTGGCCCGTGCAGTCGAGCCAGGCCATGAAGTCGAACTTGAAGAAGCGCACGCCCCACTTCGTGATCGCCTCGCGGATCCTCGACTCCACGTGCGCGTAGGCGGCGTTGCCCCACTCGCCGACGCCGGCCTCGTTCGATCCCTCGTACGGCTGCGCGAGGTTGTAGAGCGCGAGCGCGTGCCCGAGCGGCGAGCAGACCCAGTCGGGGTGCTGCATGTACGTGCTCGACGACGGGTTGAAGTTGAGCGGGCTCATCCAGAGACCGAGCCGCATGGGCGCAATGGCTTCGCGTACCGCGGTAAAGGTCGGGTCCGGGAAGCGCGGGCCGAAGGTGGGGTCGGTGGCCGCGCGCGGCTCCGGGCACTGAGGCGAGTCGGGGCACCAGTCGCCGGAGCGCGCCTGCCAGCCGTCGTCGAGCGCGAAGGTCTCCACGCCGAGGCGCCTGGCGATCGGCGCGAGCTCGCGCACGGCGGCGATGTCGGTGTCGTCCTTGGCTCCGGTCGAGCGGCGGTTGCGGTCGTTCTTGTCGGAGTTGAACGTGATCGCGTGCGGGTAGCGCGGGTCGAGCCGCTGGTGGAGCAGGTACTTCGACCACTGCCACTCCGCGTCGCCGACACCGGACCCGACGCCGGTGAACGTCGCCTCGAACGCGAACGGCTGGCCGGGGAGCATCGTGCGCGTGCGGCCGCCCGACGGGTTCGGGTTCTCCGCGTGGAACTGCTCCTCGAACGGCCCCAGAGAGACCACGTCGCGCGCGTACTGGAGCCGCAGGCGGGCGGTGGCGCCGTCGTACTCGACCCACGAGGAGGGGAAGTCGTTGCGCTCCATCTGCATGAAGAGGCGCCGGTCGCCGCGATCGCCGTCGAACCACTGCGCGGCGCCCTGGAGCGGCGTGCCCGCCGTCGCGGTGTGCGTGTCGCGCCAGTCGCCGGCGTGCGGGTCGCCGAGCGCGAGCGGGGGGCCGGGGTAATCCTCGCTCGGGGTGGGGCCGGCCCAGCTCGAGTCGCGCCAGTCGGCGCCCGATCTCAGCGCGTGGATGGTCGGCTTGGTCGAGGCTCCGACCGCCGCTTCCTCCAGAACTACCTCGTTGAGGGTGAGCGGCGCCGGTGATGTCAGCGTGGTCTGCGTTCGGAAGCCCGCGATGCCCGGGTAGACCTCGATCGTTCGCGTCCCCGTGAGCGCTGGCCCTGTAATTGCCATCCGTATACGCAGGCCTCCGCGTGGCATTTGAGTGATCGCGGCCGAGTCGACCTTGAACTGCTCGCTGCCGATCTCGGCGGGGCCGGTGCGCAGGGCGAACTCCCGCGTGTTGCGGCTCCACGTGAGGCCGCCGTCGCGCTTGTCGATCAGCGCGGTGGTGCGCAGCTGATCGCGGGACCAGCGCCGCTCCACGAGCGAGTTGCCGACGACGACCTGCGTCGGCTCGACGCGTGCGTAGGTGTCGTCGGTGGCGCCGTTCGCTGCCCCAGGCGTTGCAAGAACGGCAAGCAGTAAGAGAGGCAGGATCGAGCGCCGCGTTCCTCGCGCGCGCCACCCCCGCGGCTTCGCCTCCCGTCCCCCCACGTGCGGGAGGCTAGCTCGCAAGCGCCAGCAGCGCGCCGAGTTCGGCGGCAACGCGCTCCGGCTCGTGTTCGATCTCGTACCACGTGAACCGGAGCACGCGCCATCCCACCAGCGCCAGCCTGCGATCGCGGCGGCGGTCGTTCACGAAGGCGCTGTGCGTTCCGTGCGTGGCCCAGCCGTCGGTCTCGACGATCAGCCACAGGTCCGGCCAGGCGAAGTCGGCCTCGACGTGAGCACCGTCGCCGAGCACGAGCGGCATGTTCACGAGCGGTCGCGGCAGGCCGGCCTGCTCGCAGATCGCGTAGAACCGCTCCTCGAGCTCGTTGCGGCTGCGGATCGTCTCGACCCCCAGCGCCGCGTGGACGACCCGCGCGCCCGGCCGCTCTCTCAGGATGCGCTGGACCGCCCCGAGGTCGAAGATCCGCAGCTCCTCCGCGCGAGCGATGTCCTTCTCGGTGCGCCGAGCATCGCCCTCGTGGGCGGCGAGGTCGCAGATCGTGCGTGCGGGGGAGGTGCATGGGATGCGGTCTTCGGCGATGACGTCGCGGGGGTCGAGGCGGCGGGTCCGGTGCGCATCGATCCCCGGGACGCGCACCACGCGATCCGGCACCGTCACGTCGAGCCGGCCGGCGGTGCGGCGCAGACCGATGAGCCGCGCAGCCGACCGGTGCGAGAGCACGGCGCCGTCCCCACACGTCAAGACCGCGGCCATGTAGCGCCCCTTCCACGTGACGCGGGAGTGGCCGACGGCGTACACGCCGCGGTACATGCGGTGCAGCTTCCCGGCCGCCGCTCGCTTCCGCACGCCGCTCGCGCTCAGACCGAGCGACTGCAGCTGGGGAAGGGAGAGCACCCCGTGCTGGGCGCCGGCCGTCTCCGCGATCGCCGCGTCCCGCGGGGGTGTGTGCACTTGCGGGACCATGTGTCCCGTTTCTGCACTCGCGCAGTCCATGCCCATATTGATGCCGCGGTTCGCGTGACGGTTCAAGACCGTCGTGTGACAACGGGGTGCCGCGCGCGTTACGGGAGGGTTACGCCAGCACCGGCACGGCATCCGAGGCGATCGCCTCGATCTGCTCGGCGGCGCGGTCGAACTCCTCGTCCGAGAGCACGGGCGTGCCCTCGAAGGGGAGATCGCGCTGGAGCTCCAGCCAGGAGCGGCAGCCCAGGTACTCGTCGCGGACCTTGACCGTGACGGGACGCGGGATGCGGTAGGTGCGCAGCAGCATCACGTGGAGCGGGTGGCGGCGCTTCCACGCGAGCCGCTTCTCCGCGTAGTCCGGCGTCCACACGTAGTATGGGCGGAGCGCCTCGACGCAGCGCGGGTCGGTGATCAGGTAGCTCGCGGCAACCTCGGCCCAGGCGCGGATCCGGACCCGGTCCGGCTGCGGGATCCCGCCGTCGTTCGTGAACACCGCGGCCGACGGCTCCCCGTCCGGCCAGACGCCCTCCTCCAGCGCCCGCCCCAGCTCCGGCCGGTGCGACTCGCGCACGTGCTGGCCCTGCTGGTGATCGAACGTGGGATAGAGGAAGAAGCGGTCGTGCTCGATCTCGAAATGGCGGTTCTCCTCGCGGATTCCGCCCTTGCGCAGGGTCACGAGCTGCTCGCCCTCGGCGAGAGCGCGCACCGTAACTGCCCATTCCTTGAAAGCGACCGGCATCAATGAGAGAGATTCAGCCATCCGCTAGCCCCTCGGTCTTGCGGTCTGGCGGCGCGGGATTCTTACTGAAGGGCGCCCGTTTTTCAAGGCATTGTGCGGTCTGGCGCTTGGGTACCCGCAATTTGCGGGGTTAGCGGCGCGACAGCAGCTCGAACACGGCGGCGAAGTCGCGCTCGCCGCGGCCCTCGTCGGCGGCGGCGGCGTAGAGCCGCTCGACCCGCTCCGCCACCGGCAGCTCCACGCCCAGCGCACGGGCCTCCGCGAGGCAGTGCCGCACGTCCTTCAGCATGTGCTCGAGCTTGAAGAGCGGATCCAGCTGGCGGTCCAGCATCGGGCGCGCCTTGAGCTCGAGCATCGTCGAGTTGCCCGACCCCGCGCCGACCACTTCGAGCAGGGCGCCGGCGTCGAGCCCCGCGCGCTGCGCGAGCACGAGCGCCTCGGCGATCGCCTCCGCGTTCACGGCCGCGAGCGTGTTGTTGATCAGCTTGGCCATCTGCCCGTGCCCCTGGGGCCCGACGCGCAGCACCAGGGCGCCCATCGCCTCGAGCACCGGCCGCGCCCGGTCGAAGGCTTCCTGGTA
>DASVPL010000179.1:0-3514 GCA_036382905.1 Thermoleophilaceae bacterium | reverse complement strand
GCGGGACCTCGGTGACGGCGTCGCGCCCGGCGGCCAGGAGCTCCCAGTAGCGCTCGGGGGTGTCGGCGCCGCCGGGAAAGCGGCAGGCGAGGCCGACGATGGCGATCGGCTCGTTGCGCGCGGACTCCAGCTCGGCGACCTTGGCCTCGGCGCGATCGAGCGCGAACAGCGCGCGCTGGAGTGGCGTCATCCGCTTGAGCCGCTCGGAGAGCTCGCTCACCCGTCCCCCTCGACGAGCGCCGACAGCGACCGCTCGATCAGACCCTCGGCCTCCTCATCCGAGAGTCGCTCGATCTCGTCCAGTGCGCGCTCGCTCCCCTCATCCCCGGCGGGCGCCACAGCGGCGTCGTCCGGGAGCAGCTCCGCCAGCACGTGCCCCGCGACCGCGTCGACCGTCGGGTAGTCGAACAGCAGCGTGGCCGGGAACTCGATCCCCGTCATCCGCCCGATCATGTTGCTCAGCTCGAGCCCGGTGAGGGAGTCGAGGCCGAGCTCCCCGAGCGGGCGGCGCACATCGACGCTCGCGGGCCCGTCGAGGTCGAGCACGCGCGCGGCGTCGACCGCGATCCTCTGCACCAGCTCCTCGCGGCGATGCGCGGGCGCCAGCCGCTGGAGCTCCTCCACGAGCGTCGCGCGCGCGGACGTGTCGGCGCCCCCACCGGTCACCAGCTCGGAGAGGATCGGCGGTGCCTCGCCCAGCCGGGCCCACTCGGCATCGACCACGACGGGATTTGCGGGGCCGTCCCGCAGCACCCGGCCGAGCGTGTCGAGCGCGTAGTCGACGGGCAGCGGGGCGATGCCCCGGCCGGCCGTGGCCCCCGCCCCCATCCCGGGCCCCTCCCACGGTCCCCACGCGATCGACGTGGCCGGCTCGCCCATGCCCCGCCGCAGGTGGGCGAGGCCGTCGAGGAACGCGTTCGCCGCCGCGTAGTTGCCCTGACCGGGCGATCCGAGCACGCCGGCGACCGAGGAGAAGAGCACGAAGAAGTCGAGCCCGCCGGTGAGCCGGTGCAGGTTCCACGCGCCGGCGGCCTTGGGCGCCAGCGCGGTCGCGAGCCGGTCATGCGTCTGGTGCGCGAGCACGCCGTCGTCGAGCACTCCGGCCGCGTGCACGACCCCGCGCAGTGGCGGCAGCGAGGCCGCGATCTCGTCCAGCAGGGCACGCACGTCGCGCTCGTCGGAGACGTCGGCTCGCATGCTCACGACGCCGGCGGGGAGGTCGTCGCTCGCCCCCGCGTTGCGACCCGCCAGCACGACGTGGCGGCTGCCGTTGTCGAGCATCCAGCCCGCGACCGCCCGTCCGAGCGCACCGTGCCCGCCCGTGATCAGGTACGTCGCGTCGGGGTCGAGCAACGCGCCGCTCGCCTCGTCCTGGACCAGCACGACCTTGCCCACGTGCTTCGCCTGCGCGACGTGCCGGAAGGCGCCCGCGGCGTCGGTCAGCGGGAGCGCGCGCGTCGGCAGCGCTGTCAGCTCGCCGCCGGTCAGCGCCGCGTGCAACAGGGCCAGCCCCTCGGCGACGAGATCCGGGTCGCGCATGCACAGCTCGGCCAGATCGAACGCGTGGTAGGCGACGTCGAGCTCGGCGACCCGTTCCTCGTCGAGGAGGTCGGCCTTCCCGAGCTCCACGAAGATCCCGCCCGCGCGCAGCGTCCCGAGGCTCTCCGTCACGGCGTCGCCGGCGAGCGAGTTGAGCACGATGTCGACGCCCTCGCCGCCGGTCTTAGCGCGCACCTCGTCCGCGAACGCGAGCGTGCGCGAGTCCATCACGTGCTCGATGCCGAGCGACCTCAGCAGGCTGCGCTTCTCGTCACTCCCCGCGGTGGCGAACACCTCGGCGCCGGCGCGCCGGGCGAGCCGGACCGCCGCCAGGCCGACGCCGCCGGTCGCGGCGTGGATCAGCACGCGGTCGCCGCGCGACATCCCGGCCAGCCGCTCGAGCCCGTACCACGCCGTGAGGAACGCGATCGGGAGCCCGGCCGCCTCGGCGGCGCTCGTTTCGGCCGGGATGCGCATGGCGAGCCGCGCGTCGGTGGTCGCGTAGGTGGCGAACGCCGCGGGCGCGATCGCGGCGACCTCGTCGCCCACCGCGAGGTCCTCGACCCCCTCGCCGACCGCCACGATCCGTCCCGCGCACTCGCCGCCCAGCGGCGGCGGCTCGCCGGGGTACATGCCGAGCGCGTTCAGGACGTCGCGGAAGTTGAGCCCCGACGCGTGCACGCGTATCTCGATCTCACCGGGGCCCGGCGGGCGCCGCTCGGCCGGGCACAGGACGAGATCGTCGAGCACTCCGCGGCGCTGGATGTCGAGGGCGACCGGAGTCTCGTCCGGGGTGCGTTCGGGCCCGCTGTCCCGGGCGGGGACCAGCCGGGGGACGAGGCGCTCCGCGCCGCGCAGGGCCAGCTCGGGCTCGTCGCCGCCCGCGACGAGCTCCCGCGCCAGCGCGGCCCAGGAGCGGTCGTCGCCGTCGACGTCGGCGCAGGTCGCTCTGAGCTTCGGATGCTCCAGCGCGGCGACCCGGCGCAGGCCCCAGAGTGGCGACTGGTCCGGGTGCTCCAGCCCGTCGCCCGCCGGCTGCGCGCCGTGCGTCACGATCCACAGCCGCGGAGGCGCACTCTGCTCGCTGAGGGTCTGAACGAGCTCCAGCACAGTCGCCGTGCCCTCGAGCGCCGCCGTCGGTGGGTCGCCCGCGGGCGCGCCGTCCGCGACGTACACGACCCCGCGTACCTGCTCGTCGCCGCTCAGCGCCGACGCGACCGCGGCGCTCGGGCCGGCCGCGTCCGCGGCGGGGCGGATCGCAGCGGCTCCGAGGACGGTCAGCTCGCGCGCGAGGGCGTCGGTCTCGCCGCCGCCGAGCACGAGCCAGGTGCCGGGCCCGGCGCCGTTCGTGCCCGGCTCGAGCGGCGCGGGACGCCACCCCACCTCGTAGACGGCCGGGCCGCTCGGCTGCGACGCGGTCAGCGCCTCGCGCGGCAATGCCCTGAGCTCCACCCCGGTCGCGCGCCCGACGATGCCGCCCTCGTCGTCGAGCAGCTCGACGTCGCCGGTCAGCGCGCCGGCCGTATCGCTGCGGGTCGCCGTCGCCCGGCACCAGGCGGCCGGGTTCCCGCCGAGCTCGAGCCGCTCGATCCGCACCGGTACGTAGGCGCGCTCGTCCGACTCGTCCTCGACCAGCGCGCCGAGGACCTGGAAGCAGGCGTCGACGACGGTCGGGTGCGGACGTCCGGTGCCGTTGGTGGGCGGGGCGGCGAGCGACGCGAGCGCCGTCCCGTCGCAGCGGGCGATCTCGCGCACGGTCTGGAAGCTGGGACCGAAGTCGATCCCGCGCGCGCGCACGCGCGCGTAGAACTCCTCGCCCCCGAGCGCCGCGCCGCAGCGCTCGCGCAGGCGCTCGAGCGCCACAGGCTCGGCCGGGCGATCGGGGGACAGGGGCGTGACCCGCGCGCGCGCGTGCAGCCGCCAGCCGCCGCCGGGCTCCTGGCCGTGGAGCTCGGCCGCCCGGGTGCCGTCGCCG
>DASVPL010000178.1:0-7315 GCA_036382905.1 Thermoleophilaceae bacterium | reverse complement strand
TTGGGGCCGCTCGCGGGCGTCGGGATCGACATGGCGGGCTGGCCGGTGACGTTCCACGGCTGGGTGAAGGTCACGGTGCCCGAGGCGCGGTCGATGCTCCGCGCGAGGCCCGCGCGGGCGAAGAAGCCGGCCTCGATCGGGGCGTGGGGCATCGTCGGCGTGAGCAGAACGTCGCAGTCGTCGAACACGCCGTTGATCTGGCGCGTCCGCTCCTCCTCGCGCCCGCGCGCCCAGCGCACCGAGCGCGCGCCGAGCATCCGGCCGACCGCCGCGGCCCGGCGCGTGCGCGGCTCGATCGCCTCGGGCCGCGCCAGCGACTCCACGTCCTCCGATATCCCGTTCGCCCAGCGCGGGAAGAACAGCGGCAGGAGCCAGCCGTAGTCGGGGTCGCGCTCCTGCACATCGTGCCCGAGCGAGCGCAGGACCCCCGCGAGCTGGTGGATGGCCTGGCGCACCGGCTCCTCGACCTTCGTGCGCGGGTCGGACGGCTTGGTCGACACAGCCACGCGCAGCTTGCCCGGCGCCGAGCGCGCGGACTCCACGAACGTGCGGTCCGGCTCCGGCGCGGTGGCGCCCTCGCCGCCGGAGACGACATCGAGCCAGAGCGCCGTGTCGATGGTCCGCCGCGTGACCGAGCCCGCCACGCTCAGCCCGTGCCAGTGCTCGACGTGTGGCCCGAGCGGCACGCGACCGCGCTGCGTCTTCAGCCCGACGAGCCCGCAGCAGGCGGCTGGGATGCGGATCGAGCCGCCGCCGTCGGTGGCGAGCCCGGCGCCGGCCAGCCCCGCGGCCACCGCCGCGCCGGAGCCGCCGCTCGACCCGCCCGGCGTGCGCGAGGTGTCCCACGGGTTGCGGGTGATGCCCCACGCGTCCGACTCCGTGGCCGGCCAGATCGCGAGCTCGGGCAGGTGCGTCTTGCCGATCACGATGGCGCCCGCCTCGCGCAGGCGGCGGACCATCTCCGCGTCGCGCTGTGGCGGCTCGCCGTACGCGGCCGACCCGTTGGTGGTCAGGTCGCCGGCCGTGTCGATGTTGTCCTTGATCGCCACCGGCACGCCGAGCAGCGGGCGCTCGTCGCCGGCGCCCACCCGGCCCTCCGCCTGCTGCGCCTCCGCCCGCGCGCGGTCGGCGAAGACCACGCGGAACGCGTTCAGCCGCGGGTCGATCCGCTCGATCCGGTCCAGGTAGAGGTTGACCAGCTCGGTCGGAGATAGCTCGCGCGCGCGGATCAGCTCCGCCTGGCGCGCGATGCCTGCGTATGCGAGGTCGGTGGCGTCCATGGAGGGGGAGGGTGCCACACCTAGAATCGCCCCCGCATGCAGGAGATCGCGTTCGACGACCGCGGACTCGTCCCGTGCGTCGTCCAGGACTGGCGCACGGGTGAGGTCCTGACCCTCGCCTACATGAACGAGGAGGCGCTCACGCGCACGCGCGAGAGCGGGCAGACGCACTTCTGGAGCCGCTCGCGTCAGGAGCTCTGGCACAAGGGCGCGACGTCTGGCAACGTGCAGCAGGTGCGTGCCCTGCGCTACGACTGCGACCTCGACGCGGTGCTGGCCCTCGTGGAGCCAGCCGGACCGGCGTGCCACACCGGCGAGCGCACGTGCTTCCACAACGGCGACACGGCGACCGCGGCGCCCCACGAGGCCCTGCCGGCGCTCGAGCGCACGATCGCCAGCCGCCGCGACGAGCGCCCCGAGGGCAGCTGGACGGCCAAGCTGCTCGCCGATCCGCCGCTGATCGGGGCCAAGGTGCGCGAGGAGGCCGAGGAGGTCACGCGCGCGGCGCGCGAGGAGTCCGACGAGCGCGTGGCCGAGGAGGCCGCCGACGTGCTCTACCACCTCACGGTGCTGCTGGCCGCGCGCGGGCTCACGCTCGCGGACGCGCTCGGCGTGCTGAACGCGAGGCGCTCGGGCTAGTGCCGAACGAGATCCTCACCTCGGCCATCGAGTCCCTCGCGTCGCGCCGGGACCTCTCGGCCGACGAGGCCGCCGCGGTGTTGCGCGAGATCATGGAGGGCCGCTCGTCCGAGGCCGAGACAGCCGGCTTCCTGGTCGCCCTGCGGACCAAGGGCGAGACCGTCGACGAGCTGGTCGGCCTGGCGCGCACGATGCGCGAGCTGGCCACCAGGGTCGTGGTCGACCGCCCCGCCATGCTCTGCACCGCCGGCACGGGCGGCGGGCGGCCGACCTTCAACATCTCGACGACGGCGGCATTCGTGGCGGCCGGGGCCGGCGGCACGGTGGCCAAGCACGGCAATCGCTCCGCGACCGGCCGCTCCGGCTCGGCCGACGTACTCGAGGCCCTGGGCGCCCGCATCGACCTCGACCCGGCGGCCGTGGGCGAGTGCATCGAGAGCGTCAGGTTCGGCTTCATGTTCGCTCCGGCGCACCACGCGGCGACGCGTCACGTGGTTCCCGTCCGCAAGGCGCTCGGCTTCCGCACGATCTTCAACTTCCTCGGACCGCTCACCAACCCGGCCGGCGCGACGCGGCAGCTGATGGGCGTCTCCGCCCCGGATTTCATGGACACCATCGCGGCCGCGCTGGCCCAGCTTGGGGTCGAAAGGGCGCTGGTAGTGTCGAGCGAGGATGGGCTGGACGAGATCAGTGCCTCCGGCCCCACGCGCGCCGTGGAGGTGAGGGAGGGGCGTGTCGAGAGGCGCACGATCACGCCCGAGGAACTCGGGGTGGAGCCGGTGCCCACCGCCGAGATCGGGGCCGGCGAGCCGCACGAGAGCGCCGCGCTCGCGCGCAGGGTGCTCGACGGCGAGCAGGGCGCCAACCGCTCGATCGTCGTCCTGAACGCGGCCGCCGCGATCTACCTGACCGACGGCGCGGAGACGCTCGAGGAGGGGGCGCGCGCGGCCGAGGCCGCGATCGACTCCGGTGCCGCGCGCGAGACGCTGGAGCGCTTCGTCGAACGCAGCCGGGAGCTGGCGCCGTCGTGAGCGTCCGCCTCGAGGAGCTGATCGACGCCACCCGCGCCCGCCTGGAGCGCGTCAAGCACGAGCGCCCGCTCGCGGAGCTAGAGCAGCACGCCTCCGCCCGCGGAGAGGGCCGCCCGTTCGCCGAGGCGCTGTCGCGCCCCGGCACGTCGCTGATCGCCGAGTACAAGCGCCGGTCCCCCTCGGCGGGCACGATCCGCGAGGGGGCGAGCGTGACCGACATCGCCCGCGCGTACGAGCGCGGCGGCGCCGCCGCGCTCTCCATCCTCACCGAGGAGAAGCACTTCGGCGGGTCACTGGACGACCTGCGCGAGGCGCGCGAGACGAGCGACCTGCCGATCCTCCGCAAGGACTTCACGATCGACCCGTACCAGCTCTGGGAGGCGAAGGCGGCCGGGGCCGACGCGGTCCTGCTCGTGGTCGGCGCGCTGCGCCCGCACGAGCTCGGCTCGCTGCACGGCCTCGCGCGCGACCTCGACCTCGACGCGCTGGTCGAGGTCCACGACGAGGACGAGCTGCGCGTCGCGCTCGAGATCGACGCCGACGTGATCGGGATCAACAACCGCAACCTCGAGAACTTCCACGTCGACCTGGCCACGACGTTCGAGCTGCTCCACGACGTGCCCGCGGGGAAGATCGTGGTGTCCGAGTCCGGGATCGTCGAGCGCGCTCAGATCGAGGAGCTGGAGCAGGTCGGGGTCGACGCCGTACTGGTGGGCGAGGCGCTCATGCGGGCGCCCGACCCCGAGCTGGCGGCCCGCGAGCTCACCCGCAGCGAGGAGCCCACGCAGGCCTAGCGGCGGTGGGGACCACCAGCTCTGTCACTCACTTTCGAACTCGAACTCAAGAACTTTCGGTGCTTCCCGATCGACGACCCCGCCCGCATCGTTATCGGTCCGGGCTTCACGGCTCTTGTCGGCGTGAACAACTCGGGGAAGTCCTCCATCCTCCGGATGTTCTGGGAGTTCAGGAACGCCTTTCTTCAGTTCCGCGATCTCAACAAGGTCAAGGTCGCGTCTGAGCAACGCTGGGGCACAGGTGGTCCTAAAGGCGCTCACGACACTGAGGAGGTCCTCTCTAACCTGAATGACCTCGACATGGAGATCGGCTTCGCGCTGCGCTCCGAGGGTGGCGCGGATGGCGACGCGGCGACCAGGGTCACTTTGCTTATTCCCCGGTCGGACCCCTCAACCGTTCAGCTGCGGTGGGAGATCCGTGGGCGGCCCGTGCCAGAGCTGAACTGGGCGGAGACTGCGGCCATCGATCCGGTCACGGGCGTGCAGGCCGACATCGAGCCCTTTCTGCAGCTGTTTCGAGCCCTCGCCGAGTCCGTTTATCTCGGGCCGTTCCGAAATGCGATCAACGTGGGCGCCGCGAACTACTACGACCTTCAGATCGGCTCGGGCTTCGTCGAGCAGTGGGACCAGTTCAAGTCCGGGCCGAGTAAGCGTCAGAACAGAGCCGCCGTCGAGCTAACGGCTGAGCTACGCCGCATCTTCGGGCTCACCACGCTCGAGCTCAACGCCGCCCCCGGGAACCAGAACCTTCAGGTGATCGCAGATGGGCACAGCTATCGCCTTGACGAGCAGGGGGCCGGCCTCGCTCAGTTCGTGGTGGTGTTCGCGTACGTCGCGATCAAGCGTCCGTCGTTCGTCTTCATCGACGAGCCGGAGCTCAACCTCCACCCGTCCCTTCAACTCGACTTCCTGACGACGCTCGCCGCATACACGACGCACGGAGTCGTTTTCTCCACGCACAGCCTTGGCCTTGCCCGCACGGTCGGCAACCGCGTCTTCTCTGTGCGTCGCGTCGACCCGGGGCGCAGCGTTGTCCGCCCATTCGAGGAGACCCGCAGCCGGGCGGAGTTCCTCGGTGAACTCAGCTTTTCGGGATACCAGGAGCTAGGTTATAGCCGCGTACTCCTTGTCGAAGGCCCCACCGAGGTTGCGGCACTGCAGCGGATCCTCCGGCACTACGACGCCGTTCATGAAGTCGTCCTGCTCCCCCTAGGTGGCAGCAGCCTGATCCACGCGGGCTCAGTGGATGCGCTCGATGAGATCCGTCGGCTTTCCGACGACGTTTGGGTACTCATAGACAGTGAGCGGCGTGCGCCCGACGCTGAGCTTGATCCGCCGCGCGCATCCTTCCTAGAGAACTGCGAGAAACTTGGGTTCACCACGCATGTCCTCGATCATCGCGCAGTGGAGAATTACTTCACGGATCGGGCCGTTCGTGCGGCTCTCGGCGAGCAGTACAGGGCGCTGGGTCCGCATGAGCGCTTGGCCGACGTGGCCTCCCCGTGGAGCAAGTCTGAGAACTGGCGCATCGCTGGCGAGTTGAGTCGAGAAGAACTTGACTCGACCGATCTCGGAAGGTTCCTGAGCGAGCTAACGGAGGAGCCCACGCAGGCCTAGCGGAGGTGCCCGCGGGGACCGGCGGACGGAGATCCGCGCCGCCCTACCATCGGACCGGTGAGCACGGTCCCCCAGCTCGACCCCGCCGGGGTGCAGGCCCTCGGCGAGCGGCTCGCCGCGAACGTGCAGCGGGCGGTGAAGGTGCCGAGCTCGACCCTCCGCGACGTGATCGTCGCGCTCGTCGCCGAGGGGCATGTGCTTATCGAGGACAACCCCGGCGTGGGCAAGACCGCGCTGGCGCGCTCGCTCGCGCGCACGGTGGACGCCGAGTACGCGCGGATCCAGTGCACGGTGGACCTGCTGCCCGCCGACGTGGTCGGCACGAACGTCTTCAACCAGCGCGAGACCCGCTTCGAGTTCCGCCCCGGACCGGTGTTCGCGAACGTCGTGCTGGTGGACGAGGTGAACCGCGCGTCCCCGAAGACGCAGTCCGGGCTGCTCGAGTGCATGCAGGAGCGGCACGTCACCGTCGACGTGCACACGCACGAGCTGGCGCGCCCGTTCGTGGTCGTGGCCACGCAGAACCCGGTCGAGTACGAGGGCACCTACCCGCTGCCCGAGGCGCAGCTCGATCGCTTCATGGTGCGCGTCGAGCTCGGCTACCCGTCGCCCGACGACGAGGCCGAGATGCTCGGCGACCACGCGACCGGCGACCGCGTGCTCGAGCTCGAGCCGGTGGCGAGCGTGGGGGAGATCGTGGCCGCGCAGGAGGCGGCCGGGCGTGTGCACGCGAGCGAGGCACTGCGCCGCTACGTGGTCGCCATCCTCGACGCCACCCGCAGCGATCCCCGGCTCGACCTCGGCGCGAGCCCGCGCGCGGGGCTGATGCTCTTGAAGGCCGCCAAGGCCCTGGCGGCGCTCGACGGCCGCGACCACGCGCTGCCCGACGACGTCCAGGCGCTCGCCCCCTCGGTCCTGCCGCACCGCCTGCTGCTCGCCCCCGACGCCGCCGGGACCGACCGCGCGACGGTGGTGCGCGAGGCGCTGGAGCGGGTCCCGGCGCTGTGACGCCGTGACGCGCGCCCTGGGCGCAGCCGCCCTCGGGCTCGTGCTGCTGATCGGCGGGCTCGCGTTCGGCACGCCGAGCCTGTACCTGCCCGCGGTCGCGCTGATCCTGCTGGGCGTCGGCGCCGCCGTCTGGGTGGCGCTGGCCGCCGCTGGCGCCGCCGTCGAGCGCAGCCCCGGTCCGCACACCGTCGAGGAGGACCAGCCCTGGCCGCTGGTGCTCGACTCGCGCCCGGGCATCGTCCCGCCGCCCGGCGGTGAGCTCACCGAGCCGCTGCTCGGCCGCCCACTGCGCGTCGGCTTCGGCGCCCCGCGCCGCGTGCGGATCGACGTGCGCTTCGAGCGCCGCGGCCGCCGCCTGCTCGAGCCCGCGCGCCTCAGCATCCGCGATCCGCTCGGGCTCGCCGAGCGCGTCACCGAGAGCGCCGTGGACGAGGTGCTGGTGCTGCCGCGCGTCGAGTCCGTGGTCGCGCCGGGCTCCGGCGCGTCGGGCAGCATCGGGTCGCGCTCGGCCCGCCCGCTGGCGGAGTCGGCGGAGCTGGAGATCGACGGGCTGCGCCCGTACCGCGAGGGCGCGCCCGCCGGGCGGATCCACTGGCCGGTGCTCGCGCGCGGCGGCGAGATGATGGAGCGGCGCCTCGTGGCGGACTCCGACTCGCGCCCGCTCGTGGTGCTCGACGCCCGCCGCCCGCCCGGCGAGGAGGCGCTCGACCGCGCGGTGCGCGCCACGGCCTCCGTGGCCGTGCACCTGGCGCGCGGCGGAAGCTGCGCCCTCCTGCTCCCGGGCGACCGTCGCCCGACCGAGCTCGACCCCGAGCTGCGCTCGTGGGCGGCGCTGCACGTCCGCCTCGCGCTGATCGAGCCCGACGAGCGCCCACCGGCGGCCGGGCGGATCGAGCGCACGGGCGCTGTGATCTGGGTGGCCGCCGCGCCCGGCGTGCCGCCCGGC